>CAITND010000226.1 GCA_903893625.1 uncultured Oscillatoriales cyanobacterium
ACCCCACAGGACTTTCAACCTTGTTATTTATTTCGGAGTATCTTTGATTCGGGCGGGTCTTTTCACAACCACTAATATGTTAACAGAAAACCACAGTAATTCGCAGTAATTCGGTAGTTTTGTTATTTATCTTAATAAAAAGTCGTCCTAGAAGGACGAGGTTTTAAACCCATTTTTCTGATAAAAAAAAGGATTGTTTGATTCTGTTTAAAATGTTAAAATATAAAGATTTAAGAGAATTAAAAATTAAGCTTTATAAATCGTCCCATCGGGAAGCGTAGCTCCGGCTAAATTAACATTTGTTAAATTAACCCCCTGGAGGTTAGCTCCCCGTAAACTTGCACCATAGAGGTTTGCCCCTTCTAAATTAGCCTCTGATAGATCAGCCTTCCACAGATAAGCATTTCGCAAGACTGAGTTTGACTTAAGTTGGCAGCCGTTAAATCAGAATCTTGTAAATTAATTCTGGTCATCAGAGCTTGGGAAAAATTCACCCCACTTAAGTCAAATCCCTGAAGATCAACCTCCAATAAATAGGCGGAACTCAGATTAACTTCTGTCATTTGGGTTTCTTTGAGAATCGCTCCACTCAGTTTAGCTCGATTCAAAAACGCACTGGCACAGGATTCACCCCCTACTTATTGGGTAAAATTGCACCTCTCATATCCGCATCTCTTAAATTGGCTCGATCCAATTTGGTATCGATCATAATTGCTTCAATCAGATTTACACCACTTAAATTTGACCAAGATAATTTTGTGCGGTAGAGTCTGGCTCGGCTCATATTCGCACCGCGTAAAGTTGTCCAAGTCACATTAGCACCTCGGAGGTTAGCTTCACTCAAATTCGCTTCACTTAAATCAGCCCCAATCATCGTCACTCGTGTTAAATCCGCTTCATGAAAGTTGGCTCCAATCATCATTCCCCCACTCAATGTAGCATTCGTTAAGTTCGCGCCTTCTAACGTGGTTTCTCGCATAATCACGTTGGTCAGGTTAGCACTTTCTAAAATCGCTCCCGTAAGATTGGCTTTCATCAAATTTGTTCGGACTAACGTAGCATGGGTGAGATTGGCCCCGACAAAATTGGCTTGGCTAAAATTGGCTTCCGTGAGGTTCGCTTCCGTCAGGTTGGCTTGAGTCAAGGTAACGTTTTTGGAAGAAGACCCCCGTAAACTCGCCCCCGTCAAATTCACCCGGTTGAATTTCGTATCGCTCAAATAGCTGCCGATTAAATTGGCATCACTCAAGTTAGCATCGGTGAAGTCAACACCCATAAACTTTGTTTCTCGAAAATTTACCCCCGTTAAGTTTGCCCCCACTAAGGATGTATTTTCCAAGCTGGCCCTAGCAATAATGGCTTCACTGAGGTCAATACCACTTAAGTCAACTCCAACTAAATTGACGGTTCTAAACAACCGCTCCCCCTCTGTATAGCGTTTTAATAATTCATTAACCTCCATATCATTCGCCTCACGAATAGTCCCAGTATTAGGATGACACTATAGAAAAATACTGTCTCCATCATCCCAGATTACTTGGGTTTATGCAGGAACAATCTCAGGATGTTGACGGTTAGCAAGCGAGGACGCTCCCCTACCTCCCCTGCTTCCCCCTGCCTCCCCTGCCTCCCCTGCTCCCTAAAATTCAATGGGAATGCGTAGAATATTGTTATAGAAAAATTCGCTTTTGACGGGAACCCATTGGTGCCGGTACGGGCATGGGATTAGCGATTAGTTATCAGATTGTGGTAGAAAAACATTCTGGACAGTTATAAGACATATCTGGGAGATTGAAAACTCAGTGTCTTCAGACCTGAGATGAAAAGCGACCCAAGGGAATTTATTCCCCGTGAATATTTCTCCAATCCATGTTAATATATCCAGTAACAGGAAAGGTAAACAACCTGTAT
>CAITND010000227.1 GCA_903893625.1 uncultured Oscillatoriales cyanobacterium
ACGAATTACGAATTACGAATTACGAATTACGAATTACGAATTACGAATTACGAATTACGAATTACGAATTACGAATTACGAATTACGAATGGGGAATAGGGAACAGAAAGAAAAAGATAAACACAAGTCTAGGTTGGTGCGACGACTATAAAATTAGGAGTATATTAGTAATGAAACGACTCTATGATCAAGCTTTTGAAATTTTAAACAAAGAAGTTAAACAATGTGCTCAAAAGGATTTAGTGGGAGAAGTGGGGGGAAAAATTGTTCTGAAACGATTGGAAAAAATGAGATTACAATCGGGAGAACCCCTAACTATAGATGAATTGCGAGACTTAATTTCTGATCAATTTCCCAGTTTTAGCGAAACCGTTTTAAAACAAGCAGCAAAAGCTAATCATCCCCCCGGAATTTTTTCTAAATTGATTTGGGGGACGGCAATTTTAGGCGGATTAACAGGAATTGTGGCTCTGGCTAATTTACCTTACCCGATGATTCGTTTTCCGGTCGCTAAAACCTTTCCGATCTTATTACTTCCGAGTTATATTAATATGGATTATAACTATCGACAAGCGGTGTCGTTAGTGGAACAATCCGATCAATTAATTAATCAAGCAACAGCGATTACTGATATTGAATTAGGGGTTGAAAAAGTTAAACAAGCTCAAAAGCATCTGGATCAATTACCTGTTTGGTTTTTAGGCTATTATCCTCAAGCATACTGTTCATTTATGGGTTGCATTTGGCGATTTACCTTCGATGAATATGAAGGCTCTCGCAAGAATGTGGGCCGGATGGAATCTAAGATTTTTCAGGAACAAAATGCCTATCAGGAATACACAAAAGCCGAACAATCTATTAAAGAGGCGCAACAAAAGTTCCAAAAAATTCCTCCTGGAAATGAACAACAAAAAACCATTGCTATTTGGCAAACAGCTATTGATCAATTAGAGAAAATTCCCCCCCAAACCTTAGCCGGAAAATTAGCCGAAAAACAGTTAGGGACGGCGCAACGAGATTTTCAACAACAGCTTGGATTTGTCGCGGGAAGTATTCAAGGAAATACTTTAATTGATGCGGCGATGCAATTTGCCAGTCAAGCGGCAAAAGCTTCTCAAAATCCGCCTCACACTGCTCAAGAATGGCAACAAGTGATTAAATTATGGCAAGAAGCCATTCGTCGTTTAGAACAAGTTCCGACGGAGAACCCCAGCTATTCAGAAGCTCAGAAAAAATCAGCAGAATATCAATTGAATTTAGGGATTATCGAAACTCGGTTAGAAGCGGAAAAAGAAGCAATTGAATCGGTTAAACAGGCAAAATCTGCCATTGCTCAATGGCAAAAATTAGCCCGTTCTAAAGACCCCGATATAGGTTCTTTAATTGGTCAATTAACAGATATTATTAGCACCTTAGAACAGGTTCCCGCAGGGACAACGGTTAGTACAGAAGCACAAAATTTATTACGAGCAGCAGAACATACTCGTAACAAATTATAGTTGAAATCAATTAGAATTTTATTGCAGTAACGCTTCTGCGAGTTGTTCTAAACGAATAGCACTATTGACTTCATAAAACGATGTCGTGGGTGCTTTGATAAATAAAGTTGCCATTTCATTCATAATGGCTTGATAGGCTTCTGTTTGATTATCAGATACATCCATATCGCCAATATCTTCCCAAAAAATAATGGCAATTCCTTTATCTGTTCCGGGTTCTTGGAGTAAGTAAGCTCCTTGAAAGCCTTGTTTATAAGTGGCTACGGCTTGTTCAAATAACGTTTGAGCTTCTTTAAATTTACCCGGTTTGAATTCACCGATAGCAACGTAGGCGACTTTTCGTCTTAGAAAATCCTGAAATTCAGACATAAGTTAACTGACGTAATAAACAGTAGTCAAAAAATAGATTTTTGGGCTGTATTCTCAGGGGAGGGTTGATAGCAAGTGCTATTATTTTCAATCACAATAGTCACTTGAAATCCAGTCTTTTACAAAAAAATTAATTTGATTTTCCCCTCTATTTCCCAAAAGTGAACGAAAAATACACTCCCCCCCCCACAGGAAGAATTTATTACCCCGGCTCTTGGGATACAGATTCAACCTTTAATAATTTTACCAGTTTAATCGCTAATTTTAGGTTAAACGAATCGCACTATCAACAGCCTTCCCTAAAACCTCTGTTCTAACGTCATCTTCCCCAGCCAGAACCCCTGTTCCCTATCCTGAATCTGGAATTACTCCCCCAAAACTATCTCCTGCTTCCCCTGCTTCCCCTGCTTCCCCTACTCCCCCTGCTTCCCCTGCTTCCCCTACTCCCCCTGCTCCCCCTGCCTCCCCTACTCCCCCTGCTCCCCCTACTCCCCCTATCTTTCTGTTCCCTGTTCCCTTAATAAGTGATAATAACTAATCGATATCTGGGTTGGCGGTTCACTGTTGGCGGTTGTTGGTCAACAGTCAACGGTCAACAGTCAACGGTCAGCAGTCAACAATGAAACTAAGTTCAGATCGAGAGATTCAAACCCTTTTTTCAGATCAAATTAAAACCCGTTGGTTCCCTTGGCTGATTGTTATTTTGGGGTTAGGTTTAATAAGTTGGTTGGCTTTTTTTCAGAATTTAGGAAATATGGGTTTACTGGATGAAACAGAACCCTTATTTGCAGAAGCGTCCCGTCAAATGTTAGTAACGGGGGATTGGATTACCCCCTATTTTAATGAAGAAACTCGCTTTGATAAACCGCCCTTAATTTATTGGTTAATGGCAATTTTTTACCAAATTGTCGGAGTTAATGAATGGGGAGTCCGTCTTCCTTCGGCATTTTCGGCTTTTATTCTAATTAGTTTGGGATTTTATACCTTAAGTTATTATGTTCAACAAACCCAAGGCTCTGCGGTTAAAGATCAGGCAAAACTAGGCTGTATTTTTTCCGTTTATAAACCTTGTTTCAGAACCGTTATTTTGCACCCTTTACCTTGGATGGGAGCAGTATTAATGGCGTTTAATCCTGAAATTCTAGCTTGGGCAAGAATTGGGGTTTCGGATATGTTATTAACGGGTTGTATGGGTTCGACTTTATTGGCTTTTTTTCTGGGATATGCAACCCGTCCAGATGCAATATCTCAATCAGGATTTAAAGAATATCCTGATTTAACGTTTAAGCAGTTTAATCAACGTCTGAATCCGTCTGATGTTTGGTATTTAGCCTTTTATATTTTAGCAGCTTTAGCTGTGTTAACAAAAGGCCCCGTCGGGATTGTTTTACCTCTTTTAATTATAGGTTTATTTTTAATTTATGTTGGGAAAGTACGCAAAGTTTTACAAGAAATGCACCCCTGGCGAGGGGGATTAATTTTTTTAGGAATTACTCTTCCTTGGTATATTTTAGTTACTTTAATTAATGGTCAAAGCTATATCAACTCGTTTTTTGGTTATCATAACTTTGAACGATTTACCAGCGTTGTCAATCACCATGCTGCTCCTTGGTATTTCTATTTTATCGTAGTTTTAGTGGGATTTGCACCTTTTTCTGTTTATTTACCTGTGGCGATCTCTTCAACAAAATTTTGGAAACGCCACTATTGGCAACGTCAAACTCGCATTGAACAACTGCAATTATTTTCTATTGTTTGGTTTGCTGTAATTTTTCTCTTTTTCACTTTAGCGGTTACAAAACTTCCCAGTTATGTTTTACCCCTAATTCCAGCCTCAGCTTTGTTAGTCTCTCTATTTTGGGATGGTAGAATCAGAACAACAAAAGCCAAACCTGAATTTAAGGCTTTACAAGATTATCCTCAAGCTTTTTCCTTCTCTATCTTTCTCAATATTTTATTGATTTTTATGGCTTCTGTTGGAAGTTATTTCAGTAAAAATTTAATAGGATATGATGCAGATATGCCCGATTTTAGGGCAGATTTGCAAGCTTCTGGACTCTTGAATCGATCCGCTTTAATTTGGATAATTACTGCAATTGGAATTATCTTAAGTTGGTGGAAAGGTCGAATTTCAGGAATTTTTCTACTCAATCTTTTTGGGTTTATCGCTTTTTTTGTCTGGGCTGCAACTCCTACCTATAATTTACTCGATCACCATCGTCAAGAACCTTTAAGACATCTCGCTCAAACCGTTGTACAACAGCGACAAATAGGAGAAGAATTAATGATGGTTGGCTTTAAAAAACCCAGTTTAGTTTTTTATACTCAAAATCCAGTTCAATACTCTTCTGAACCGACCGATGCGATTAACTATATTAACAGCCCAGAGGTTCAAAATTCTTCGCCTAAAACCCTTTTAATTCTTGGACATCCCCGTGAATTAACTAATATCGGATTAAAACCCAATCAATATAAAATTCTTGATCAAGCAGGTTCCTATCAACTCATTCGAGCTAATAAAACCTGATCTCCAAAATTTTGAGTTTCTGTTAACAGTTGACTGTTAACAGTCAACAATTTTCACATTCTTTTTTTGTAACTTGATGACGATAACGAAACATATCTTCTAAACGACTATTGACCCACCAGCCTAATATTTGTTCTGCAAATTCTCCTCCGGGTAGAGAATAAGCGATCGCATCGGTGAGGCGAGTTTTGCCATTTTCAGCAACAAATTGATGTCGATGTACCCAACTTTCCAGAATTCCTTGTTGTTGTTCATCAGTAAATAATTCTAAGGGTTTACATTCAGTATGAACTGCTACCCATCGCACCAGAATAAACCCTAATAATAGGCGAAATTCGGAAATTGATCCCACATCTAAACCCCCTTCTCGTCTGACAATTTCCACAGGTTGCCAAGGGGGGGTTAACAATTGCAATATATCCGGTCGGGTATGAAATTCCCAAACGACTTCTACAGGTGCATTAATCAGGGAAGAATAGTTAAAGTATTGCATAAATGTTCTACAATTATAATAGTTGTTCAAGAAAAGTTTACCCAAGCTGGAGCAAAATTAAATGCAGTTTTAGAGTTAAATACATTCTAAATTACAGGAGATTCAACATTCCTTCTAAACCACTGAATTGCTGTTCTTGGTCAACCCGGTATGGGTTTGTTCACAGAGCAGAGAACTTGAAGCCTGACTATCACCTGAAGAACAATGATCAATGATCTCTCAATTGCTGCTTTAATTCTCGCAGGGGGCAAAAGTTCTCGCATGGGTGAGGATAAAGCTTTTGTTCTTTATGAAGGAAAACCTTTGCTTCAGCGAGTGTATCAAGTCGCGGCAGCTTGTAGCCAAAAAGTATATATTGCTACACCTTGGCCAGAACGCTATAAAACGTTATTAACGGAGGATTACGAAGTTTTATTAGAGACGGAACAGAACCAAGGGCCATTAGTTGTGTTGTCCCAAGGATTATTAGAAATTCCCTTTGATTGGATTTGGTTATTAGCCTGTGATTTACCGATATTAGAAGCATCAATGATTCAACACTGGCAAAGTCGTTTAACGGTTGTTTCTGATACGGTTTTAGCGGTTGTTCCTCAAAGTCAGTCTCGATGGGAACCGTTATGTGGATTTTATCGCCGTTCTGCTTATTCCCATTTACAAGCATTTATGGCTCCAGGGGAGGGGGAAGATCGTTTCAACGATGGTTAACCCATATTTCCGTAGAACCGATTTATCTATCTGAAGAAGAATCACAAATGTTGTTAAATTGCAATCGACCTACAGACCTAAAACCTTAAGAAATAATACAAATATTGCTGAAAATTGTAATAAAAATTAAAGTTTTTCTCATTTTTGAGGTAGAGAAAACCCTACTTGTGAATTTTTCCAAAATCTGCATTAAAATCAAAAAATCTGGGTAAGTTGTAAGTAAATTTACGTTATTAGCCCGGAAAACTTGGTATAACAAAAAGATATTAAAGAAGTATAGGGTTTTGACAGTGAACAGTTGGCAGTTGGCTGATTACTGATTACTGATTACTGATTACTGATTACTGATTACTGATTACTGATTACTGATTACTGATTACTGATTACTGATAT
>CAITND010000228.1 GCA_903893625.1 uncultured Oscillatoriales cyanobacterium
GGGGAGGCAGGGGGAGCAGGGGGAGCAGGGGGAGCAGGGGAGGCAGGGGGAGCAGGGGAGGCAGGGGGAGTAAGTAGTGTGAGCGTCCTCGCTCGGTAACAGCTAACAGCTAACAGCTAACAGCCAACAGCCAACAGCCAACAGCCAACAGCCAACAGTCAACCGTTAACAATATTTTCAAAGAAGGTATCATCGAGGTCATAGCCGAGCATTTGGGCCAGAGCTATGAGGCGGGATTTGCTGGGGATGTTGTGTTGGGTTAGCCAGTGGTCGAGGATAAAGATCTTTTGCATTAAAAAGATTTCTAGGGCTTCGGGATTATATTGGATGCCTTCGGTACGATGGAATTGATGGGGGACTAGCATCGCAACGTAACGGGCTAATTCACCGGATTTCCAGTCCAGAAAAAAGGGAAGCCAAGGATAATAAGCATCTAGGCGAATAAACCAGAGTCGGACTTCAGGAACTTCTGAAATTTCTCTAGGGTCATCTGGGTCACGGGAATAGTCGATCACGAAGCTAATTTGCTGTTCATAAGCGTTAATAGCGGTATTTTGGAGGAGGGGATCGATGACAGTTTGAACTGGAGACAGATCTAAATGATTTACTTGCTCAGAATTTAGCGTTATTGTAATTGCCATTCAATATCATCCTTTGTTGCAGTGGATTTTAGATTAATTTTAGATTTGGCGGGGATAATCTAAGTTCGTTAAAATTCCTAAGATACAATGGAAGCATAGTGTGATTGTTTAATCCCTTATCTCAAAACTATTAAAATTTGCTAAATAAACTGAGGCGAAAGTAGTGAAACCGATTCGTTCTTTAGAAGATGCTATCAATTGTTGTCAAGCCAGAGGAATGAGGCTGAGTCGTCAGCGTCGTTTAGTTTTGGAATTGCTTTGGCAAGTTCAAGAACATTTGTCAGCACGCGATATTTATGATCGATTGAATCAACAGGGTAAATCCATTGGTCATACCTCGGTCTATCAAAATTTAGAAGCTTTATCGCGTGAAAATATTATTGAGTGTGTAGAACGTTCGGAAGGTCGTTTATATGGACATATCAGCGATTCCCATTCCCATATTAATTGTTTGGATACGAATCAAATTTTAGATATCCATATTGAATTACCCCCAGAATTATTAGCCCAAGTCGAACAACAAACTGGGGTAAAAATTACGGATTATCAAATTAATTTTTACGGTTATCGGGTTAATCCCATTAGTATCAACGAAGAAGCGAAAGCTTCTTAGAGTGTAGTTGACTGTTAACCGTCAACAGACTTGTAGAGACGTACCATGGCGCGTCTCTACAATGATTACATCTTACTAATAATTTTCTGCACGATTTCCATTCCGGTGACGGCTTGCCAAGCAAATAATCCTAGAATGACGGTATTGAGGCTAATATGGCTGACTCTAGCCCAATTCGCGCCTTTTTGCATATAGGGAGTTAAGGAGGCGGAAACGGCTATCATTCCGGCCATTCCCAGTCCCGCTAATAGGTGGGAACTAACGAAGAGTTTACCGTTATTAATATACGTCACAGCCATACCTCCAATCGTTCCCAAAACCATTAAAGCTAGTAATACCGAACCAATTTGGTGATGTTTAATATTGAATTTTCCTTTAATTAACTCTTTTTTCGTGTCGCCTTCCGCTTCACGGGTACGACGAATTTGGACACCCAAATACATTGCATAAACGGATAATCCTAATAAAACCCACATCAGGAGGGGATGAAAGAAACTTAGCCAAGGCTTAATCGATGCTGGAATTGTCAAATCCATAGTGTTCTCTGAGCAAGCAATAAAACTTAATGAAACTTAGCATACACCAATCACCCGCCATCTGTTAATCGTTTCGAGAGACTTGATATTTTTTGATCTGCCTGCGAAGATGCAGATTAATTGTTTGAACGCAATTCCTAAACCCGGAAACCTGACACCTGACACCCGAAACCCAACATGGGAGCAACCAAACAAAATAGCCAATTGATTCACGCCGTTAAAATGGGGAATATGATCAACACCCGCGCCTTACTGCATAAGGGTGTGAATCCCAATGTTAAGGATAAAGAGGGGATTAGTGTCCTGATGTTGGCGGCGACGAAAGGATATACGGAAATTGTTCGTGTTTTGCTCGACAGAGGGGCAGATGTTAACTATGCTAGTAAACGCTATGGGATGACCGCCCTAATGTTGGTGGCGGCCCATCACCAGTTAGATGTTGCTGGCCTGTTAATTGAACGCGGGGCGAATATTAATGCCAAAAATGAGGATGGGAGTACCGCGTTGATGGCTGCGGCACTTCAGGGCGATACGGAGATGGTTGATCTACTTTTGGAGGCGGGTGCTGATGCCACAATTGAAGATCAAGATCGAGATACGGCTTTAAAATTAGCGTTATCTGAGGGGCATTTGTCTATTGTTCAGGCGTTGCTCAATGTTGGGAATTCTGACCCCAAAGTGGGTTTATTGTTCTTGCAAGCGACACAACAGCAAGCCATACAAGGGGTACAAATATTATTATCTGCCGGGGTAGATGTTAATGTTTGTAACCGAGAAGGGGAAACCCCTTTAATGTTAGCAGTGGATGGGGGAAATATTGAGTTAGTCAGGATATTATTAGGGGCGGGTGCTGATATTAATCGTAGCAATAATGATGGGGGAACGGCGTTAATGGCAGCCGCAGCAGCAGGTCATTTAGCGATCACTGAATTATTATTAGAGGCAGGAGCAGAAATTCAAGCCTGTGATCAAGATTGCGAAACAGCATTAAATTTAGCTGTGGTTGAAGGTGATTTCGAGATGGTGGAATTATTACTCAAGTGGGGAGCAAAAGTTGACGTTACAAACCGTTTGGGAGATACTCCCCTGCGAGTCGCAACACTGCAAGGTTATCGTTCTATTTTGAAAGCCTTAGTTCAACAGGTTAGTATTGAAAATTTACCTCATATTTTCAATACTAAAGTATTTGGAGAAACGGTATTAACAGTTGCAATTCAAAGTGGAAATTTAGAAATAATTGAAATTTTATTAGACGCGGGAGCCGATATTAATTGTTGTGCAGATCAAGGAAAAACGGCTTTAATGAAAGCAGCAATTCGGGGGGATATTAGTATTGTCAAGGTACTTTTAGACCGAGGAGCAGACATTAATTTAAAAGATGATTCGGGTTCAACAGCATTAATGTGGGCGGCTTCACGGGGTTATGAGGAAACGGTTAAATTATTAATTCAGTTTGGGGCTAATATTAATGCTAAAAATCAAGGCGGATACACCGCTTTAATGTTAGCTGAATTTAAGGGTTATAAATCTGTTGTTCAACAGTTGAGAAAGGCAAATGCTCAAGAATAATTGGGGTTTTGGGTTTGGGGAGAAGGCACAATGAATTATAATTATACTGAATGAAACGGGGATATAAAATTTGTTATGAAAAAAGGAAAACTGACTATCTGGAAAGATGACCGAGGTTTTGGTTTTATTAAACCCGATGATGGGAGTAAAGATGTTTTTTTGCATATTAGTGCGTTGAAGGGTGCAAGTCGTCGCCCAAAAGTCGGAGATATAATTTTGTATGAGCAGAAAATTGAAGCAAATGGAAAAGTAAGTGCGAGTAAAGCTTCTATTCAAGGTGTTCAATCTCTAAAGGGATTAAACTCGAATAAGCGTATTAAAGGGAGTATATTCACAAATTTTATTAAGCTGGGAATTGTCGCTATAATTATACTTTTGATTCAGGAATTTAGTCCGCGTCAATCTCCTCCTATAATTCAATCTCTTATCAAACCCGGATGTAAAATTAAAGGCAATATTTCCTATGGTGGAGGCAATAAATTATATCATGTGCCAGGTATGGAAGATTATGAATCAACTGTGATTGATTCATCAAAAGGAGAACGCTGGTTTTGTACAGAGTCAGAGGCGATCAAAAAGGGTTGGCGTAAAGCACCGAGATAGTGACAAAGAAAAGTAGTTTTTTGGGGGGGTAATCAGCCTTCTTCTGTTACTCTTTTAAAAATTATAAATATTGTGATAAAAAAACGCCCATAACTAACACGATGGGCGCTCAATCCGGGTGCAATGCTATCAATGTCATATTATAATATTCTATAGCTATCAAAGGGATATAGAATGATAGCTTTTAACAAAAATTTACAATAATCTTTTCTAAAATCTTCAATTTTTAACCCCATGACTCCAACATTAATCGGACGCTGGCAAACTCGTCTATTTCTCTTAGCAACCGTTGGTGTTTTAGTAACCTTAGCCTTTGTTGGGTTACAAACGGGTAATCAACCCCGATCAATATACTTTTGGGTTTTAGGATATATTAACTGTTTTGGCTTTTTCTGGGATATTTTCTATATCAAAATTCAGAAATTTCGCTGGGATCGAGATTGGCCCGGTGCTTTTCAATTATTAGCAGGAATTTGGGAAGCTTTGTTTTTACTAACCTTGATCAAAATCATCGGTTTACCCGGTATTTCTCCAATAGAATTTAATTTGGGATTATTTATTTTCCATTATAGTTGTGTTTGGATGGCTATTTTTATCACCTCTCAAAGTCTGATCAGAATTCTATTTCCTTACTGGCGTTTTCGAGGAGGACAATGGTTTTAATTCAATTTTAAACCGCCAACACTCTTAATTTTTAAGGGTTAGATCCTCCTCCATTTCTTTTTCTTTTAGAGCTTTGAGGGAAGGAAGATTAATCGGAATCATTTCTCGTCTAGCTTGGTTTAAATCATGAAAACTTCCACAAAGTAATAAGCGATCGCCTGCTTCTAAATCTAAATTTCGACTCGGCCAGCGATGAAATTTATCGTCTCGACGTAAGGCTTGAACTTGTACCCTAAACCGACTTGCTAAATCTAATTTCGATAACGGTTTACCGATCACCGGGCTATTTTCAGGAATATTTAACCACTGACAAGAAATACTTTCCGCCGGAATTGTAACTTCTCCTTTCGCTAATTGATCTAACGTTGCTAAGGCTGCTGCTTCCCCCACAACTAATAATTTATCATCTTTTTCTAACCGCGCTTGACCATCAGGATAATCAATTTCTTCCCCCGTAGAATGTCGAATTGCCATCACACTAATTCCCGTCATCGGACGAATATTACTTTCTTCTAAAGTCATTCCCATTAAAGGAGAACTCGGAGGTAACGCATACCATTTACTATTCATTTCTTGAGTGGCTTGCTGCAAATCTCGCGCCACTTCTTGAGGAGATTGTTTAGGGCGAAAATCCGAATATTGACCTTGACGAATTTCTTGCATTTCCTGTTGAATTTTATCCCTAGCTAAACCCATTCTTGTTAATAAATGAGTGGATAATTCTAAACTCGCTTCAAATTCGGGTTGCACCACTTCTTTTGCACCCAATTGATACAGAAGTTCAATATCCTTATCCCGCTCCGCGATCACAATTACATCTAAATTGGGCGAAAATTCTAACGATCGCTTTAAGCATAATCGGGTACTCATAGGGTCAGGAAGAGCGATCGCCATTGAGATTGCCCGATCAACTCCTGCGGTTTCTAAAACGTGCAAACTTGCCGCATTTCCATATAAATAAGGAATGTTATTATTTCTTAATTCCTGTACGGCTTGTTCCGATTGATCAATCACGACAACGGAATAATTATGACTTTGTAAAAGTCGAACTAAATTTCGCCCAACTCGTCCATATCCACAAACAATAATATGGTTTTGTTGGGGAAAATCTTCGGCAATATCTGTAATTTTTTGACTGTTTTCTAAAAGATTAGATAAGTCCCATTTTTCTTCCATCCAATCTAACAATTTGGGAGCAAATTGCAAAATAAACGGGGTGATAATTAAGGTGAGAGCCGTCGTCCCCACAATTAATAAATAAACCCGTCGGGAAACTAACCCTAAACTTTGTCCAGCACTGGCTAAAACGAAAGAAAATTCTCCAATTTGAGCTAATCCTAATCCGGTGATAATTGACGTTCTCCAAGAATAGCCAAATAATTTAACAATCGGAATAATAATTAAAGTTTTTCCAGCGACAATTAGCAACATTAATCCGATAATCAGTTCTAAATGTTGCCAAAGAAAGACGGGATCAATTAGCATTCCCACAGCCACAAAAAATAAAGCTGCAAAAATATCACGGATGGGTTCAACATAGGTTAAGGTTTGATCGGCATATTCTACCTCAGAAATCATTAACCCGGCGACAAATGCCCCCATTTCAATTGAAAATCCTAAATGTTCTGTTAACAGTGCAATTCCTAAACATAATGCCACAACTCCTAATAAAAAGAGTTCTCGACTTTCGGTTTTAGCTAAAAATCGTAATAACCGAGGAATCACCCAAATCCCCGCAATAATTGCCCCTAATGCAAATAATCCAATTAATAAAAGCGATCGCCCCACCGCTTCAAAAATCACGCTTCCTTGGGGTTGATTTAAAGCAGGTAACACCGCTAACATTAACCCTAAAGCTAAATCCTGTACGACTAAAATCCCTAGCATCACCTGTCCTTGAGGGGTCGCCATTTCATTGCGTTCCATCAAACATTTCAGGACAACGGCCGTTGAAGACAGGGATAAAATTGCCCCTAAAAAGATACCTTGAATTGGAGAAGTATCCCAACCTAAAATTCCTGTTGCTAGGGCAGTAATTAATACCGTAAAGGCAATTTGTAACCCCCCTCCTCCTAAACTAATCCCCTGAACTTTTTTCAACTCTGCAAAGGAAAATTCTACCCCCAATGCAAACAGAAGAAATGCGACTCCAAATTGAGCCAGGGTTTCCACTTGAACTAATTCTTTGATCAAGCCTAATCCACTGGGGCCAACAATCATTCCCCCAATCAAATAACCCAGAATCGCGGGTTGTCGGATTAACGATGCTAAAAGTCCTCCGACGGTCGCAGCAGCAAGGACAAGGACTAAATCTACAATTAAGCGAAAGTCTTCTGGCACGGGTAATTTTAAACTAAACTATTAAATGTAACAGACTGTTACTTATTCTCAGGATACTAAAATTATAGAGATTCCGGCGTCAGTCCTAATATTTTCCTGTGGTGTTTTAAGATTAATCACCAGCCAAACTTGGAGAGATCAAGATGAGGATCAGAGTCCCTCGGTGGATAAAATCGTTAATTTTAGCTTTAATCACGGTTGGGGTCGTGCTGATTCTACCCGCACTCACCGCACAGGTACGGGTGAATCCCACCGCCCCAGAGTTGGGGGCTACTCTCTCTGTGGTCTTGGAGTCCGCCCCTTCACCGAACCCACCCACAGTTACTTGGCAGGGCAAAACCTACCCGATGTTTGCTATTGGCCCTAACCGAATGCGGGCTTTATTACCGACTACCCCTTTAGATCAGCCCGGAACTAAGCCTCTACAAGTGAATGATGGCACACAGGTACAGAATTTAACGGTACAATTACGCGATCGCTCCTTTCCCACCCAGTCAATTTGGCTACCTCCCGATAAAGAAGAACTCCAGGGCACCGATCACGAATTTGATCGCGTGGATGCGTTTAAAGCCCTCGTTACCCCCGAAAAATATTGGAAAGGTGCGTTTTTACGTCCCAATTCCGGTGAAATCACCACAATTTATGGTGTGCGTCGTTACTACAACGGGGATTTTGCGGAGGACTATTATCATCGAGGGGTGGATTATGCTGGAGGAATGGGATCACCTGTGGTTGCACCTGCTGCCGGACGAGTGGCCCTCGTAGGACGAGAATCAGAAGGATTTGAAATTCATGGCAATGTTATTGGTCTGGATCACGGTCAAGGGGTGGCGAGTATTTTGATGCACCTCAGCCGCATTGATGTTAAAGAGGGGGATTTTGTACAACCCGGTCAAGTCATTGGTGCGGTAGGAGCATCCGGGGCTTCCACTGGCCCCCATTTGCATTGGGGACTGTATGTGCAGGGTCAAGCGGTTGATCCGGTTCCCTGGCGATATGCAGCGATGGACTGAAGCCAGAGTTTTTGGGATGACTCAGGTTAAATGGGCATCAACTTGGCAATGGTATCCTAGAAGAAGTAGCCATAGGGTGAATATGATATTCTTAGCCAATGTTGACAAAACAGAAAGCTGATTATGGCTCAGTTCAGCCTAATTCCCTGAGTATCCTAATTCCTATTTGACAATTCAGGTAACTCTCGTTTCCCCTCTTTCTGTCTGAATTCCAGCAGCGAAGAAATCAAAAAGCCTTTTTTAGGGAATATGTAGGCAAGATTCAGTTAAAAACATAACAATGATGCCAAGTGTAAAAGCATTATGAGTATTGAAAAGATTGTTGAGCAAGCATTGGGAGATGGTTATCTAACCCCCTCGATGGAGGCAGAGGTTGGACGAATTTGTAACACCGCCTCAGAACTGTCTATTGAAGAATATATGGCTCTGGATCGGTTGATGGGAGCTTTGTTAACGGGTGAAGTCGTTGTTTTACCCCGGAAACAATTTATTAATGTCATGGAGGAGTTAGTCCTCAGTGAAGCCATCGCTAGGGTTGCAGAAATCGAAGAAAATAGCGAACAAAGCCTAGATGTGGGAGATATTGCCGCCTATGCGTTAAATCGTCTTCCTCCCCTTTATGCTACAACGGAAGAAGGTGCTCAGTTTCAACGATCAAGGGCAAAAGAAGAACTACAAATATTGATTTCCAATCAGATTAAAGCTGCTATTGAACGCAACCTTAACCGCGCAGCCCAAAATCAAACCGTTCTGGGTAAAGCCTCCACTGGTGATACCGTATTGTCCCAAGTCAGTGCCTTATTACAAACCTATGCCCAAAATTATGAACGCACCATCAGTTAGGGGAATCGGTCAAGATTAATGTCTTGGGGATCGGTTCAGATCAATCACGGTTCCTGATCGGTAACTTTGATCAATCTGAACCTCTGGTGATTCCTGTAGGCTGGGAAACCCGGCTTCTATAACTCTAATTGGACGTATCTGGTGCAGAAGCCCCAACGGCTTGATTAGCCCGTTGTTCCCGTTTTTTCCGTTCCGCTTGGGTCATTTCTTCAATCATGATCCGAGCTTGTGCTAATTTTTCAAGATTGCTGCGATAGAGATCTAAATCCTTGAGCAGTTTGTCTTGAGGCAGGTGTAAAGCTTCAGCCAGTTGGGTTAAGATTTGTTCCCTTGTGGCTTTGTCTTGAATCCCACTCGGATCAGCCTGTTCTAAAAGGGTAAATAAACCAATGGCAAACAAACGACTGTATTTTAATTTAGGAGTAATTGCGATCGCCTGCAAATATCCTTGCCACTCAGTCGCCGTCCCCCCCTCAGCAGGAGACTTTAAACTGGCAATTAAATCTTTAACCGATAGATTTTTGGCTAATTCTTGTAAGTGTTGAGCATCACCCCGATACCGTTGGGGGTCGTCTTGTTCAGCTTTGATCAGGGCATTAAAAATCGATTCTTGATCAGATTGGGGAAGATACCCCTGCATGAAGCGATCAAAAGCTGTTACCACACCCAAGGCATAAATGGGGTCATAGCTAAAGTCAACATTGACCGAGAGCAAGTGCATTTCCACCATCAATTCCTCGACCACACGACGGTAGATCGAATTGATGGGGCGAGTGTGTAGACTGTAAAAAGTACGCTTTGTATCTGAAACCGTGCGGATGTTATTCACAAGCCAATCTTAAAAGGGACTAAATATTTTTGATACAAGATTGCTTGATTCTATCATGGAATTTGGGGTTGGAGTTGCCATTGATCCCAACACAAATATGGTACATTTATCATTGTTTCCCGAACCCAGTTTGGTACTATTTGCCGAACAAGCCAATATTGTTAACCTGAATCAACCCTATCGTCCTCGGTTTATTCAGTTGCGCCACTCCCCTAATTCTGAGTCTGGTTTAGAAGCCCAATATTATATGCCCCAAAATCTTACTTCCGCGTAGAGACGCACCTAGGCGCGTCTCTATTGCCAACAGAAAGCAAATGTGGGGTGTGGAATCATAGATATTTGACTTCAACCGGCTCTTACTCCGCCTTCAAGGGCTTCATCTTCCGTCTCAAAAATTTCAAATACAGAATCCATCATGGTCACTTCAAATACCAGCTTGGCTTCTGGATGAACATTACAAATTCGGAAACTGCCCTTCACTTTGTCAGCATCTCGCATTCCAGCAACCAGTGAAGTCAGACCCGAACTATCAATAAAGTTCACTTGACCTAGATTTACCACGACATGGCGACTCAATTTAGATATACATTCCTGCAACTTGAGGCGGAATTGCCAAGCTGTTGTGATGTCTAGGCGTCCTGTTGGTGCCAAGACAATGACCTTTGTGCCATCCTGGGTCGTATGTTCTTTTTGATCGATATGAATCACTGACTGTCCCCTCGGAATTTTTGATATTGCGTTGGTTGCTTATCTGACAGTAGTTTAACTTAGACCGGTGAGTTGGGAGCAGTCCAGTTCGCCCAATCTTGAGGCTTCAAGAATGTCTCAGACAGTTCTGCTTCTGGAGTTCCTGGTTCCGGCTGATAGCCATATTCCCATCGTACCAGAGGCGGTAAAGACATGAGAATGGACTCAGTGCGACCATTGGTTTGTAAGCCAAAAATCGTCCCTCGATCATAAACCAAGTTGAATTCCACATATCGACCCCGCCGATATAATTGGAACTGCCGTTCTCGGTTTCCATATTCATGGGAACGTCGCCGTTCTACAATCGGCCCATAAGCTGGCAGAAAAGCCCGTCCACAGTCCTGCACAAAACTAAACAAAGAATCCCAATCTCTCGGATCAGGGGTTCCCACTTCATCACTATACAAGGCTGCTGCTCCTTTCGGATCAGGGCCCTTATAGAGTCGGCTTTGTGGATCTTGATAGTCAAAAAAGATCCCGCCCACTCCTCGCGTTTCTTGTCGATGTTTGAGATAGAAATATTCATCACACCAACGTTTAAATACAGGATAATACTCTTGATGGTGGCGATCGCAAGTTTCTTTCAAGGTTTGATGAAAATGGTGAGCATCTTCGGCAAACGGATAATAGGGGGTTAAATCAATACCGCCCCCAAACCACCATACTGGCCCGGCTTCAAAATAGCGATAATTGAGATGTACCGTTGGAATATAGGGATTTCGGGGATGCAACACCATTGAGGTTCCTGTAGCATAAAACCCATACCCGCCTGCCTCTGGACGTTGAGCTAAAATCGAAGGAGGCAGTGTTTCGCCCCAAACTTCGGAGAAATTCACTCCCCCTTGTTCAAACACATCGCCTTCTCGGATCACACGAGTTCGACCGCCGCCCCCTTCTGGACGTTCCCAAGCGTCTTCTTGAAACCTGCCAATACCATCAAGCTGTTCCAGGCCTTGACAAATTTCATCCTGGATTTGTTTCATAAACTGACTGACACGGGTTTGAGAGTCAGTCGGTGGGATCAACTGGGGCGTAGTAATTTCCGATACCTGAGAAGCTGTCATAATTTTTTTTTAACCTATCATCAACTTGGCGAACAATTTGTTGTAATCTCGCCAAGCGTTATGATCATGTCTGTATTGTGTCCCTAGAGTCAAGTGCCTAAAGGGATCTTCTGCCCTGAAACCCTGAGACTCTAAATCTTCTTTACCTTAACTTGAAGTTAACTTAAGGCTTTTTAAGACTTATGATCAAAATATTACGACAGTTTGAATTCCCCAATTCTTGAATAATAGAGGAGGGATAGACTTTCTACTCCCTACAATAGCCGTTTGTCCATCGCTTAATCTGGGAACACCATATTCAATATGCTTGATGTCAACACAGTATTAGAAGTGTTACGACCTGTACAAGACCCCGAACTCCAAAAGAGTTTGGTGGAATTAAACATGATTCGTAACCTGAAAATCCAGGGAGGTGAGGTTAGCTTTACCTTAGTCCTGACCACGCCCGCTTGTCCTTTGCGGGAATTTATTGTTGAAGATTGTCAAAAAGCGGTTAAACAACTTCCAGGCGTGGAAACAGTTGTTGTCGATGTCACCGCCGAAACCCCTCAACAAAAAGCGTTACCTGACCGTCAAGGCGTTGCAGGCGTTAAAAATATTCTGGCAATTTCTAGCGGTAAAGGAGGCGTCGGAAAAAGTACCGTTGCGGTGAATGTGGCCGTTGCCTTAGCCCAAATGGGTGCGAAAGTCGGTTTAATTGATGCTGATATTTATGGCCCTAATGATCCCACGATGTTAGGGTTGGCTGATGCTCAAGTCATTGTGCAACAAAGTCCCCAAGGAGAAATCCTAGAACCTGCGTTTAACTACGGGGTGAAGTTGGTTTCGATGGCGTTTCTCATTGATAAAGATCAGCCTGTGATTTGGCGTGGCCCGATGTTAAATGGGATTATTCGTCAATTTCTCTATCAAGTCAATTGGGGTGAATTAGACTATCTACTGGTAGATATGCCCCCCGGAACGGGAGATGCTCAACTCACCCTCGCCCAAGCGGTTCCCATGTCTGGGGTAGTTATTGTCACAACACCTCAGTTAGTCTCCCTCCTTGACTCCCGCAAAGGGTTAAAAATGTTCCAACAGTTAGGGGTTTCAGTGTTGGGAATTGTGGAAAATATGAGTTATTTTATCCCCCCCGATGCCCCTGAGAAAAAATACGATATCTTTGGTTCCGGGGGAGGCGCAAAAACGGCCCAAGAGCTAGATGTTCCCCTGCTAGGTGCTATTCCTTTAGAAATGCCCGTCCGAGAAGGTGGAGACGCAGGAATTCCCATTGTCATCTCTGATCCTAACTCCGCCGCTGCTTTAGAATTAACGGCGATCGCCCAACGCATCGCCGGAAAAGTCTCCGTTTTCGCCCTAACTTAGATTTTGATTGTTAAAAGGTAGGAGTGAGGCGACCCCCATTGATGTCAACTTAATGCCAAAAGCCTTGAAATCAATTTCAGGCGTAGGGGCGAGGTCACCTCGCCCCTACAAACCCGTTAAAACGGGTTAAGAAAGACAAGTATGATTTTTCCCCCTATCCCGCTTTGCGTCGCGCTATATATTTTCCTTAAGTTGACACCAATGGGCACGCCTCGCCCAAAGCATTTAACCGGGGGGCCATTGCATTTGACGACCACCGAGAATATGAATATGAAGATGATCAACGGTTTGTCCGCCATCTTCGCCCGTATTAATCACAACGCGATAGCCATTGTCCAGTCCCGCTTCTTCAGCGACCTGTTTTACCTTCAAGAGCAAATGGCCCATCAGTGCATGATCTTCGGATGTGGTATCGGTGAGTTTAGGAATAGTTTTTTTGGGAATTACTAGAATGTGAACCGGAGCTTGAGGGGCAATATCCCGAAAGGCGAGACACAAATCATCCTCATAAACAATATCGGCCGGAATATCACGCCGAATAATTTTGCTAAAAATTGTATCAGCCATAAGTTATCGTGGGGTTGAGAAAATTGCAGTTAATAGCTAACCGTACTGTATCAATCATAGGAGAAGATAGAAAAGGAACAAATTATCAGAGTTAAAAACCATGTTAGCCAGGGTTTGGAGTGCCTGTATTGTTGGGATTGATGCGGTGAAAGTAGGGGTGGAAGTCGATATTTCCGGGGGACTGCCTAAAATTATGGTGTTGGGACTTCCCGATGCGGCGGTTCAGGAATCACGAGAACGGGTAAAAGCTACCTTAAAAAATGCCGGGTACGCTTTCCCGATGCGAAATATTGTGATTAATTTAACTCCGGCGGATTTACGTAAAGAAGGGCCGAGTTTTGACCTGCCAATTAGTATTGGCATTTTAGCCGCATCGGAACAAATTAAACCCGATTTATTAGGGGATTTTTTATTTTTAGGTGAGGTGAGTTTAGACGGAGGATTAAGACCCGTTGCGGGTGTGCTTCCGATCGCGGCTGCTGCTGCACAAATGGGAATTACAGGGTTAGTAGTTCCTGAAGATAATGTTCAAGAGGCGGCTGTTGTTCAGGGATTATCGGTTTATGGATTTAAAAGTTTATTGGATGTCGCTGATTTTTTGAATCATCCCCAAAATTATCAACCGATTAGATTAACAGCATCGGATTTATTATCTCAAAAAATAACAATAGGGTTAGATTTAAGTGAAGTTAAAGGACAAGCTCACGCGAGACGGGCGTTAGAAATTGCAGCAACGGGAGGACATAATTTAATTTTTGTGGGGCCACCGGGTAGCGGAAAAACAATGTTAGCCCGTCGTTTACCGGGAATTTTACCCCCTTTAAGTTTTGAAGAATCTTTAGAAGTAACTCGAATTTATTCAGTAGCAGGATTATTAAAAAATCGCGGAACATTAATTAGCGATCGCCCCTTTCGTAGTCCCCATCATTCTGCTTCTGGCCCTGCTTTAGTTGGGGGAGGAACCTATCCGAAACCTGGGGAGATTTCTTTAGCCCACAGGGGTATTTTATTCGCTGACGAATTAACAGAATTTAAACGAGATGTTTTAGAGTTTTTAAGACAACCTTTAGAAGATGGATTTGTAACGGTTTCTCGAACCAAACAATCGGTTGTTTTTCCGGCTAAATTTACTTTAGTAGCGAGTACGAATCCCTGTCCCTGTGGATATTATGGGGATACTATTCAACCCTGTACCTGTTCGCCTCGTCAACGAGAACAATATTGGGCAAAATTATCAGGGCCATTGATGGATCGGATTGATTTACAAGTGGCAGTTAATCGTTTAAAACCGGAAGAAATTCTGCAACAATCTCAAGGAGAAAGTTCTTCTAGTATTCGAGAACGAGTAATTACAGCACGGGAACGAACTTTTCAACGTTTTCAAGATGAACCGCAGTTAAAATCTAATGCGGAAATGCAAAGTCGTCATATTCAAAAATGGTGTCAATTAGATAATACCGGACAGAGTTTATTAGAAAATGCCATTAGGAAATTAGGATTATCTGCAAGAGCAAGCGATCGCATTTTAAAAGTAGCCAGAACTATTGCAGATTTAGCAGGTTCTGAGGAGATTAAACCGCCTCATATTGCTGAAGCCATTCAGTACAGAACCATCGATCGAATGCAATAAACCGTTTGTTAGAATAACTATTTCCAAATATCCTGAAAGTTAACCCAATTAAATGTATCTTTTAATACAACGAATTCCCGGATTTGATGAGAAATTTTTCATGACAAGGGATAAAAATTCCCCTAAGATTAGGGAAAAACACCCGTTAGGTGAAAAAACTGATTCCCTATTCCCGGTATCATAACTCTTCAGGAGTTTAAACCGAGGAACACCATCAATCCGGGTCGCGTCATCAACTAACGGAATCTTTCATCAACCGAGTTCCACCCATGAGCCAATCCATACCTATCTCTTGGTCTAAGGCTGACGTCTCTATCCCCCTAGAGCAATTACCCCTTGAACAACTGTCAAACTCTGATTTAGTCTTGCGTTGTCAACAAGGAGTTTGTCCAGATCGAGCAGCCTTCACAGAACTACTTCGTCGCTATCAATCCCATGTTGATAAGATTCTTTACCATCTGGCTCCAGATTGGCAAGATCGAGCAGACTTGGCCCAGGAAATCTGGATTCGAGTGTATCGCAATGTTAAACGTCTGCAAGAGCCTGCAAAGTTTCGGGGATGGTTAAGCCGGATTGCCACTAATTTATTTTATGACGAACTCCGCAAGCGCAAACGGGTAAAACCGCCTCTGTCTTTAGATGCACCGCGCAATATTGAAGATGGGGAAATGGACTGGGAAATCGCCTCCGATAGTCCTGGCCCCGATGAGGATATGGCAACTCGTGAATTTTATAGTCATCTTCATGATGCGATCGCTGATTTACCCGAAGTATTCCGCACAACAATAGTTTTGCGGGAAATTGAAGGATTAGCCTATGAAGAAATTGCTGAAATTACCGGGGTTTCCCTGGGAACAGTGAAATCGAGAATCGCCAGAGCGCGTCAACGCTTACAAGCTGACCTACAAGTTTATCTAAATCCCTAAAAAATTGGAGGGTGAGCGGATGCAATTGGTGGGTAATACCGATACAATAGTTATATAGGTTTTAACCCCAAATTTTCATAGCTTTTCCCCCAACTATAAGCTGAATTAAATCTGTCTAATTTCATGTCGAATTGCATACTTGGTGAATGGGGGTGTTCCGATGAAGCACAATTTTGAGCCAGAAGCACAAATTAACTCAACCATCCAGGGACATCTATCTGGGGAACACTCAGATCCTCTAATTCCTACATTAGATCATCTTGACCCTCAACAATTTCAAATCCTCAGTGCCTACCTAGATGGAGAAGCGACGGTTTCAGAACGCCGTCAAGTTCAAGCTTGGCTGGATACTGATCCCCAAATTAAAGAAATCTACTTACAACTACTCCAACTCCGTTCTCGTTTACAAGCGGCGCCTGTTCCGGCTTCTCATCTTTCGGTGCAACAACTCGCCACCCGTGTTTTCCAACGCTTAAATCAAAGAACTCGTGTGATAGCAGCTTGGGGAGGAACAGCGATCGCAGCTTTATTGGTAATGACGATTTCAGGCGGTATTTCAGGAAATTGGGGACGAGTTTCGATGTTGGCTCAATCTCAAAATTTGAACAATTCCGAGCCCCTACAAATTGCCTTGAATGAACCTCTGATCCCGATTGTCAATCCTAACGCGGTTAGCATTAGCGTGGATCAACCGATTATTCCGATTCCTAAAGCTGCGGTTTCAACGCCAACCCACTAAGAGGTTGTTTTCTATTGGAGTAAAAAAAAATAGAACTGTAGGGACACGGCAATGCTGTGTCCCTAATTGTTAAACTGAGTCCAGCATCCATCAGAAATTAAAACCCCTGAATAGAAATGAACTTTGGTCATCTCCATCAGATAAGCCCAAACTAGACCCAAGGGTTGATGGTTGAGATCGAATACGGAAATGTGTTGTCGCTGATATTCATTTTGTTCAGGAGGGCGGTGAGGTTGATAATCTTCCAGTTGATCTAGGTCAAAAAAAATATTGGGGTCGGGAAAGGATAAAATCACCCCGCACACAATACCATCCCCTGCGACCATCCCTGGATAACCCAAAGATAGAGCATAGAGTTTTCCGCAGGCGAGCGCTGGACGTTGGGCGATTACTCGTCCCTGACAATAGCGTAGATAGTTAAATTCTCCTGGTTTGAGAGTACCATATACAAACAGATTAATCTGATTACTCATGGTTCGACTGCAATCTCTGGGTTCAAAAGAGATGATTGTACAGGAGTTGGCAAAACTTTTTGTTAACATGATCACTAGCTGATCGTCTTGATCGTTGGAATGAAGACGATTATGGGTTTGAGTTGAGTTTATTTCCTACTTCTGAATCTATTTATGCTAATAGCCATTAATTTAATTGATTTTCCATTTCATTCCTTACCGTTAAGTGCGTTTTTCCCTGAACTGCAACTGTTTGACAGTCTGTTTTCCACTCAGGGAGTCATGGTGATGCTGTTGGGGGCTTATGCGGTTGCGATGTGGATGTTTTTGACCAGTGCTCCGAAAGTTCATACCATCATGGTTTCTGATTTGAAAGTAGCCAGAGATTTTTATGAAGGTTTATTAGGACTGTCTGTGGCAGATGTTCCTTTACATTATTACTATAACTATGAACAAACTTTAGGGGCGGGGATTGATCCCCTGTATCTTTCTACGAGCGTTGGTAACACTGCCACATCTAAAATGCAGGGTACTGAGGGGTTATGGTATCAACTGATGAAAAACACTCAGTTACATATTATTGGGGGAGCAAGCTATGGCTCTAAAGATCAAGAACGTCACGTTTGTTTTGATCGAGATTGTTTAGAACAAATTCTCATGCGGGTAGAATTGCGAGGTGTCAAGCATAAAATTCGCAATGAAAGGCCCTTAAATTTTTTAGTTAAAGATTTAGATGGCCGTGTTATTGAAATGACGGAAGTGAAGAATTAGAAAGGTATGTTGTCTGTTGGCTGTTAACGGTCAACCGTCAACCGTCAACGGTCAACATTCCTCATAAATAAACACAACGTTCTCCTGTGGTTTTGGCTTGTTGTAAGGCTTGATTGGTTCGTTCAAGACAAGCGCGATAGTGTTCATTGGGTTGAACGGTTGTATATCCAATATAGATATAAGATGGGGGTGGAGAGTTTTGGGGTGGTTCTTCGGGGGTTAAGAGATGATTGAAAATCCGTTTGATTGCTAGTTTTGTTCCGGGTAATTCCGAAAAAATAGCTAATAAAAACTCATTATTTCCCCAATGAGCGACCCAATCACTTTCTCGCAAAAGCTGTTGTAATTGTTGTATTAGAGTAACAATTTCAGGAGGTGGAGTTGTTGAAAAATCTGGATTCTCAATTAAATCGATATTCTCAATACTAACCAGGGCAATACATAGGGGTAAATGGTGGCGAGATGCTATCCCTAAACATTGGCGAAGATGAGTTTCTGCGGTTTCTTGTTCCAGAACAATCTGAAAAGATTCTTCTTGTCGAGACCAGATAATATTTTCAACATCTAAAAATTTTTCTTCAGTTTTATTAATGGTATAGTAAATGGCTTTAAACAGGTTCTCAATTTCATAATAATTGCTACTAGGAAGTTCTAAAATTTCTACTTTTTCGGAATAGAAATTTAAGGCTTTTGTTGCCATAATAATAGACTGTTCAATTTGCTTAATCTTACGATTTAATAGAAGAAAGCTGGCAATTGTACTCAGAAAAAGAATCGCAAAAAATTCTCCTCTCAATGCAAATTGAGGATGAAATATCAAATAAATTGTGCAACTGATTAAAGGCAGGTTAACGGCTAAAATTCCGAGGGAAAGGAGTCTACTTTTATAGGAGTTTTTTTCTCCCCAAATATTGATTCTTTGGAATAGTCTAAAACTCTTGTTCATTGGAGTGTATGAATCAGTTATCAGTTATCAGTTATCAGTTATCAGTTAAGAGCTAATAGTTATCAGTTATCAGTTAAGAGCTAATAGTTAGTAACTAAGAGTTAAGAAATTAGTCAACTCTTACACTGATAACTGATCACTGGTAACTGATCACTGATTCACAGTAGCTGTCACATCAGCAGGTTTACGACTGAACAGTTTGAAGTAAGTAGACACCCAAAATTCTTTAAGGGGGAAGACAATAAATGTCAGGGGATTGATAGTCACAATTATATCGCGGACATCGGCTTGAGCAAGTTTAACAATTTGTTGGGCAACCCAGTCAGGAGACAGCACCCCAATCGGGTTTAAGTTGCTCTTAAATGGCCCTAAGATCAATTTACGAATCACGCAGGGTGCATCTAAACGACGCAGGGTAATCAAATCCCCTAAAGTCCGTTTACTTAGTTCGTAGAGTGGACTAAATGCTGGCCCGACTTCCGCTTCGGAGGTATTCACCCAAACTTCTTTTTTGGCGATATCGGCATTTGTGCGAACGGTACTCAGGAACAATTCTAACAGACGCCAGCAGGAAAATGTATTGACTTGATATGATTGAGAAATTGCCTCTTCTGTTCTCAAACCCTGAACATTAATCCCGTGATTGAGAATTAAAATATCAACATTTTGCAGTAAATCTGCTAATTTCTGTTCTTGTCCCACTTGCCAAGTTACGGTTTTGAGGGGAATTGTTTCTCCGTTAACCGTTAGGCTCAGGGGTTGTTCACCCGATGTCAGAGCTAGAACTTTTGCACCATTGGAATGGAGATGTAAAAGCAGAGCTTGTCCGAGAGTTCCCGATGCTCCGGTGACTGCAACGGTTTTTCCTTTTAATGAAAGTGCCGTTCCCATCAGTTTATCTAATACGGTAAAGGTTCCACAAAAATAAGCGTTTTGATTATCAAAATGATGACGCCAATGGTAAGTTCGATTCACCATCCAGGGCGCAGGAGGACTGGTAAATTGACCGGGAGTGTGGGTTAAATCGGTCAGTTTATCTATATTGGGAATCCCCATTCCCCGTGCAATGGCGGATAACAGAAAACTCAGGGTATAAATACAACCCACAAGGGTAAATCCCTGTTGTGCGGGGGTGTAAACATGGGCAATGGCCAGTAAGATCAGACTAAAGCTCAACATCACGCAGGCTTCAGGAACATCATTATACCAATGGGCTTGGCGATAAATTTGTTCACTCACTGGGGTTAAATCAGGACGGAAGACCCGATGATGCCAATTGTGCAAACGAATTAAGGGCGAGAAAACATGAGCGAGGACATGGTAAACATCTCGTACCAGTTCTGCTCCCAGGACAGAACCGACTCCCCAGGCTAAATTTCCCATCCAGAAAGTTACCAGATCCAATTGCACATACCTCTACTTAATAATTTTGTCTGTCTGGCATTATAAAACTTTACTGACTTTCTGGCTAGTTCTCGGCAACGGTCGTACAATATTTGCGAAACTTGGGGAAATCAATGCAGCGAGTTAACCCCATATTATTGATAATAATTCTTAACTTAATCTCAATATAATTTTCAACCTTTATGTTATATATAGAATTGATAAACTAGCAGTTATACTTCTAATAACGGCTTTTTATTTCTTAAATAAAGATGGATTTTCCGATTTTTTGTATAAATTACCGATGCTGGATTGGAGGCTGAAAAATCAAAGGCTATGGATGATCTAAATGTACAATCATTACTGGAAGATTTGAAAGATCCGGATCAGGATGTTCGCCAACGAGCCATCGATGAATTGTGGCATTTATGGTTTGAGCAAAAGGGAATCGTTGGTTTAGAACAGATTCGTCGTGCGGAAGCTTGTCAACAAGCGGGGAAAATGGCGGAAGCAGAACGGATTTTAACCCAATTAATTCAGGATTTACCTGATTTTGCGGAAGCTTGGAACCGACGAGCCGTTTTATATTATACAACACGACAATTTAAGAAAGCTTTAGCAGATTGTAAACGGGCTATCAGACTCAACCCCATTCATTTTGGCGCCTTGCATGGGATGGGGTTATGTTATGCCGCAATAGGGGATTACAGATTAGCAATTCATGCTTTTCGCCAAGTGTCAAAAATTCAACCCTATTCTCTGGAAAACCAACGGTTAATTTTAGAATTTACGGTGAGGTTGTAGAAGCTGTTGGCTGTTGGCTGTTGACCGACAACCAACAACTGACACCCCTATCTAGTAAGACTTTGACCAAGCGGGGTGAGAGAGCAAGGCTTCGATAACTCGAACCCCTCGCAACTGATTAGATAGGGGTAGATGACCTTTGGGTGCAGTTAAATCCCAGGTGAATTCTTGGGGGTAGCGAGTCCAATTACGACCTGTGCGCCAACCAATTTTAGGCCAGAATTTATCCCAATTTTTATTAACACCGAGCCAAAGTTCTCGTTGTATAGAATAGCCAAATTTTCCTTCGGAATGGATTTTCCACAGACTATCAAGGGTGTGTAAATCCGTAATAGGTAAGCGTTCAATTTCGGAAAAATAAATCCATTTTCGTTGTAGCGCAGAAGTTCCAGCTAATTCACAAAGTTTCTGTAAACTTAATTTATCCGCCTCTAAAAAATTTTGTTGCGCCAGTAATGTTTGTAAGGGGGTGTAATCAATTCCGATTTCCGATTTTAAGGTAACAATTCCCGTCGGAAAATGGGTTTGCAAAAAGGTACTGACTTTTTCTGAAGTCGGAGCAGCCGTATATAAAATTTGATAAACTTTACCGTCAACTAAGCTAGGCGGATAAGATTGCTGTTTTAATAAAAACTCCATTAAAACATCCCAAACCGTTTCCCCACCTTGGGTTAATGTTTGTAGCAGTTGGAATTGAGCTTTTTCCGAGGCTGCAAAAAGCCGAGAGCGTAATTCATCCGCACTCATTAGGTCAGGTTGTGGGGAAGTGGTCAAGTCAGTCATCGTTCTTCCCCCTGGGAGCCATGCGCTAAATCGGTACTCCGATTAGCGGTGAGAGGAAAGGGGGATAGGGGTTTATACTTCGGCATAATGATCTCCAAAAGAAAAAAGAAACCGTTGCGCTTCAAAAGTGGTGATTCTTTTTGGCATACCTGAATCGCAATCTTTCTGGTAGAAGCTACCGATATTGTTCTGGTTAGACCCGCCTCGGTAGGGCGTTTAATTGGGTTTGGGGATTTCTCCCCCTCCTATTTCTAGGGTAATGTTAGCTTCGCCAATGTTATCAAGGCTTGTTAGGCTGAGTACACTGCCTCCCAAATGGCTGTTTAATACTAAGCGACAGAGCAGGGGACTAGCTACGCATCCGGTGGGTGTCATGACCCAAATAACGGAGTCAGTTAAGACTTAGGCTGGTCAACGAGGGCTGTATTTCAAGCCCCCACTGTACTTGTACTCAAGTCAGTGGTGGGTTGTTGACAAGTGGCGTGGCGTTTCGGGTTTTGAATGAGTACAGAATTCTCAACTGCAACTATTGTACAAGCAGCAGGGAACAGTTAACCGTTGAGAATCCGTTGAATTAGGGCGCTGGTAGAGGAAGGAACTTCAATGTTAATGAAGGCAACTTTACCGCCATAGCTGTGTACAATGGGGGCTTCGGGGAGGGTTTCTAAGGTGTAGTCTCCCCCCTTAACATAAATATCCGGTTTCAGGGTTTCAATTAAATGATGGGCTGTGGTTTCAGGAAAAATCACCACACCATCAACGGGTTTCAGGGTAGCGAGGACTTCCGCCCGTTGTGCTTCCGGGACAATGGGACGGGGAGGATGTCCGGGTTTTTGGGGTTTAATCGTTTGGACGGACAAATCACTATTTAATCCGACAACGAGCGCTCGCCCTAAAGCTTTGGCTGCTTGTAAATAGCGGACATGACCCGCATGAATTAAGTCAAAACAGCCATTGGTAAACACCAGAGGACGCCACCGTTCAGGATGAAGGGTAATGTCGTGTTGTAATTGGGTTAAGGTGTAAAGATCAGCCGTCATCTAAGTTTTAGGATTGTGTTGGCCCAGGGGCGAGTTGCGATCAGGGACTGTCCTACCAACCAATAACTGATCTAAACTCGCCACCATAGGTCTGAACCGATTAAGATTGTAACGTTTGTTGATCTTAATCTTGAAACTAAAAGGCTCTGGTTAGGGTAAACATCAGGAAACTCAGATCTCGATCTGGGTTAACCATTACTTAGCTTACGAATAATAAACATGAAAGCCACTTCTAGCCGTCAATTTTCCTCTACAACCTCTCTCATCCTCAAACTGGTTGGGGTAATTTTACTTCTCTCTTCCCTAGTGGATTATCTGGTACTTTTGATTCCGCCGAATTTTCTCAACCGAGGCTGGCAAATTACTGTCACCAGTGATTTAGTAGATCGAGGCATTGTGCCTATGGTGGGAATGGCCTTAATTTTTATTGCCTTTTGGATGGATACTGCCACAGAAGGGACTGTCAAGCCCAGTAAACCTTTTGCCAGTTTAAGATTTTGGGTCGCATTGCTGGCGAGTTTATTGGGACTGTTGTACCTGTTACTGTTTCCTTTGCATCTGAATAATACCCGTCTAGCTAGAGCCGAAGCCCTCAAACAAATTAATCAACAGGCCACGCAAGCTCAAACTCAACTGGAAAACCAAATCGGTAGCGATCAATTTCAACAACAAATGCAACAGCGAAAAACTCAGCTTAAAGATCAATTTTCTGGCTTGGTACAAAATCCTGACGCGCTCAATCAAGCCCTTTCTAACCCTAATATCCCGAAGCAAGTCAAAGATATTTTAGAACAGTCTAAATCGAATCCGAAAGCTATTGAAGAGTTTCTCAATCAACAAGCGGAGAATTTACCGGATCAATTATCAAATCAAATTCGCGATCGCAAACAAGAACTCGAACAACAAGCCAAAACCCAGTCTTTGAAATCGAGTTTGCGAACTGGAATTAGTAGTTTATTGTTAGCCATTGGCTACATTACTATTGGTTGGACAGGATTAAAAGGTCTGGGGATTTTGCGAAGTGGAAATCGTCGTAAAACACCGACTGCTTAACAGTTATCAGTAAACAGTAATCAGTTATCAGTGAAAACAGGAAAATCAAGATTTTCTTGATCCCAATCCATGGTCAACTCGATCATAGCTGATAATTGATAACTGATAATTGATAATTGATAACTGATAACTGATAACTGATAACTGATAACTGATAACTGATAACTGATAACTGATTCTTCATGTTTTCCATTTA
>CAITND010000229.1 GCA_903893625.1 uncultured Oscillatoriales cyanobacterium
AATAATAAATAGCCATAAAGTCTGATCAATCAAGAAAATGGCTATCTTTTGCTGTTAATAAATATCAAAATCGTTCGTTTTTAATATTTCCAACTTATTTGATAAAAATTAGACAGAATTTGACCAGAAAATTTGATGATTTTTTTTGAATATAGCGATCGCATTTTTGAAAATGAAAACGCCCTGCCCCCGGAAGCAGGGAAAGGATTTTTATTCGCCCAAGATGTCGCCGTATTAGATTTATGGGCAAATGAATTAACAATATTAATTGCTTGTGAAAGTGGGTTAGGAGATGTTAAAATTGGTGAGGGAGTATTAGGATTACGTCGAGCATTTGCCGTCTCCGGTTGCAAAACTTTAGTCATGAGTTTATGGTCAGTTCCGACCAAAGCCAGTATTTTATTAATGAATCAATTCTTAGATTTATTAAAATCCGGTTATGGTCGGTATGATGCTTTAATTAGGGCTCAAGAGTATATTCGTTCTGTTAAAATTGAAGAATTACAACAATTTCCCATCGGTGAAGAAATCCTAGCAGAATTAGTTGAACACAGATCATTAATGTTAGATGATATTAAAAATTCTCCTAATTTTCAACCCTTAGCTCATCCCTATTTTTGGGCAGCTTGGGTATGTCAAGGAAACACAAATCCATTCCCTCCAGGGATATTATAGTAGAATATAAATTCTATTTTAAAGATAATGGTTTTATTGATGTTTTTCTGCTATAATAAAGAAAACCTGTAGAAACGTGAAATTTTGCGTCTCTCCTCAATAACCGATTTAAAATACCAATGCCTTTTAATTCTACTCCGCAAAAATCCAGTCAAGTTTTGACAACATTCGTTTCTGTTCTAGGTTTTGGTTTAAATTTAATTGGTAATCCTTTAGCTATTGCTGAAATAGTTAATCCTACTTTGATAGCCAGTCAAACTCAAGCAGCAACTGTAACCGGAAAAGATGGTAAATATGTAGCTAAAATTGTTGTTAATAGTTCTGCGGATACGACTTGGAAAGTCTTAACAGATTATAATAATTTTTATCGGTTTTTGCCCAATGTTATTAGTAGTAAAGTCTTGAAAACGGAAGGAAATCAGAAAACATTTGAACAAGTCTACCAAATTCAAGCGCTTATTTTTAAACAACAAACCAGAGTTGTTATTTCTAGTACAGAAACCTATCCTCAACAAATTGCTTTTAAACGGGTTGATGGCGATTTGAAAGCTTTACAAGGAACTTGGAAAATTGAACCGATTTCTGCTAAACAAGTTTTAATTGAGCATCAGGTAACTGTTGACCCGGGTTCCACTCCCAGCCTATCTTTATTTTATACTATTTATGAAAATAGCTTGAAACAAACCCTGGAAGCAATTAAAAAAGAAACTGAAAGTCGAAATTAGTCATGAGATATATTGATTTATTTTGTGGAATTGGGGGATTTAGAGTTGCAATAAACCAGGTTTTAAACGCTAAAAATATTCATCCAGAATGTGTTTTTTCATCTGATATTGATTCTGATGCTCAAAAAATATATCAGATGAATTTTGGTGAACAACCTGCTGGAGATATTACTAAAATTGAAGCCAAAGATATCCCCGAACATGATATTTTATTGGCGGGGTTTCCCTGTCAACCTTTTAGTATTTGTGGACAACTAAAAGGCTTTGAAGATACCAGAGGAACGTTATTTTTTGATATTGCTCGAATTTTAGCTAGTAAAAAACCTAGTTATTTTATCCTAGAAAATGTTAAACAATTAGTTGGACATAACCAAGGAAAGACTTTAAAAGCTATTGTTGAAGTTTTAGAAGAATTGGGTTATACTGTTGAATATAAAGTGTTAAATGCTTTAGATTGTGGATTACCCCAAAAGAGAGAACGGATTTTTATTGTCGGTTATCGTCAATTTTTACCGTTTCGCTGGGAGGTTCAAAAAATACCGATGAAACCCTTAACGGAAATTTTAGAACCTCAAGTTTCAGAGTTTTATTATGCTTCTGAAAAAATCCGTAATAGTCGTTTAGTTAAATATCAGGGAAAAACCTATACTGAACCGACAATTTGGCATGAAAATAAATCAGGTCATATTAGTGCCTATCCCTATTCCTGTGCATTAAGAGCCGGAGCATCCTATAATTATTTATTAGTCAATGGAGAACGACGGTTGACGGAACGAGAAATGCTACGTTTGCAAGGGTTTCCCGACGAGTTTAAACTGGTTGCTTCCTATTCGACAGCCCGCAGATTAATTGGTAATAGTGTTCCAGTTCCTTGTGTGTCAAGGGTAATGAATTGTTTATTAAACGCTATAAACAATTTTGATCCTGAAAAACAAAATAATTCTTCGGGGAAATCTGCTGATTTTGTTCAACTATCTTTATTCTAGCAATGAATATAAAACAAGCTAAGTCTAAACTTGATTCTATTATAGCTAAATCTCGTGATAAATTTTATAAGCCTATTCAAGTGGCTGAGGTTTTGTACCGTTCAAGAGTTCACGGTGATATTGATGTTATAGACAAAGAAACTTATAGAACTTTATCCAAAACATGGCGAGATGAAGTTTCTGAAAAATTGATTGGAACAGCATCTAGTTCTTCAAGTAAATTCCAAGATGATCTTTGGAATGATAAGGCCATACCTCCTTACATTTTAGAATTCCTAGACCGAGAAAATAAACAAGGAAATTATCCGGGTGTTGTAGAATATTATATATACGAAAATTTCATTCAAAGGCAAGGAGTTATTACTGCAATAATAGAAAAAATCAAGTTATTAGATCCTAAAATTTTTAAGTTACAAGATTTATTAACGATGTTTGAAGTTAAAGATGCTATCAAGCGTAGTATAGACAAATGCTATGAAATAATTACTTATAGTCTTTTTGAAACTATAGTAACGAGTTTAGATGCTACAATTACTGTGAAAGTATCTCCAAAAAAGCTAGAACTATTAGATAATTTTAGAGATTTAACAAAAGCTTTACTAAATTTAGCTCCCGATCAAACCGAATGGACTGAATTTGCACATATATATAGAGTTGGAGTAACTAATGCAGCAGATGGAGGTTTAGATATGTGGGCTAATTTTGGCCCTGCTATTCAAGTCAAACATATTAATTTACAGCAAAGTGATGCTGAGAGTATTGTAGATAAAATTGAAAGTGATCATATTGTTATTGTTTGCCGAGACTCTGAAGCCCAAATTATCAAGAATATTATGAGTCAAATCGGATGGGGACAGCGAGTAAGAGGTATTATTACCGAACAACAGCTTATAACAGGATATGAAAAATGTTTACGAGGTAAATTTTCTCAAGATTTATCCCCTTTATTAATGAAATTACTGAATCAAAGTTTTGAAGATGAGTTTCCTCAAGCTGCGGATCAAGCTAGTAAAATAAAAGCATTTTGTCAAGAACGTGGGTATGACAAAATAAAGTTGCCTGAGATGTGGAAAGTAAAAACTGAAATAGAGGATTGATGGGCGCAGCCCATTCTAATCACTGGTGACTGGTGACTGTACTCTGGCCTAATGACAACTTTCGCGCTAGGCTTTATGTTAATAAATTGCAACAATCGCTAATTTTGACGAGGAACCCTAGGTTGCATGGGGACGTCAGCAACAGGGTGCTTAAATTTGGCATCCTCTTGAAACTGGAAATAATTTTTCTGTCTAGGAAACAACTACAAAATGACTGCAACAACTGCCCGTATCAACTACGAAATTAAAGACCCCTCCCTCGCGCCGAAAGGAAAACAACGGATTGAATGGGCTGGCCGTGAAATGCCTGTGCTGCGCCTAATTCAAGAACGCTTCGCCAAAGAAAAACCCTTTGCTGGCCTGCGGTTTGCCGCCTGTTGTCACGTTACGACGGAAACGGCCCATTTAGCCATCGCCCTGAAATTGGGTGGCGCCGATGCGGTGTTAATTGCCAGTAACCCTCTGTCTACCCAGGATGATGTTGCAGCGAGTTTAGTTGTTGACTACGGAATTCCGGTTTATGCGATTAAAGGGGAAGATGCCGAAACCTATACTCGCCACGTTCAATTGGCTTTAGATCATCGTCCTAATATTATTATTGATGATGGTAGTGATGTGGTGGCTACCTTAATTCAAGAACGTCAACACCAAATTCCCGACTTGATTGGGACAACGGAAGAAACCACGACGGGAATTGTGCGTTTAAAAGCGATGTTGAGAGATGGGGTGTTAACTTTCCCCGCCATGAACGTTAATGATGCTGATACCAAGCATTTCTTTGATAACCGTTATGGTACAGGTCAATCAACTTTAGATGGAATTATCCGCGCCACTAACGTTTTGTTAGCGGGTAAAAATATTGTGGTTGCGGGTTATGGTTGGTGCGGAAAAGGTACAGCACTGCGGGCACGGGGTTTAGGTGCTAATGTGATTGTGACGGAAATTGACCCAGTTCGCGCTATTGAGGCGGTGATGGATGGTTTCAGGGTGATGCCGATGGAAGAAGCCGCATCTATCGGGGATATATTTGTTACGGTGACAGGGAATAAGCACGTGATTCGGGGTGAACATTTTGATGTCATGAAAGATGGCGCAATGGTGTGTAATTCCGGTCACTTTGATATTGAAATTGACCTGAAAACCTTGGCATCTAAAGCGACAGAAATTAAAGAAGTTCGTAACTTTACCCAAGAATATAAACTCAAAAACGGTAAATCCGTTGTGGTGTTAGGGGAAGGTCGTTTAATTAACTTGGCGGCGGCGGAAGGACATCCTAGCGCTGTGATGGATATGAGTTTTGCTAACCAAGCTTTAGCTTGTGAATTTTTAGTTAAAAATCAAGGCAATTTGGAGCCGGGGATTCATTCTATTCCGACGGATGTTGACAAAGAAATTGCTCGTTTGAAACTGGTGGCAATGGGGATTAAAATTGATAGCCTCACCTCAGAACAAATTGAGTATATCAACTCTTGGACATCAGGAACCTAATCCCTCTAAGTAGGATGGGCTACGCCCATCACCCCACCCTCATATCAACAAATTTAAACCCATTGGATTAAATTTTAAACCGAAAAGTTGAATTTTGGGGTTTGATTAGGGGTGATGAAGATGGGCGTAGCCTATTCTTTGAATAATCATGAAGATGGGCGTAGCCCATCCTACAACAATTTTTAAGAAAGATTATGACTGAATGGATTACGAATACAATGACTTCCTTGGGATATCTAGGAATTGGCTTATTAATGTTTTTAGAAAATCTGTTTCCCCCCATTCCTTCTGAGTTAATTATGCCCTTAGCGGGTTATACGGTTGCTCTAGGAAAAATGCAAGCCGTCCCCGCAATTTTAGCGGGAGTTATCGGAACAATATTAGGAGCGTTTCCTTGGTATTATGCGGGTAAATTCTTTGGAGAAGAACGCTTAAGACAGTTAGCGGATAAATACGGAAAATGGATTAGTGTATCGGGTGCAGATATCGATAAAGCGAATAATTGGTTTACTCGATATGGCGGTAGAGCCGTTTTTTTATGTCGTTTAGTTCCTGGGGTCAGAACGTTAATTTCCTTACCTGCGGGTCTCAACAATATGGCGTTAATTCCCTTTATTATTTATTCTACCATTGGCACAGCCCTTTGGGTAAGTTTCTTAACAGGTGCAGGATATTTGTTGGGAGAACATTATGATTTAGTTGATGAATATTTAGGCCCTGTTTCTAAGATTGTGTTATTAAGTTTAATCATTGGGTTTGGCCTGTGGGTGATTCACAAAAATATGAGAAAGAGTGCTGAATAGTATATCCCGTAGGGGCGGGGTCTCCCCGCCCTTACAGCAGACCCCGCCTTTACCCATTTTCAGTCAACAGTTTTTAGTAATTAGTATTTAGTAATGAGTTAATCGTTTCTAGTTCATATTTCATCGCCTATCGTGATAGCAATGACTGATTTCTGTTGACTAATATGGGCGGGGAGACCCCGCCCCTACGACTGGTAACTGATTATCGTTGAAACTTTTGGCGGAGTCGGGAGACTAATAAATCCACTTCGGGTAATTTTAGAAATAGAATTAATATCGCAAAAACCAATAGTCCGACAATACCCGGAAGCACTAATTCCATTAATAAAAACCAAAAATCATTACTGCTGATTAAAAGTCTTAACCCCTGTAATGTTCCCCAACTAACTCCTCCAGAAATTAGACTAATTATTGTTAATCCCAAAAATGGTAAACTCCACTCTCGCCAGGGTAAACCATTTAATCTAATATGTAATAGCCATAAAAACATCCCCATTGAGACAATATTCACCCCAACGGTTGCTAAGACTAAACCCGGTGCGCCCCAATATTTAACGAAAATAAAATCTAATAATCCATTTAATACAATATTAAAAATACTGACTCTAAACGGTGTTTCTCCATCCCCTAACCCATAAAAAACTCGCACTAATACATCTCGTCCTAAATAAAAGAACATCCCCACTGAATAGGCGACTAAAACTGAGGCGACAAATTCAGAAGCTTCTAAATTAAAGGCATAACGTTCATAAATAATTCTCACCGTCGGTAAGGCTAAGGCTACCATTAATGTACTTAACGGTAACATTGTAATTGCTGTTAAAATTAACGCCTGACGAATGCGATCTTTTAATTCCGGCCATTTTTCAGGATCTCTCAAACGGGCAAAAAGCGGTAAAAAAGGAACCAAAATCATATTAGAAATGATTCCCAATGGCGTTTGTACTAATAACCCCGAATAGCCCATCGCCGATGCAGCTTGGGGAATATAAGAGGCAAAAAATAAATCGGTATAAACATTAATTTGTAACATTCCTGATGATAATGTAGCGGGTAACATCACCTTCATCACATCCTGTAACCCAGGAATTTTAAAATTAAATCGCAGTCGTAAGGTTCCTAACCCCGATTTCCACATCGCCGGAACTTGAATAATCCATTGTAAAACCGCTCCCGCTAAGGTTGACCAAGCTAATACTTCCCCTCCTAAAACCATATATTTCGGACTATCAACATCATCTCCTAAAATTCCAATTAAAACTCCTAATCCTAAAATTAAAGCTGCACTGGAAAATAACGGACTAATGGACGGTAGCCAATACATATCCGCCGCATTCATTGTGCCAAATCCAATTCCAATTAATCCGGCAAATAATGCCATCGGAGCCATGATTTTTAACTGTTCAATGGCAATACTTCGGGTGGCTATTCCTTCCGGTGTTAGCATTAAACCCGGTGCCATTAAATCAATTAATGGCGTGGCAAAAATTACTAACCCCACCGTCACAACTAATAAAACCATTCCCACTAATGTAGAAACAGTTTCGACTAAAGCCTCTGCATCTTTTCGCTCTCTATTTGCTAACGCACTGACAATGGCACTATGAAAGGGGCCGTTAATTCCGCCTAATAATATTAATAAAAATCCGGGGATAACATAAGCAAAATTATAAGCATCAATGGCTGGCCCCACACCAAAAGCCGCCGCCATTACTTGTTGACGAACTAAGCCAAATACTTTACTAATTAGGGTAGCAACTGCAACAATAGTGGCAATTCCTACTAATGAACGAGATGGTTTTGGTTTTTCAGACACGAAACATCCACAGGGGTTAAAATGCAAACCCTAGTTTAATCGGGAATTGACCAATATTCAAACGGGTTCATCATGGATTCTTATTTGTATCGCTATCCGTCCCTTCAGTCTGGGGTTTTGCTCAAACGCTATAAACGATTTTTAGCCGATATTCAGTTAACCTCTGGGGAGGTCATCACCGCCCATTGTCCCAATACCGGGCCGATGACGGGGGTTTGTATCCCTGGAAACCCGGTGATGGTGTCTCACAACTCCGGGAAAACTCGTAAATATCCCTACACTTGGGAGTTAATTCAGTTAACGTCAGAAGTTGACCCCCAGGGTCAGAGGTTAACTTGGGTCGGAGTCAATACCGCTTTACCCAATAGGGTGATTTATTTAGCCTTAACAGAACGTTTATTTCCCGAATTAGGAAATTATAGCGAAATCAAGAAAGAAGTTCCCTATGGAATGAATTTAAAAAGTCGTGTGGATTTTGTCTTGAAAGGGGAAGATAAACCGATTTATTTGGAAGTTAAAAATACGACTTGGTGTAAGGGGGAAATTGCTTTATTTCCTGATACTGTGACAGAAAGAGGACAAAAACATTTAAAGGAATTAATTGAAGTTGTCAAACAAGGCGATCGCGCTGTGATGTTATACTTTATTAATCGAGGAGATTGTACCGAATTTGCCCCTGGAGATATCGCTGACCCCGTTTATGGTCAACTCTTAAGAACCGCAATTTCAGCAGGTGTTGAAGTGTTACCCTGTCGGTTTGAAGTCACCCCGGAAGGAATTCACTATTTAGGATTAGCAGGATTATCATTTTAATTTGTCATTAACATTAAATGGCTAGCTGCTAAATGAATCAACCAAGGAAAATAGCGGGTTTTAAGATATTGCCATTTTTCTTTATAAACTTCTGCTTGGAGATGATAATGGTCAGGGGAATGAGAGGTTATATCTAAACTTAAATAAAGTGTAACTCGATGATTGATTTTGCTTATTATTAAGTATTTTCTGCGAATCAATCTCAGGTTTTAATAAAGATAAACAAAAAGCAAACATTCTTGATATTCATTCATAAAATTTAAGGCTAGACTTTGGAAAAAGCAATTATAATCACTCTCAAGGCAAGAATAAGCCTTCTATAAGAATAAAAAAGTAGGGTTCGAGGACTAAATATGGACACAAATAGATTGGTAGCCGCCTTGGATGGACTCATTTCCCAAAATCGCCCTCGTGAAGAAAAAGTTTTTCTAGGACTTCTAAAACAGGTTTGGCGAGTAGATTGGACGGTAGCACCTTACGATGTTTGGACTCACATGATTGAGGGGGATGTTCCTTATTTTGCGAGAGTTATGATGTTTGATCAGGGAGACGAAGGAGAAGAAGAAATGTTAAAGCGAGATATGATGATCATGCACCTGAATCCAGGCGCTCGCTATGATTGGAGACCCAGGATGATTGGGTTGATGAATGAAGTTAATTGCTTGCGGGTGGTTGTTGGAAAAGAATAATATTAACTGAGGCTGCTGGTTAACATTAAAAAAATAATTTTTAAGCATAGAAAAAATATCAATAGCTTTGTATTATAATTGATCAGGAATAATTAAGTCAATAATTTCATTTTTATTTTTACGATAAATCCGAAAATCACTATCTAAGCTTAATACCGAACTTCCGGGTATTAACTCGTTCATTCTAACTAAACAAGCATCTGCTAAAGACATCGGTACATTATTATATTGTTTCATTAATTGTCTAACTCTGGCACTTTCATGACTTAGATTAAAAGGCAATAAAAGATTACCGCCAGTAACTAATCCCATGACAGCATCTTCGCCATTATAAATACCTTTTAATAAAAAACAGGTTTCAGTAATAACAGGTTCACAGGTTAAAAAAGGATAAGCCAGTTGACCAACAGTTTCAATTGACCATTGATGAAAGCGATCGCTTTTATTCAGAAGTGCAACTAAGACACTGGCATCAATTAAAATTGGTTTTGACATAGTGCTTTATATCCTTGTTTTAATTCTTTTTTTTTCATAGAAAGATCACTAATTCCACTATCAATGCAACCAATAAACTCTTTCGCTGCTTCTAAAAATGAAATTGGTTCTTTCTCCTCTGGCTGTTCAACAGTTTTTTCTGATTTTTGAGCTTGAAAGTGTAGAAATTCAATAAAATCAATCACTTGCTGTTGCTGTTGGAGATTTAAGGTTTTTACTAATTCTAAAATGGTTTGTTCAGAATTGATTAGGGCAGTCATGGCTAAACTCCTATGATTTTAATGAGAATAAAAAAGGTGGGCATAGCCCACCCTACGATTAAACTAAGTTGAGATTGGGGTAATACGCCAACATATCATCGGTGCTGAGAGTATCGCCACTGGCTTGAGGTGTCCAGAGAATTTCTACTGCTAATAATTGTTCGCTTCCAACGGAACCTAAACGACTTAAGGCTTGACGTAAGGTTTCAGGACTATTTACTTTGGGAAGTTCAATTTTTCCTAATGTTCCCACTACTAATGTCACCACAATATATTCGTTGTCCGTTGCGGTTAAATCTCCCGTTTGACTAACTAACGTTGCGTTATTTCCGGTCACACTAGGAGCAACCCCACCGATTAATTGATTGTTAACATTAGACAGGGTTTCTTCAGTAAATTTACTGCGTTCTGCTAAGGCCCATTGATTGAATTTAGCCTCGGCGGAATTCATTGCGGTTTGTTCCGACTGGGAATCACCATAGGCCCAATATTCGGGATGGCGTAACAACGCTAAGGTGGCTTCCTGTAAGACTTGGGCGCGACCAGCGGCGGAACCTGTATCGGCAGTTTGGGCCATGCGGTCTAAATCCCCTTGTAAATTCCGGGCTTGAGCCAGTAACCCCACTTGCAAACGGGCCACAGAAACCGTTGGGTTGCTGGTGTATCCCAGTTCATCTTGTCCCATCGTTGACCGAAAACTTTTGAAGATGAACCCCGCAATGGCCATAAAAATCAGCAGGGAAAATAACCCGCCTCCGCCAAACCCAAAGAAAGGAATGATGAAGGGAAAGCCAAAACCACCCCCACCATAATATCCTCCCCCAGAACGGCCAGGACTAGGATTATAGCTACGACTCGGTGTTCTAAAGGAACCGCCCCCAATGCGTCCCCCACTTCGAGCCGCTAACGCCCCATCGACTTGACTAAAAAATAAAACAGCAACCAAACTGAAAATGGCTAAAGGTTTTAAAAGTTTTTTCAACATAAATCACATCTCATTTCTTAGGACTGGAAACTGGAAAATCCCCTTTACAGAAGGAAACAGACGCTCTGCTCATTGCTCATGGATTTCCTGACTGTTTTAATTGTGGGAGTTTTTCAGTGCTTTTATCTACAATGTAACGTTTTTTTAATTTTGCTTCATCGAGATTCAGGTACGGGATTTACTCTCAAAGGGTGGGAATTTTCTCCTGGTGTTCCTAGCGGGTTTCCGTTACTTTTTGCAGTCCGCGAGGCTGATCAACATTATAATTGCGGGTTAGAGCTAAATTCAAGGCAAATAATTGACCGGGAATAATGGCAATAATAGGAGAAATCCATTCGGGAATATTAGGCGGTAAAATTAATGGAGTTTGCGCGAATTCTAAGATCTTTTGATCATCGCTAATGATAATCAATTCTGCCCCTCGTTCCTGTAAGGTTTGCATCAGTTGTTGCAATTCCGGTAAGACCTTTCCCGATGGCGCAATTACAAAGACCGGAAATCCGGGTTCAACAATGGCTAATGGCCCATGCCAAAAGTCAGCACTGCTATAGGGTTCAACGAGGGTATAGGTTAATTCTTTGAGTTTTAATGCGAGTTCAAAAGCCGTTGCATAGTTATAGCCTCGACCCAGAACAACACAATGTTTCATATAGCGATAACGTTCAACTAAACGATTGATTTCTGGATTTAAGGTTAATGTTTGTTCAACTAAATTAGGAATCGTATAAACGGTTGTTAATAAGGCTGAATTTTGAGCTAATTCTGCACTCAGCAAAGCGATGGCTAATAATTCACTGGTATAAGTTTTTGTAGCCGCAACAGATTTTTCTACTCCTGCATTGAGATGAATCACATAATCGGCTTGTTGTGCTAGGGGAGAGTCGGAAAAATTAGTAATTGCAGCCGTTAAAACCTTTTGACGACGAGCTTCTGCTAATACGGCGACTAAATCAGGACTCTGACCACTCTGGCTAATTCCTAACACTAAAGTATTCTGGAGTTGAGGAGGTTTTTGATAAATACTATATAAACTCGGTGTCGCTAAACTGACTAAAAATCCATTCACCGAACCCAGTAAATATTGAGCATATCGAGCCGCATTATCGCTACTTCCCCTGGCGGCAATCATCACTTGAAAAATGTGACGTTTTTGCAGTTCTGTGACTAACTGTTGAATAATTGGACGTTCAGAGGTTAACAGAGTTTGTAAAACCTGGGGTTGTTGATAAATTTCTTGTTCAAGATGGGAAGAAATTGCCATTCATTCAACATGAGGATGATATTGTGCAGCTTTCATTTTATCAAGAAAATGGGTCTAAAACCCCTAAATTCTAGTTAGGCTTTATATTAGAATATAGATGGTCACTGACCCACCCGCGACGATGGATTCAGACAGCCTAAGGAGCGAAGTCCAGGTTCACTGGCGGCACAGAAGTCCCAAATGGGTGACAGCCCAGTTATAGACCTCAAAGCAGTCCCAGCATGACTTGAGCCAATGGCTCTCAAAAATATTGATGCCAGGGTATGGAAAAATTTTGCGATCGCTGCTACAATTAGAAATAACTGATAACTGATAACTGATCTAGCCACAGTTGCTACTTTATAGCGACTGTGGTATTTCTATGGCAATCAACGTTCAACACTTCCTTATGACCCCATCACTGAACTTGACACTCCCATGGCTCAAGGCGATGTGATTCTTGGCTCAACGATCAACCTTAACCTGCGCTGATTTCTCAGAACAAGCCAGAGGGTCGCTTTCCCGAAGCGTAGAAATTTAGTTATTCATCTTTCGGTGTGTTTGGGAACTCCCGCTTGCGAGTCTTAATTCTCGTTCTCCTATGGCAATATTTGGTAAGCTTAAAACGATTATAAACCCTTGTTGACGAGATCAAAAAGCCATGCCAGTTTTTCAGTTTATCAAAGTGATATCGACTATTTTGTTGACCAGTGCATTAGGTTTAGAACTATGGAATTTTTTAACCGGATTTTTTAACACCGCTAACCTTCATTGGTTGAACTGGGTTGTGATTATTGAACGTTTAGCCATTGCAATTCATGGTGCTGAAGCCTTAATTGCCAGTTGTTATGCCCGTTTAAAAAATCAACATCCGCTTCAGTATGGAATTTATACATTTTTTGTGGGTACAGTTGGTTTAGTGGAATTATTTCAAGATAAAACTGATCAAATTAACTGGAAATTGTCGATAAAATGACTCGTACAATTGTTGTTTTTCCGGGGGTGCTTTCAATTTCTATATTCCCTTGATAAAACTGGACTAAACGTTTTACTAAAATCAATCCTAATCCCGATCCTTGTTGTTCATAAATACCCCGATCAAATTGCTGATATGCTCCTATTTGAGCAATTTGTTCTGCTGTCATTCCCTGTCCTGAGTTAATAAATTCAAGATAGTAACGATTATAAATTTGATATCCTTTCACAACAATTGAAGTATTAATAGCCGAAAATTTAATGGCATTATCAATTAATTCTTCTGTAATTTTTTTTAAAATTTCTTCAGGAAGATTCAGGGTTAATTTTTCTATTTCTAGGCAAAAATCAGGGCGTTTTTCATTACTCTCTTTGACTTTAGTTTCAATCACACTTTGAATGACAAGTTCAGGATCTGAAATTACTCCTTTCGGAAAATATTGAACTCGTTGGGGATCTCGTTCTAATAATTCTAAATCAGCATAGAGGAGAAAGTTGCAGGTCAGTCGGTATAAACGAGTCGCAGATATACTAATATTTTCTAACATCTCTTGAATTTCATCCGGTGGCATTTCCTCAAAATCAGAAATTAACAATTGTGTTGTCCCGATGATTCCATTTAGAGGCGTTCTTAATTCATGGGGCAGAGATAGGGTAATTTTATTACATAATTCATCGAGTTGTTCTTGTGCTTTTTGTTCAAAAGCTTTATGTTTTTGAATTCGACTATTAATTGCTTCTAATAAATCTTGGTGAGTAAAGGGTTTAGTCAGGTAATCATCAGCCCCTAAATTCATGCCATACCGTAAATCAGTCGTTGTTGATTTAGCGGTTAAAAAAATAAAGGGAATCGTTGTAGTTGCTTTATAATTTCTCAGTTCTTCTAATACTTGATGCCCATCTAATCCCGGCATCATCACATCACAAATAATTAAATCTGGTAAAATTTCTTTAGCCAGTTTTACCCCTATTTCTCCATTCTCTGCACCAATTCCCAAAAAGTCTTCAGCTTCCAGAATATCTAAAATAATTGATCGAACATTGAAATCATCTTCAATCACTAATATTTTATTCATGGGTTATTCTCTCCCCCGATAAGGGAAAAATGACAGTTACTGTTGTCCCTAAGTCAATTTTACTCTGGACTTGAATCATACCCCCCTGAATTTCGACGGATTTTTTGACAATGGTTAACCCTAATCCCGTACCCGGAATCACACCGACATTTTTAGCTCGATGAAAGGGTTCAAATAAATGGGATTGATCTTCTTTGGGAATCCCAATTCCTTGATCTTTTAGAGTTAAAATTGCTTGACTTTGATTATAATCTAATTTTAATTCTATGTTTCCTCCTTGGGGAGAGTATTTAATCGCATTGCCAATTAAATTATATAAAATATGTCGCAATAGTTTTTCATCTAAATAAACTTGAGTGGGCGAGGTCGAGGGAGCAATGACGGGGGATTCAGGCGGAATAAAATGTAAATGTTTTGTATCTTCTAAACCAATTCGCATCTCTTGAATTAGGCTAGAACAAAAAGTTTCTAAATTAATTAAACTAGGATGAAATGGGATTTTCTTGGCTTCTCCTTGACCAATCAGCAACACCTCGTTTAAAAGTTCTGTTAGATGATGAACTGTTGTTTGAATCCGTCGTAAATAGGTTAATTTCTTGTCTTCATCCCATTTATAACTATAATGTTCTAACGCTTCTGCTGATGCTAAAATAGTTGTTAATGGGGTACGAAATTCATGGGAAATCATCGATACAAAACGAGATTTAAGTTGATTTAATTCTTTCTCTTGGTGTAATGCTTTTTGAATTTCTGCTTCCGAATGTTTGCGTTTGGTAATATCTTTTACATCTCCCTCATAAGCAATAATTTTTCCCTTAGAATCTTGAATTGCTCTAGCATTTTCAGAAATCCAAATAATACTCCCATCGGCGCGATAAACCTGAGACTCAAACCCTAAAACGGTTCCTTGTTCATTAATTAAACGAACAAATTCTTCCCGACGTTGGGGATTAACATAAATTTGATCGGGGATATGGGAAAGATTTTGAATTAAATCTTCTGAGGATAAATAGCCATAAATCTGAGCGAGTGCTGAATTCGCGCTAATAAAACGTCCATCAGGTGTAGATTGAAATAAACCCTCTAGGGAATTCTCAAAAATACTGCGATATTTTGCTTCTGTTACGGTTAGTTGTTCATAAGCTGCTTCTAGTTTTTGTCTGGAGTTAAACCAAGTCCGTTGTAAGTTTTCGTAAAGATAAACCGACAGGTTACAAATTAAACAAATCCAGAATAAAAATAACACTAGCATTAAGGAATCATAGTTAGAAGGAATAATTTTATGACCGCATAATTTATTGATTCCAAAGTAATAGCCTAAGATGATCGATTGTGAGGTTAAATGCCACATTAAACGCACAGGAATTAATGTGGCTTGACTGACAAATGTTAACACCCATGCGAATAAATCAGGCTTAATATTTCCATGCGCCGTTTGAATAATTTGTTTACTGAGTTGTAGGGAAACTCCTAAACCTAAAAATAGCCAACCTAGATGTTGATTTCCCCAAGCTGTTTTTAACAACTTTAAACAAATCAGTAATCCTAATAAAGCAAAGAGTTGTAAGTATAAATTTTGATCTAAAAAAGGTTCGTTCCAAAGAATAAATCGTAATAAATTAATAAAAATAGCACTAAAATAAATACAAGTTCCGATTAAAAATGCCAGATGTAACCGCACCAATAAAAAATTATGTCGCCACCGTTCATAGGAAAAATGGTTAAGAGTATTGTCATATTCAGGAACGACATTAACAGATTTTAAATAGTTAAAAAGACCTTGAATAATCCGTAGCTGTGTGAGTTGATTCCTAAGCATTTCCAACATGGATGAATCAGGGAGTAGGGGGGTCTGGGGTAGAATTACAGAAGTTAAGAATAACTATTGTGCCTTTAGTATAAACGAGTTCAGTCGAAATCCTATCCAAAAAAAGAGGCCCTGTAAAACACAGAACCTCTTTCAGCTTAATTTAGATGTTTAGCATCGCTATTAATAAACAGCACCTTGAGATGCTGTAACATCAATCGGTTTCATAAAGTACAGTTTCATCAACTGCCATCCATTAGACAGATAGTAGGGCAGTTTTTGGAAAAACTGGATAAATTTAGGACTGTCAGAATTAACAATCGCCGTTAACTGTTCGTTATTCTGGAGACAGATATCTAATCGTTCATAGAACTCAGGTTTATCCACATCCAGCATCACGGGGAACACACGACCTGCGGTTTGATTGGTTTTTTCAATCACTGACCTGTCATAATCCCGTGCATTTAACCCAATGGCGGTGTAGAAATCTGCCCTTTGCAAATCGTTTAAATACATCGTGGCAAATACCGACAACAGGAAGAAACGACACCATAGTTTCGCCTTCCAATCATTCAGCATTTGGGGTTGAGATTGCATCATTGCATCGAAGAAATCGCCGTGACGGTTCTCATCCTGACACCAGTTTTCAAAAAAGCGGAAAATCGGATAAATCCGGTCTTCGGGATGCGCTTCTAAATGCCGATAAATCGTGATATAGCGCCAATAACCAATTTTTTCTGATAAATAGGTGGCGTAAAAGATAAATTTAGGTTTAAAGAAGGTATACTGACGGCTTTTGGTCAGAAATCCTAAATCTAAGGAGAGATTAAAATCCGACATCGCTTTATTCAGAAAGCCCGCGTGACGAGCTTCATCTCGAGACATGAGTTGGAAGCACTCTGCTAAAACAGGGCTTTTACCCTTGAGACGACGGCTGAGTTCTTTATAGAGCAGGAAACCCGAAAATTCGGCGGTACAAGAACGCTCCAAAAATTCGACGAATACACGACGAGTTTCGCCATCAATATGATCCCAGGATTGCTCAAACTCTTGATCTCGGACAAAGTGATTGCGGTTGTAGTCTACACGAAACTCTTCCAGAATGGCTAAGAGTTCCTCCTCATTGACGGAGATGTCCATTTTTTCCATTTCCTCAAAATCCGTCGTGTAGAAACGGGGAGTGAGGATGGTTTCTTTCGCTGGGACTTTCACCCCAGGTCTGATTTCGTCAAAAGCGGGTCTTTTCAGGGAATCTACCATGTCTGTTGGATCTCTATTCTGAATCGGGGGTGTGTTTTAAAGTCAGGAGTTCAGGGGACTTTTCGCCCGTCACCCCGCTTGAGGCTACGGCTAGTTAGGAATTAGTCTCAAATAGCCATGAAATACAGTCTACCAAGGTCTATACCCAGAAATGACGTCATTTGCGTTAAGATTTGCAACAAAAGTTAAAAAATAGCGATTTCCGGTCTTTTTTTGTTCTTCCCAATACCCCTGATTCTCACATTTAAGTCGCTGAGGATGTCAAAATGGCAAAATCGGTACAGGCCTATTATGGTTTTGTAGCTTTGGTTTATTTGGATACTGCTTTGACACTCCCTAGCCTGAAGGCGTAGGGATTCTTGGTTCAACGAAACCACTTAATCAAAGTACCTTGCAGTGCTTTAATTAGAGGTGGGATTCTCCCCAAGCGTAAATTCGGGTATGCCCTACCCTATTCGCAGTTACGCGAGTTCTTTTTTCTTACTTGAAACTAATCGTTTCAAAAACTGTTCGTCTAGCTCCCATGAATCTTTTACCCACTGCTGGGAAAAACTAGAACTGTGCAGTAGAACCGCCTAGATTCAATTGTCAAGGTGAGCGTGTTTTGCCGTTAAGCAACTAGGTTTTTAGACAGGTTTTTTACCTTTCCTGCTATGGGAAATAGTAGCACGATCAGATGTCAATAGACAACCCACCAATATAAAGCCGTCCTAGAAGGACGGGGTTTTAAACCCATTCTCTTGATAAATTCGATTCTGAGGAAAATCAACCATGTTTTTAGTAACAGGTGCAACAGGTGGATTAGGCCGTCGTATTGTTCAACAATTATGTGATCAGGAAATTCCTGTCCGAGCTTTTGTGCGTTTAAGTTCTCGATATTCTCAATTGGAACACCGAGGGGCTCAAATTTTTCTAGGGGATTTGAGGGAACAGCGAGATATTGAAAAAGCCTGTCAAGGCGTTCAATATATTATTAGTACCCATAGTAACGCTGACGATCCCCTCGGACTAGATTATCGAGCAAATATTGATTTAATTGATGCAGCAAAAGCAGCCAATGTTCAACATTTTGTGTTTATTTCGGTTTTAGGAACTGATCGCGGTTATGAAGATTCGCCCATTTTTAAAGCTAAACGAGAAGTCGAGAAATATTTACAATCTAGTGGATTAAATTATACCATTTTAAGACCTTCAGCCTTAGCTTCTAGTTTATTACCCTTAGCAGAACGCTTTAAACAAACAGGGCTTTATCTATTAATTGGTGATCCCAAAAATCGGACTTCTGTTGTCAGTACCGATGATCTTGCCCGAATTGCTATTGATTCAGCATTTATGGAGGCTGCAAACAATCAAATTCTTCCCGTAGGAGGGCCAGAAATTCTCACGAGAGAAGAAATTTATCAAATTTTTGGCCGAGTTTTTAATCGAGAACCCTTTGTAATTAATCCGCCCTTATTTTTATTTGATGGGCTTCGGGGTGGTTTAGGGTTGATTAATTCTGATTTATATCAAAAATTAGGAACTTTACGAGTATTATTAGGCAATGAATTCTTCTGCACAACGGAGGAGATTCAAAACTTAGAGCTAATTTTTCAAATGAAAATGGAAAGTTTAGAAAGTTTTATTCGTCGCTATTTAGGAAATTAAGGTTCTTCCCAACAGAGACTAGATAGGACTTAAAGACGAATGCTTTTTGCGATCTTCTAACAATCAGGGCATAATATCTGCTAAGTTGGATGAAGCACTTATCGTGGGAAAATTGCTCAATTCCCCTTGTCCATGTGATCCCCTTGATCACAGCAGTGCGTTATTCTCCGCATAGGTAACGGATGTCAGCAACATTCATCCATCAATTCAATAGTGGTTTTACGCTATTTCTCAGCTTGCTGGTAGAAGCGATCCCCTTTTTACTATTGGGGGTTTTATTTTCCAGTTTGCTGTTATGGTTCGTTGATGAACAGAAGCTTTTATCCTATATTCCTCCCCATCCCCTGTTAGGGGCATTTATGGGAAGTTTAGTGGGGTTTCTGTTTCCCGTCTGCGAATGTGGTAACGTTCCCGTCGCCCGTCGCTTGCTATTGCAAGGGGTTCCCTCATCCGTGGCCATTGGGTTCTTATTTGCCGCCCCCACCATTAACCCTATTGTCATCTGGTCAACCTGGACAGCCTTCCGAGATCAGCCGGAAATTGTGATTTTAAGGGTTCTATTTTCCCTCACCATTGCCACAACTTTAGGCTGGTTATTTAGTGTCCAGAAGGACTTAAGACCCGTTGTTCAACCTGCGATCGCCCGTGCGTTACCCATTATTGACCCTCCTGAACCCCCAGCGTCCGACGTTGCGGCTTCTCCCTTACTTCAGTCGGGAACCTATTTTTTAGGGGAGTCAGAACAACCCCTGCGCCTAGAGTCCCTTCCCGCCTGGAAAACTCAAAGACTTCTCAAGAAAAACCAAGTTAAAAAAGAGTCTGTCACCGTTAAACCTTCCCTCCCCCCTTGGAAAACGATATTCTTGACACCCACAAAAGAGCGTTGGAGTTCCATGTTAGAAAATATGGTGCAGGAATTTCGAGAATTAGGAGGAGTGTTAGTATTAGGAAGTTTTATCGCTGCATTGATTCAAGTCGCCGTTCCCCGTGAATTTATTCTCAATTTAGGTCAAAGTCCGGTGACATCAATTCTGGCAATGTTATTATTAGCGGGAGTTGTTTCGATTTGTTCAACCGTTGACTCCTTTTTTGCCCTATCCTTTTCCTCTGCATTTACCAGTGGCTCGCTATTAGCTTTTTTAGTTTTTGGGCCGATGATTGATATTAAAACCATCGGATTAATGTTATCGGTTTTTAAAGCACGGGCGGTTTTTTATCTGGTGATTCTTGCTTTTCAGTTAACCTTTTTATTCACCCTAGTAATTAACTTAAATTTCAGTTAATTTGGTTTCGGAGTCTTCCACACCATGACGCATCTGACTCAAAAACTTAGCCGTTTGTACAATCGATTTTCCCCAAGTTTAGAAAATCCTTGGTTAGATGTTGTTGCTTTGTTGGCTTGGGGAATTTTGTTATTAAAATATTGGATCAGTGGAAAACTCTACATTCTGATCCATCCCAATTATTTTGGGTTAACCCTGGCTGCGGCTATGACATTATTTGTATTAGGAGGATTAAAAGTTAAACAAATTATTCAAGAAACCTCATCCCCTGCTGTACAACATATCAGCTTATTTCCCAAAGGTTGGAGTAGTATATTATTAATTATTACCGCCTGTTTGGGATTATTGATCACGCCCCAAATGTTCGGTGCACAAACCGCATTAAAACGGGGGTTAACGGAATCTTTACCCGTAACTCGCGCCCAACCCCAGGAATTTAGAACCGCAATTCAACCGGAAAATCGTTCTTTAATTGAATGGGTGAGATTACTAAATGTTAACCCTGAACCCGATGCTTATACAGGTCAAAAAGCCAAAGTTACCGGGTTTGTAATTTATCCTCCCGATTTACCCGAAAATTATATATGGTTAGGACGATTTATTTTAACTTGTTGTGCGGCGGATGCTTACCCTGTCGGACTTCCCGTTTTACTTCCTGAAGGCAAATCTCGACAATTATATACTCAAGATACTTGGTTAGAGGTGGAAGGAGAAATGTTTACCGAAACCTTTAATGAACAACGAAAGTTAACCATTAAAGCCAAAACAGTTAAAGCCATTCTCCCTCCCAAAAACCCCTACGATTACTAAATGAGTTATCAGTTATCAGTCAAGGTTAGCTAAATCTGTGAAATCCCCATAATCCGTTAAAATCCGTGTTCATGATTTATGAATAATTTTACAACAAAGCTAAAAAAATTAAAATGGGTTCAACCCTTAGACCGGGCTGCATTAATTTTAATGATGGTCTTAACAATATTGATCGGAATTGTTTTATTAACAGGCGATCGCACTACCCCAAAAGTCAAAGAATTTAGTTGGCAAAATAAACAAATTGGGGCAGAAGATATGGGATTTTTAATCGCTTTTAATCGTCCCATGAATCGAGAAAGTGTAGAAAAGAATTTACAAATTGATCCTCCCCTGCCGGGTAAAATGAGTTGGGCAGGGCGACGGATGGCTTATACTTTATCAGAACCCATCCCCTATGGAACCCCCTTTAGTGTGCAATTAAAAGGGGCAAGAGATCATTTATATGGTGATAAACAAGGAACATTAATTGAACCGTTTACCGGGTTTTTTCGCAGTCGAGATCGGGCATTTACTTATATTGGAGTGCAGGGAACTGAAGAAGGACGATTAATATTAGTAAATCTCAGTCAGAACGAACCTAAACCGATTCCTTTAACCCCAGAAGATTTAGTTGTTTTAGATTTTAAACCCTATCCCAAAGGCGATCGCATTCTATTTTCTGCTATTTCTAAAACTGAACAAAAACAAGGATTACTTGAACCTCAATTATATACTGTCACCACCGGAATTAATCCTCAATCACCCGGAGAAAATCATGAATCTGCCCAACAAACCCCAGGACAAATTGAAAAGATTTTAGATGCCAAATATTATCGGAATTTAAAATTTGATTTATCCCCCGATGGTAATATGATTGTTGTTCAACGGGTGAATAAAACTAATCCCAATGATGCCAGTCCTTGGTTTATTGAAAAGGGCAAATCTCCTAAACCCTTAAATGCTGAGGGAGGAGACTTTTTAATTGCACCGGATAGTCAATCTCTTGTGATTGCTCAAGGGCCAGATTTAACCACTATTTTACCATTAAAACCTAATGCTAAACCTTTAGAATTTTTACCTAAATTTGGTCAAGTTTTAGGGTTTGCACGGGATGGAAGTGCCGCGACAATGTTAAAATTTAATCCCGATGGGACGCGATCGCTATTTCTGGTTAATAACCAGGGACAAGAACAAGAACTATATCGAACTCCTCCCTTTGGGAATATTATTAGTGCTGAATTTGACCCCAGTAATACGGTTTTATACTGTTTAATTACTGAAGTTTTGGATGATCCCGAAACCTATAAAGAACAGCCTTATATTGTTGCCATTGATCTAAAAACAAAACAAGTTATTCCCTTCGTGATTTTACCCAATCAACAGGAAATTAACATGAGTTTATCCCCCGATGGATTAGCCTTACTTTTTGATCAAACTGTGACCCAAACAACAGAGCCCGACGACCATAATCAATCCACAAAAACAGCAGGAGGAGATACAATTAAAACCAGTCGTATCTGGATTTTACCCTTAGTAATAGATACGCCTACGGATGGATCTAAACCTCAAGTTAAACCCGAAGAATTACCTTTTTTGGGTTTTCATCCTCAATGGCTACCCTAAGATCAAGTAATTGGTGTTGAATATCAGAGATTTTAGGTTATACAATTTAGATGGGTATAAGTTGATCAATTAAATTATGGAGTTGTCTTTTTATGGAAATTGCAGAAATCAGTAAAATTTTAACGGCTAAATTTGGAACGGCTGTCAGTCAAATTGAGTCGAGTTTATGGCAAGCTGAAACAGAACAATTTCGTTTGTTAGTCCTCTTATCAGAAGATCAAAGTTGGTTAAGACTGTTACTTCCGATCGCACCGCTTCAAGAAGTACAATTAATTTTACAACAACTCTTAGAAGCTAATTTTGATCAAACCCAAGAAACCCGCTATGGAATTCATCATAATGTCGTTTGGGCAGTATTCCAACATAGTCGAGATACCTTAACTGAAGCCGACTTTAATCGAGCTATTTCCGGTGTAATTTCCGTTCAGGGAGCCGGATTTTCTGAATATTATAATCAATTGATTGAAAATCGGATTATAGAAATTATTCAAGTTGCCAAACAGCAAGGACAATCAATGGAAAAAACCTTACAAAATTTAGAACGCTTTTATGCTGAAGGAGTAATGGGAGATTTAAGTAATAGTCCAGAAGATCGAGAACGAACTTTAACCGCTTGGCGTTATCAATTAGAACGGTTGTGGTTAGAAGTAGAATAATGTAGTAAGCCCTTTAGGGCTAAGAGAGTCCTTTAGGACTCACTACGAGTGTTATCAATAACCTCTATAAACCTGCGCCACCATGAAAGTTAAGTTTAATATTGTTAGGCAAAGTCCTAATTCCTTTCCCCAAGTCCAAAGTTATCTCCTTGATGTTGAACCGGGAAATACTATTTTAGACTGTCTTAACCGCATTAAGTGGGAACAGGATGGGACTTTAGCCTTTAGAAAAAACTGTCGGAATACCATTTGTGGTAGTTGTTCCATGCGAATTAATGGCCGTTCAGCCTTAGCCTGTAAGGAAAATATTGGCGCTGAAGTGGCCCGTTTACAAAAAATTGCCGAAGCCAACTCAGATCAAACCCACTTCAAGGATATCCCAGAAATGACTATTGCCCCGATGGGGAATTTACCTGTACTCAAAGACCTGGTTGTGGACATGAACCACTTTTGGGATAACTTGGAAGCCGTTGAACCCTACGTCAGTACCGCAGGACGGGCCATTCCTGAACGGGAATTTCTACAAACCCCAGAAGAACGAGCCAAACTCGACCAAATGGTCAACTGTATTCTCTGTGGGGCTTGTTATTCTGAATGTAACGCTGTCGAAGTTAACCCCGATTTTGTTGGGCCCCACGCCTTAGCCAAAGCTCAACGGATGGTTGCCGACTCCCGTGATGCCAAAACTGAACAACGCCTAGAACACTATAACGAAGGGATGCAGGGTGTTTGGGGCTGTACCCGTTGCTTTAACTGTAACTCCGTTTGTCCGATGGAGGTGGCTCCTCTGGATCAGATTACCAAAATTAAACATGAAATTCTCGAACGCAAAGACGCCAACGCCAGCCGTCCCATTCGTCACCGGAAAGTTTTAGTGGAATTGGTTAAACAGGGAGGTTGGGTCGATGAACGTAAATTTGCTGTAATGGTAATAGGTAATTATTTCCGCGATCTCAAGGGGTTACTCAGCTTAGGGCCCGTAGGAATACGGGTGGTTATGCGGGGTAAGTTCCCTTTAACCTTTGAACCCTCCGAAGGGACAGAAACTGTGCGATCGCTAATTCAATCTATTCAAGACTTAGAAAAACAACCATGACTTCTCCAACACCTTCTGCTTCAACTCCTGACGAACCCAACCCCCAACCCGAACCCGCAATGGGTTGGACTAGCTACGCCGAACAAATTAACGGCCGTTTTGCCATGCTGGGATTTGTTCTATTAATTTTATTAGAATTTTTTACCCATCAAGATGTATTTACCTGGTTGGGTTTACGTTAGGTTTTGTAGAGGCGTTATATATAACGTCTCTACGCAAATTACTGACCCTATATTCAAAACGAATTTTTTGGTTTTACCTCAATAAAAAAATGTTTAAAAAAATCACCCTAAAAAACTACAGAACTCATAAATCAACTACCCTGGAACTTCAGCCAATTACCCTACTAATCGGTAACAATAGTTCGGGTAAAACTAACTTTTTATCAGGAATACAGCATTTTTCTGAGTTAATTATACAGTTAAATGGTAAACGAACTGCTCAAGCTAAGGATTATTTTCCCCATCGTTATTGCCTAGCTAATGATGATGATGCAATGTCTATTGAAATTGAATGGAGCAAAAATAACAATTTTGTTAGGTATTATATGGAGCTTTATCAGAATAAAAAATTTAAAAAGAATGTAGGTTGTAAAGAAAAATGTGAGTTTAGGTTTAACCACTCAAACAGTCTACAAACTTTGACCAGTGGTTATGATTCTGAAAGTAATTTATTAGAAATTAATCTTAAACTTAATCATCATAAAATAGACTCATTAAAACCCGAAGATCAAGACGTATTAAATTTATTTTTTAAGGATTTTCAGAATACATTTAGCTATCATTTACAACCATCTTTTTTAAAAGATTTTTTTATTGAAGAAGAAAAAAATGAAATTATAGATATTGATAAGAATATCAGTAGACCACCAAGACCTACAATACTTAAATCTACACAACTAAAGCTAACAAGTTCATTTTCATGTTTAGACTATGAAGGAAAAAATTTACAGAACATTATTTATTATATAAAAACTCAAAATGAACGAGTTTTCAGTCGTTTTTTAGCATTAATGAGACGTTTTGCCAACAATCAAAACTTTCAAGGAATTCGTTATGATGGAGAAAATTCTAAATTATTATGGCAGTTTGATTTAGGAAGAACAACCACAGATCGCTTAGTAGATGAGTTTCCCCCAGAAGTTCTTTCTGATGGATTGCTAAAAGCAGCAGCAATCGCATTATTAGTCTCTTTGGAAACTTCTCCCGCTTTAATCTTAATGGAAGAAATCGAAAATGGTATAAATCCCGGCAATATTCAGGAGTTAATGCGATGGATTTGGCAAGCAACTGCTCCCAATCAAAAAGATATTAGTCACCAATTTATTTTAACTTCTCATAGTCCTTCTGTTCTCCGAGAATTTCATAAAAATTTAGATTCAGTCTATACATTTCGATTAAATAAACGTACCTATCAAAGTGATGTAAGAAACTTGAATCAAGCCTTGGATACTTTGATTGGAATTGGTGCTGTAGAGGGAGAAATTATTGAAGATGAAGCTACTGGAAAACGCTTAGTTGAAATTCCCCAATATCAATTAGCGGAACTTTGGTATTCGGGGACTATTGGCTAATAAAACTAATCAAAGTGAATTCAAGGAATATTGAGTAATGGCACCTATCAAACGCAATATTGGGATTATTGGAGATGGCCCTACTGATAGAATAATTTTTACTAAAATTGTGGAATGTATTTTAACAGAAGAAGATCTATCCAAGGAATTGATAGACTGTAATATCATAGAATTACAAAGGCAAAAAATCTTTGACTCTATACAAGAATATGTCAACGCAGAGAAAAAAAATTTATCTCCAAATCCCCAACATTTAGTCAATTCGGTGACTGGTGTGCTTTTGAGTGGATTTGACGAGTTGATCAATCAAGTTGAACTATGCAATTGCGATATTATTATTTTAACAACCGATTCAGAACAGGTGTTAAAGATGCCCGATGATTATTTCAACTATGGGATTAAATTATTTCATATTTTATCAGAAGCTGCCATTAAGTTTTATGGGGGAGTTTTGGCACGGAGTTATCCCCAGGATAATATTCCCCTGGTTTTGCCAATTATTACTTTTCCATCCACAGAAATTTTAATTGCAGCAGCTAGGGGATTAAAAATAGCCGATTATTATGGTAAAAAACCTTTAGAGTTAAAACAGATGATTTATAATGTTCCTGATGATCGAACAGTTAGCGATGAAGATTTAAAAAGTAAAGCTCTTGATCATATTACGCTTAAAGGAATAGAAAATATCTTTAAAAATATTCCTGAATCACGACATTTTATTCAAACTTTATCCGGTTATAAAGTATCCTGTTGTTTATAGCTTTTTCTGATTAATATTAAAACCTGTAGGTTGAGCTTCCCCACACTCAACCCAACCTACATAAAAACCAACTCCTGGTAAACATAGAAATCAAATCAACGAATTTTCAATACCTTAACAGTATCCCCCGCATTAACTTGAGATTGACCCCTGGGTAAAACTGCTAACCCCGTTGTTTGTGCCAAATTAATTAAATTGCCTGAAATTTGACTTCCTGCTGCTAATTGAAATTCATATTCCCCATTAACTAAATATAATTGACCCCATAAATAAGTTTCTTGTTTCCCTCCTCCCTTTAACTCTTGACGCGATCGCGCTTTCACAAATTCTGGCCCCCAAAACTGAGATAATAATCCCGATTGTTTTTTAATCGCAGGTTGGACAAATCGCCAACAAGTCACTAACGCTGAAACTGGATTTCCGGGTAAACCAAAATATAAACAATTCGGAAATGTAGCAACTGTTAAAGGTTTTCCCGGTTTAATTGCAACTGCTTGGATATGAATTGTTCCTCCTAATTCTGTCAAAATTTCCTCAACATAATCATAATCTCCAACAGAAACCCCCCCCGTTGATAACACAATATCCGCATTTTCTATCGCTTGAGCAATGGCATTTCTTAACATCTCCGGTTGATCCTGAATCACCCCAAATCCAATCGGTTCCGCCCCCAAATTAGCCACAACTGTTGCCAACGCATACTGATTAGAATCCACCAACTGTCCCCGCTTCAACGGTGCATCAGGCATCACTAATTCATCCCCGGTTGATAACAACGCCACTCGCAAACGTCGATAAACTGGAACCTGGGTACACTGTGCTGCTGCTAACACCGCAATATCCGCCGCGTCCAAAGGAATTCCAGGGGTAAGCAGGGGTTCCCCGGCTTTGTAATATGATCCTTGATCTCGAATAAAAGCATGAGGTTCGGGGGCAGATAGAATTTTAACCTGATTTCCCTGTCGTTCTGTATCCTCCTGAATCACAATAGTATCAGCACCATTTGGAATACAAGCTCCAGTAAAAATTCGAGCAGCTTGTCCCGTTTCAATCGTACATTTGGGTGAATATCCTGCCGGAATTTCTTCAATAATTGCTAATTGTTTAGGATAGTCTTCTGAAGCATTAACAACATCTTGATATCGCACTGCATACCCATCCATTGCTGAATTATCCCAGTGAGGAAAATCTAATTTACTGACTAAAGGTTGGGCTAACACTCGTCCAGATGCTGTGAATAAACCCACAACTTCTTGATCAGATTCAGCATCCAAAGGTTGGACTAAATTTAAGATGATTGATTCTGCTTGTTCTACAGATAACATTGTTGTTGATCCCCCTATAGTATTTAAAATTAAGTTTGGCATAGCCAACATTACTCATAAGTATTGACGGATAAGTGATCACTATTCTCCCTCTGGCTTTAAGTGATACAGATCACAAAAAAAGACATTATTGATCATCATTCTTCCTGGATTAACATCACTGAAATTTATTGAAATTTTTGTAAAGATTAGACCAGGCTCCGATAAACCGCAAATTATTGATGAAATCGATGTTTGATTTTTAAGATTACAATTTATAAACCCTGTCGCTTTAATGTAACCATGATAAAACCAAACCGTACCAAAACCATCATCCCCGATCCTGAAGAGTGGATTACAGAACATTATGTATTGGCAAGTTTCGCTCACACTCTCAGTACCCTAAAGCAACTTTTAGGTGATGAAGAAACTCAGATCGATCATACAATTTCCTATACCCATGAAGGAGATTTAGTCCTGGGAAATGAAACGATAAATTTCTTAAAAGCCAGCTACGGCGATGATTATTGGCGATATGTCGAAAATTATCTGGCAGTGGGTGAATATTAAATATAGCAACCGCCTTGGCGGTTAGGACATAGAATAGAAGTAATCTCTGTTTGTGGATGGCGATCGCCCACTTATGGCCAAACCTTATAGTTACGATTTGCGAAAAAAAGTCATCGAAGCCATTCAGCAAGATGGTATGAAGAAGAGTGAAGTCAGTCAATCTCAACAGCTTTCAAAAAAATCAGTTTCACGCGAAAAAAAAGACTTATGGCTACCCTTGAACGAGATGAAACTCAAGGGCAAAATTTCCTAGCGCAGTTATCCACCTTGCACCCTGAAAACATTGTATATGTTGATGAATCTGGGATGGACAGCCGAGACGAGTATGATTATGGATGGAGCCTCAAAGGTCAACGTTTCCATGCACTCAAGTCCGGGCATCGTCTGGGGCGGGTGAATATATATGATTGCGGCTCTGTGTCGCCAAAACTTGCTTGCCCTATTTACGGTCGAAGGGGCCTGTAATCGAATTGTATTTGAGACGTGGCTAGAGACTTGTTTACTGCCCACACTGCAAGTCGGACAGGGTTAAAAAGTCGAATTCGCCATGTCCGTCTAGTTAAGGGGATAGATTGCGAATCCCTCTTCTAACCCCTCGATGCAATAGATCAATATCCCCAATAACAAAAAATAGAGTCCCTTCTTAACCAGGGAGATATTGAGCAAAAACCCCAAAATGCTTACTACACAAGCCTTGGCAAAAACCGCAAAAAATTTTTCCCAAAAGGGGTTGACAAACCCGTGGAGGTTAGATACATTGGTAAATGCGCTTGAGAGACGAAAGAAACGAGAGCGCGACCGAACCTAGAAAAAAGAATACGTTTGAAAGTCGAATTAACGAAATCCTAGTCAAAAAACTAAGAGAGAAATCAGTTAAAAGACTGAAGACTCCAAAAAGATAACATGACTAGCAAGTCTAGTCAAGATCAAGAGCTAACAGATTCTTCAAAATGGAGAGTTTGATCCTGGCTCAGGATGAAC
>CAITND010000230.1 GCA_903893625.1 uncultured Oscillatoriales cyanobacterium
AGCTTCTTTCTAAGAATTGGGCTAAATATGCTCGGGAAGTTGCTCAATCATGCGGCGGCAATATTACCCGGCTTTATTCATTTGAGGTTAAAAAAAAGCTTTGTCAGAACAATCTTCGTGAGGCATTTTTTCAATGTATCTCAAATTCATCATGGGCAAATGAATCATGGCTTGTAACAAGTGAATTGGAGAGCACCAATGAATTTGATAAAGAGTTATCCCGTTTGACCAGCCATTTCGGAATTGGTGTTATTAAGCTTGATGTAAAAAATCCAGATGAAAGTAAAGTCTACATACCGGCCAAATATCGTAATGAAATCGATTGGGAAACCGTAACTAAACTTGCATCTCATAATCCAGATTTCCAAGAATTCCTAAGTAATGTCAGGCTCTATGTAAATGAAGGAAAAATCGTTAATAAGGAACAATTTGACGAAGTTTTAGAGTTAGATAAATTGCTTTTGATATTGCTGAACCAACATAACTAGGCCAGTTAGGAGGTTGTAAATGCCTAAACCCAACAATTATGAGTGAACTTATTCATTAGAATTTGTTGTAACCGAAATAAACACTTTATTTTATTTCGTGCCTTTTGTGCATCTCTGATACGAAGGCACCTTCAAGCTCCAATCCGTTAAGTGGAAATCCTACAGTATACTTCTCTGATAGGTCACAGCCACCATTCAATAACTTCTAGTTGCAAGATTATGTGACCGCAAGCGACTATATCAAAATGAGTTAGCAGTGATATTCTCAAAAATTGCGAGTAATTTTCATGAAGGACACCATCGTGACAATAGGATGTACTTAATCCGCGCGTTTTAATGGAGCTGACTCATATGGTCATAAAAGAACAAGATGAGGCAGACGATCAATCTGATCATCGAAAAAATATGATGGCTAAAGTCGCAACTAAGCCAGCATTTCTTGCCGCAAACTCAATTACCCACTACAACCGGGTTCTGGGCAAGCTTGATTTAATGGCAGTCGTAGATGAGTTGGGCTCACAAATTAATGGGATTAAAAATGGCGGCATGGAGCGTGCAGAAGAAGTGCTTGCGTCCCAAGCTGCGGTGCTGGACACCCTATTTAATTCATTGGCGATTAAGGCGCTTCAAGCCCCAGGTTTGGATATGCAGGCCGTTGTCCTGAAGTTAGCCTTACAAGCGCAGAAGCAATGCTGTCAAACCTATGAAGTTCTGGCGGCCATCAAAAACCCACAGGCTGTAACAACAGTTTTACGACAAACTAATATTGGTCAATCTGTTCAAGTAAATAACGGTTCAACCGATAACATTTCAAAACTGGATTTGGAAAACGAACTATTGGAGCACTCGCATGGCGAACGGTTGGACTTTGGAGCGCAGGGTACGTCAAGCAGCGCTAATCAAGACATGGAAGCCATGGAAATCCTCGACGGGCCCCAAAACTAGAACCGGCAAGGTCATAGCGTCACGGAATGCTGATCAGGGCTTAGAATGGCCAGCATTGCGGACATTACGTAGTTTATTGAAGACTCAAAGAAAATTATCGATACAAATTTTGGATAAAACACTCAGCGATTTTGGCGGATGATTTAATAGAAGGCTCATTGCTGTAGTTAAATCTTGGAGTGTGTCGATCATTTTGATTCGCCTCTTTATGGGTTTATTCGTTGTAACCATTTGGCATGTTCGGCATTACGCGCACCAACATCCAAAACCTGTTCGTTGGGCGAATAACAAATGACGGTTTCAGCCCTGGCGGTAATATCATAATCTTGAATAATCACACAAGCATCAAACTTGTCGCACTGGTACTGTGTTTAGCTCAATAAGCCATAAGCCCCAGTAATAAGAAAATAACCAGTTCCCTCACAATGCAAGTTATGGGATTTGAATCTTAAGCGTTTTCCGTAACGGACAAGCGGCTCCGGTTCGATCATTTTCGTGGCTCGGGTTTAGTATTTTATTTAATAGGTACGAATTAAACGAGTTAAACGAAGTTACCGAAATAGC
>CAITND010000231.1 GCA_903893625.1 uncultured Oscillatoriales cyanobacterium
CCTTAACCCGATAAAGATGTTTAACTACTAACGACAGAGCCAGGGACTAGCTACGCATCCACAGGGTGTCATGACTCAAAAAACGGAGTCAGTTAAGACTTAGGCTGGTCAACTATTACTAAAGGCGAGGCATGAAGCCCCGTTACTTCAGTACGGGGTGCTGACATCCTTATGAGCCAGAAATCAAAATTTTATAAGATTTGCAAATACTCTATATGAGTCTAACACATCAAACGTGAACGATTCCTGATCATTGAGTCTGAAATTTCCCTTCAGTCTTGGGATCTTTGCCCGTTGTCATCAAAACTCGTATCCTGTGCTACACCATCTCTGAAAAAATTTGCTATCTTCATAGTAGATCTCCGCCTTGGGGAGAATGGACGATTTGTCAAATAGTTGTTACAGTTGTTAATAATACTAGAGAGCCGATAGGAGTTAACCATGAGTCAACCCGCAGAATTATCTCTTGAGCAACAATTTAACCTCACTTCCTTTAAGCTGCAAGTGGGTCAGATGAGTCGAGAACAGGCTCAGGAGTTTTTAATCAATCTCTATGAACACATGATGATGCGAGAAAATATGTACCAGCATTTTCTCAAACACCATTGGGGTCTGGAACCCACTTTTGTTCAGGAGTAAAACCTGTGAAGGTGTCGCAGTAGGCGACCTCTATCTCTCACTTTTTTCCAGCGCTAGGAAACAAGTTAAGGGTAATGGGGCGTCAACCTGCTTCTTTAGCCTGAAGCCATCTGCTAAAGTCTAGTCACCCCCGGTTTAGATTCATGTTGGGTTAGATTTATGTTTATAATCACTAAACGATTAGAGCCTATTAGGTTGGGCTACGATTTACGCTCTAGGGTTGCTTCCATCATATTAATTAAATTCAGAGAATGTCCTGCCATCGTTCCACTGGAATAATAGTAATGACTGGGATCGATTTTTCGCAAAGTTTCAAACCCATTCCGACGTTGGCGTTCATCTCCCAACACGCGATAACGTTGCACAATAGATTCAGGGCCAATTAAACCTTCGCCTTCGATTTTGCCCAATTGACTATGTTGTAAGACAAACGTATATTCTCTTTCGTTACTATCTAATCGTCCCCGATACTGTAAAATAATATCTTCGCGATCAGTACCTGGAAACACCAATTTTGTCACCATACTGAACCAGTCGCTTTGATGCCAAGCAACTACTGTTTTTCCCCGAACGGCAATCGGCATTTGATTACGATCAAGCCAATTTCCTTCTAATAACCATTGACCAGATTCCATCAAAAATGTGTGCGCCACAGTGCTACCCTTATTTGCACCCAGACTAAAACTTTTTAACTCCTAGAAAACACACAACTTTCGTTGTACGAGATCTAAATGTTATCTCTTTAAGTTCTTGATTTTTATCGTATCACGTTGGGAGTCAAGACGGTGTGAATTTCTCCCAGTAAAACCTCAGATTTTGCCCCCGTTACTGAGGGTAAATTGACCGGGTTTCCTAATAATCGCCAATAAGCTAAAACAGCAAAGGTGATCGCTTCTTTAAAATCAGCGTTTAAGCCTAGTTCTGAAGTGGAAAAAACGGGAATGGGATCAAATAAAGTTTGTAACCGATGTTGTAAATAGCGGTTATGGCTGCCCCCCCCACACAATAAAATCTGATCGGGTAACTGGGGCAAAAATTGACAATAACTCTGATAAATCGAAGCAACTGTTAATTCGGTTAACGTGGCTAAAACATCGGCGGGACTTAAATTGTATGGTTCTGCTTCGACTAAACAGGATTGTAAATAGTCCCTTCCAAATAATTCTCGTCCCGTTGATTTTGGGGGCGGTTGTTGAAAAAAATCTTGCTGTAACCATTTTTCTACTAAGGGCATATAGGGCGTTCCCGTTGCTGCCCACGCCCCATCTTGGTCATAGGTTTGAGTCCCTTGAGAAAAATATTCTACGGCTAAATCTAGTAAGGTATTTCCTGGCCCGGTGTCCCACCCTAAGATCCGGTTGTCCGTTTTAGGGAGATAGGTGACATTGCCAATTCCCCCAATATTTTGAATACAGCGATTATACTCTCGATGGTGAAGCAGACAAGCATCGACAATGGGAACTAGGGGGGCTCCGTGACCTCCGGCGGCAATATCCGCCCGCCGAAAGTTACTCACCGTTACTAAACCCGTTAAATGGGCAATCACCTCTCCCCGTCCCAGTTGTAGACTGTAACCGAGTTGATCCCCCAGGGGAGGGCGATGAAACACCGTTTGACCGTGGGAGCCAATTAATTCAGCAGGTTCAGAGGACTGTTGTAACCTTAAGGCTGCTTCAGCAAAAGCCAGGGCGATCGCATCATCCAAGGCCGCGAATTCTGGCATTGAGAGGGGCATTCCACTGCACACCTGCAAAATTTGCGATCGCAACTTCGAGGAATAGGGATAAGTAGCTCCCGTCAAGAATTCTACCTTGAGATCCCCTTGAGATCCCGTAATCTCAACCAGAGCCGCATCAATCCCATCCACCGAAGTTCCACTGATCAAACCAATCACAAGCATTATGAATTACCAGAGGTTAACTGTCCAAAGAGCCAACCGCGACAATAATCACCGTAATATTGTCCCGTCCCTCCCGATCTTTTGCCTCTTTGATTAAAGCTGTAGCTGCGGCTTCACAAGCTCGGATCGATTTTAGATTGGAAGCAATGATCGTATCGGAAAGTTCTTCCGTCAACCCATCACTGCATAACAACAAACGATCCCCTGGCTGGACATCCATCTGATCAATACTAATTTCCGAAAGATCTTCGCGTCCCAAACATTGAGACAGAACATGACGCCAAGGATGAGTACGAGCTTCATCAGGAGTTAAGGCGTTGCGTTTCACCGCTTGAGCCACCCAAGTTTGATCTTCCGTAATTTGTTGTAACTGATGTCCCCGTAAACGATATAAACGGGAATCTCCGACATTGGCAAACCAAGGGTTCTCCTCATCTTCTCGGAATAAAGCCACAACCCCCGTTGTTCCCATATCCGAGCGTTCAGGATGTTTTTGCTGATCCTTTAAAATGGCGTTGTTGGCAGCGACAAAGGCATTTTTGAGCAGAATGGGGGATTTATCAGAACTATCCCAATGCTCAAGGATGTATTCTTTAATGGTTTGAGAGGCAATCAGACTCGCATCTTGACCTCCTGCGTGTCCACCCATACCGTCAGCGACAATGAAAAAACGGCCATCAGGATCAATATAGTAAGCATCTTGGTTGACGTTGCGAACATTGCCTGTATCCGTCATCCCAGCGAAATAAAGTTTCATAAACAAATAGGGGTTAACCTCTAACTCCCAAGCGGGTTTTATTCTAAAATTTTCCAATATCTGCGATTGAGAGTGGGTTAGAAGTGCGGCGCGACATCGAAAAATCTCTGACTCTAAAAGTCATCGTTGATGTTACCACCATAAGAAGGGTTTACATCATCCGATCCAAACGATCAATCCGTCGCAACAATCTCAAGAAAGCAATCCCCATAGCAAATGCCAAGAAGATAACCACCAGAGCTAATCCCACCTTATCACTAATCAATAACAGTGTAGCTGATAGAGTGAAGGCACTGATCAAGACAGCGTAATTCGTTCCCATTTGGACATTACTCACCCGTCTTAATACCCGGTCGGTTTCCGCTAGGCGAACCCGCATGCGGATATCTCCCTGCTCCAGTTTGTCCAGGGTATCTTCAATGCGTCCAGGTAAACCTAAAGCCGAGGAACTGACTTGAACCGCTTGGCGGCTGAATTCATTAAAAATACTATTAGCGGTATTGGGCAGATTTCCATTAGACATAAGCTGTATGGCAAACGGCTGTGCCACCTCCATAAAGTTAAATTCGGGGTCGAGTCCTTTTCCCACTCCTTCTAAGGTGGAAAATGCCCGCATTACAAAGGTAAAGGTTGCGGGAAACCGAAAGGGTTGGTCATAAGCAATTTCATAAAGATCATCACTAATGGAGGCAATGGATTGGTTTTCAAAGGGTTGATCCATAAAGTGATCTAACATATATTGAATTGACCGACGCACTGGCCCCATATCCCCGGTTGGTGCGATCGCTCCCACAGCAATCAAGGATTTTACCACCCGATCGCCATCCCGTTGCGTAATCCCAAACAAGGTTTCCATGAGTTTTTCCCGCAAATTAGAGGTAATCTGCCCCATCATGCCAAAATCATAAAAAATCAGTTCGCCACCGGGACTGACGGCAATATTACCAGGGTGGGGATCGGCATGGAAAAAGCCATGATTGAGGAGTTGTTGCAAATAGGCTTTCGCCCCCATTTGGGCGAGTTCTTTGCGATCGAGTCCTGATGCTTCCAAGGCTTCATAATTGCTAATTTTAATCCCTGGAATATATTCTAAGGTCAGAACTCTGGGGGCGGTATATTGCCAAGAAACTCGTGGCACTTTTACCCAATCACAATTGCGAAAATTCCTTCGGAATGTATCAGCATTTCGACCTTCATTTAGATAGTCGATTTCTAACCACAAAATCCGACAACATTCATCATAAATACCGACCCAATCTCGACCTTTTCCCCAACGGGGATGATTCTGAAAGTAACGAGCAATGCCTCGCAGAATGCCTAAATCAATTTCAAATAATTTGTTCAGTCCAGGGCGCTGAACTTTAACCACCACATCCGCACCGGAATGCAGTTGGGCTCTGTGAACTTGACCCAGACTGGCCGCCGCTAAGGGAATCGGATCAAAATTTTGGAATAAATCTTGGACGGTTTTACCCAGATCTTCTAGGATAATTTCTTCCGCTTCTTCGTAACTGAAGGCGGGAACTTTATCTTGGAGTTTGGAGAGTTCTTCTACATATTCAATCGGAAATAAATCGGCACGGGTGGAAAATAATTGTCCAACTTTAATAAATGTTGGCCCTAAATCTAAAAAGGTTTCCCTCACCCAAATCGCTTGCGCTCGACGACGAGCATTCTTTTTTTCTTCGGTAAAACCGCCCCCGTAACTCCATTTTTTACTGTCGATCCACAACCAAGTTAACCACGTCAATACAAACGTCCAAATATCAATAAAACGTCGTTGACGGGAATAATTTTTGCGGTTCCAACGGTAAGCTTTTCCCCCATAATTTTTGCGGGGGGGAGTTACTGAAGGCGGATTAATCCGTTGCTCCGAGTCGGAACCCCGAATTGAGTTATTAACAGGCACGACCGTTTCCAAAATTAAGTTGACCCAATAAGCGCGTGTTTTGACTACAAGAAAGTTTACACGGTACGATTGCGATACCGTTGAAGTTCGGAGCGCAATTCCGCCACTTCCGCCCTCAGTTCATCAATAGTGGCTTGCAAATCTACAGGTTCACCGTTATAGGATGGGGAGTTAAAGGAGGAAGAACTATCGGTAACAACGGTTCCAGCTTCTTGGGAGGCACGTTCCATCACCTGTTGGGTAAATTGTCGCAGATGTTCTTTTTGTTCGGCGTCAAATTTCCCCAGTTCACTCAGGAAGTTGGCCAGACTGTTTCCCAGTTGTTCGTACAGTCCTTCCGCTAAGGCGCGGCCCACAAAAAACGAATTCACGGCGGGTTTACTCATAAAACTTGTAGTTTTGCTAACTTCCGTAACAAATTATAACCTGCCTTCCTCATCTTCGGCTTCTATTGATCAACAAATACCTCTGTAGAGACGTTGTATACAACGTCTCTACAGAGGTATGAAGAATTATTTGATTTTGAGAATCAAATAGTTTGGCCCACTTAGTCGGGATTAATCCCCAATGCTCTCAGTTGTTCGGCTAAACCTTCCGCCCGTTGACGTTCAGTTTCCGCCCGTTGACGCTCCGTTTCCGCCCGTTGATGCTCCGTTTCCGCCCGTTGACGTTCGGTTTCGGCCCGTTGGTGTTCCGTTTCTGCGAAAGTTTGAGCTTGGAGTGCGGCTTCTTCTGGAGTGGGAATTAATTCACCTTCGGCACTAAAATAACGCAGTTGATTGTAATAAATTCCCAAATATAACCCTAATACATGACTCCACAACAACCCCGATTCATTGCTCAAAATGGGTTCATACTCTTCACCGCTTAAGCGAAATCCAGCTAACTCTAAATCTTCGGGAGAAAACCAGAAATATTCGGGGGTTCTAAACCGATTTTGATAGAGGGTTTTCTTTTCTCCTCGATCAACATTTGCGGTAGAATCTGAGAGTAATTCGATAATAATATCAGGATATTTACCATCTTCTTGCCAGACGACCCAAGACCGACGCGGACGTTTTGCTGTATTTTTGGCAACAAAAAAATCTGGGCCTCTAAATTCTCGATTTTTGAGTTGTTGTTGACTATAATAAACGGTTAAATTAGCTCCGATAAAATAATCCTCTCGATCTCGCCAGAGCCAATCTAAACAAGAAACTAATAAAGCTAATTGTAAATAATGTAAAGAACTTTCCATCTCCGGTTCATCACTTTCTAATTGACTGGTATCCGGCATTAAATCCGCGATCTGTTGAGCCGTTAGTGCCATTGTGTTGTACCTCCGTTGTTTAACATTTTAACATACTCTTGATCAAAGAAATCTATTTCATAAAATAATTATAATTATTATAGCAAAGCGATCGCTCCTTTATAAAAAATTAACAAAAAAGTAATCACTTGTAATTTTTACCCTCAGCTTTCTCTACTTTTCCTTTCATCGCATTTTTCTCTAAAAATTCAATAATTTTATCCGACACATCAATACCCGTAATTGTTTCAATTCCTTCTAATCCAGGGGATGAATTCACCTCTAAAACCAAGGGCCCTGTATGGGAACGAATTAGATCAACCCCTGCGACTTTTAATCCCATTACTTTTGCGGATTTAATCGCCATATTGCGTTCTTCTGCGGTTAATTTAACATTTTCAGCTTTTCCTCCTCGATGTAAATTAGCGCGAAATTCTCCAGGGTTGCTGAGTCGTTTCATCGCCGCCACCACTTTATCCCCAATCACTAAACAGCGCAAATCTGATCCATCCGCTTCATGAATAAATTCCTGCACTAAAACATCAATATTTAACCCTTGAAAAGCTTCAATAATTGATTTAGCGGATTGATAACTATCAGCTAAAATTACCCCCATTCCTTGAGTTCCTGCTAATAGCTTAACAATTAAAGGAGCGCCCCCCACAAGTTTAATTAAACTATCAATATCTTTAATAGAAGTGGTAAATCCGGTTTTCGGTAAACGAATTCCTTCTTTCGCTAACCCTTGCAACGTATATAATTTATCACGGGAACGAGCAATTCCTTGGGATTCATTCAAAGTAAATACTCCCATGAGTTCAAATTGACGGACAATTACCGTTCCATAAAATGTTTTTGACGCGCCTATTCTAGGAATAATTGCATCAAATTCTTCTAAATCATTCCCTTCATAAATAATAGTTGGATTCGGGGAATTAATCGAAATATGGCATCTTAAATAATCAATAATCTGTATCTCATGACCCCGTTGTTCCCCGGCTTGTCTCAGTTTTCTGGTCGAATACAGGGAACTATCTTGGGATAAGATCGCAATTTTCATAACAATCAATACCCTTAATCAGTAATCAGTAATCAGTAATCAGTAATCAGTAATCAGTAATCAGTAATCAGTAATCAGTAATCAGTAATCAGTAATCAGTAATCAGTAAACTGTTACGTTTTTTGCTCTATTTAAAATTACTTAAAAAGGATTGACGACAATCAATTAAAAACTGTCCTCTGATTGCTTGTCTTCCTAATAACATCCGAAATCCCATAGCATCTCGATTTGTTAAAGTTAATTCAATTAACCATCTTTTTCCCATCAGTTCAATATACGTTAAAATCACAGGTCTTAATTCCGTCTGTCCGCCAGAATTACGGACGGGACGATATTCTAGTAAGTCTACTTCAGCACTGACCGTATTGATTGTATCGCGTTGGATGGGATGTACTTTAAACCGAATTCGTTGTTTTCCCTGAAATTCAACAATCTGAATATCAAAAGCGTGCAAACTCGATGAACGCGCACCTGTATCAATTTTGGTTTTAATTTGTCCAATCCCCAAACCAGGTAAAGCCACCCATTCCCGCCATCCAATAGTCAGTAATTTCATAGTTGGCTGGTACGGGCGGGGTAACCCCGCCCCTACGACTGTTGACTGTTGACGTAGCACTATTCTTCTCCCCCTGCTCCCCTGCTCCCCCTGCTCCCCCTGCTCCCCCTGCCTCCCCTGCTCCCCCTGCTCCCCCTGCTTATTTCTTCGGGCGATTAGGAGAACGATAAAAGGGACGTTTAACAACAGTTGCGGGGTAAGTTTTACCTCTAATTTCAACTTCTAAGGATTGACCAATTTTGGATAATTCGGCGGGAACATAGGCCATTGAAATCGCTTTTCCTAACGTTGGGGATAAGGTACCACTGGTAATTTCTCCCACTCTTTCACTATTAAATAAAACCGGATATCCGTGACGCGCAATATGTCGTCCTTGCATTTCTAACCCGACTAATTTTTGAGTAACGCCATTAGCTTTTTGTTGTTCTAAGGCGCGACGACCAATAAATTTACCCTTTGTTTCCCAATGAATAACCCAACCTAAACCCGCTTCTAATGGGGTGGTGGTTAAATCAATATCTTGCCCATATAAAGCCATTGCTGCTTCTAAACGTAGGGTATCTCTGGCTCCTAAACCACAGGGAATTACACCTGCTGCGGCTAAATTTTGCCATAATTCTACACCGATATCAGGAGCAACCATAATTTCAAATCCATCTTCTCCGGTGTATCCTGTGCGGGCAATAAACGCAGGTTGTCCCAAAATTGTTGTATTAATATGACCAAAAAATTTAACCTTAGAAAGATCATCGTTTACCAAGGGTTGTAATAAGGCTTCAGCTTGTGGCCCCTGAACAGCTAATAAGACTTGATCTCTGGATAAGTCCTCTAATGTTACCCCTTGATCCTCAATATGGGCACTAATCCACGCTTTATCCCGTGATTTAGTTGCCGCATTCACAATCATCACCCCTTGGGGCAGATTTGTCACCGGATCAATTCCTTGATCATAAAAAATAATATCGTCTAAAATTTTGCCCTGGACATTTAATAAAACGCTATATTGGGCTTCACCGGGTTGTAAACGGCTCAAGTCTGAGGGAACGAGGGCTTGTAACGCATCAATTAGACGTTCCCCTCGCAGAATAAATTTACCCATGTGGGAAATATCAAACATTCCCACCGCTTGTCTGACGGCTTCATGTTCTCGGCTAATTCCTGTAAACTGAACCGCCATTTCCCAACCCGCAAAAGGCACCATGCGGCCATTGAATTCAACCGAGACGTTATATAGAGGAGTACGAGAAATGGTTGTTGTCATATTGGGTGTTGGCTGTTGGCTGTTGGCTGTTGGCTGTTAACCGTTAGGTGAAGATGGGGTTTTGGGTCAATCGTTAAATTATTCCTGTGTGACTATCATACTGTTAAAACCCACTGTTGATAAACCCCCTTCTGAGAGCCAACCGCCAACCGTCAACCGTCAACTATCAACACCAGATATTAGAATGGTTAGAACCGCTCTTATGTCGTTTTACAGGATTTATTCATGTCAGTATTGGCAGCGATCGCAGTTCTTGCAGTGTTAATTATCGTTCATGAATTGGGGCATTTTTTAGCCGCTCGTTTACAGAATATTCATGTTAATCGTTTTTCCATTGGCTTTGGCCCGATATTGTGGAAATATCAAGGGTCAGAAACGGAGTATGCCATTCGAGGTCTGCCGTTAGGAGGATATGTAGGATTTCCCGATGAAGATCCTGATAGTACCATTCCTAAAGATGACCCGAATTTACTCAGTAATCGTCCCGTTTTAGATCGAGCAATTGTGATTAGTGCGGGAGTGATTGCCAATTTAATTTTTGCCTACTTTCTTTTAGTGACTCAAATTGGCATTATTGGGGTTCCCAGTTTTAATTATGAACCTGGGGTGAAAGTGGCAGAAGTCACTCAAAATGTCAGTTCCGCCGCTAACCGAGCCGGAATTGAATCAAAAGATATTATTTTGGCAGTGGATGGTAAAGAATTAGGGGCTTCTGAAACTTCAATTAAAACCTTAATTGAAGTGATTAAAACCCATCCAAATCAACCCTTGCCCATGCAGCTTAAACGACAGGACAAAATTGTATCTCTCAAGGTTGTTCCTGATCTGGGAAATGATGGTAAAGGTCGGATTGGAGTACAATTAACTGCGAATGGAACTATTATTCGTCATCGAGCCACCAACCCGATTCAGGCATTAACGGAAGGAGCAACGGAATTTCAACGGATTATTAATTTAACAGTATCCGGTTTTGGGCAACTGATTAGTAACTTTGGTGAAACCGCCGAACAGTTATCTGGCCCGATTGGAATTGTAGCAATTGGGGCGGATATTGCCCGTTCTAATGCTGGCAATTTATTTCAATTTGCAGCGTTAATTAGTATTAACTTAGCCTTCATTAATATTCTCCCACTTCCGGCTTTAGATGGCGGTCAATTAGCCTTTTTATTAATCGAAGCCATTCGAGGTAAACCCTTACCCGATAAAGTCCAAGAAAGTGTGATGCAAACCGGGTTAATGCTGTTGTTAGGATTAGGGGTTTTCTTGATTATTCGAGATACCGTTAATTTAACAGATTTAAGTTGGGTGCGATCGCTCTTTCAACAGTAAACTATCAATATGGTGACTCAGAAAAAGCGGGGGACAAAACAACGAGCATTAGAGATTTTATTGCGACTCAAACGCCTGTATCCTGATGCAACTTGTAGTTTGAATTATGAAACTCCGGTGCAATTATTAGTGGCTACAATTTTATCAGCCCAATGTACCGATGAACGAGTCAATCAAGTCACTCCCGCCCTATTTGCTCGCTTTCCTGATGCGGAAAGTTTAGCAAAAGCGGAGATTACAGAACTGGAAACCTTAGTGCGGTCAACGGGGTTCTATCGCAACAAAGCTCGCCATATTCAAGCCTCCTGTCAACTGCTGGCGGAAAAATATGGGGGACAACCGCCAAAGTTGATGGAACACCTGTTAGAACTCCCTGGAGTGGCCCGGAAAACGGCTAATGTGGTGTTAGCTCATGGCTATGGCTTGAATATGGGGGTAACGGTAGATACCCATGTGTGCGATTCGTTTAACCTAAAATAAGCCAAAAAGCTTATGGGACGGTTAGCCCAGTTGTTAAGACTGGTGATAACTGATTACATTTGTGGGTGAAATTCTGTGAATTAAGTCCCATCCCTCAAGTGCAGAGGTGAAAGCATAACCCCTAGTTTGAATGGGTAGCAACCAACAGACTAAAGCGGGGTTAAAAGGTAGAACTACTGGCAGCCAAATCCGGTAACTATCGAGCCAGAAGTCCATGCGTAGCGCAAGCAAAGATGTGTTTAAACCATCGTCAATCTTAATGGTGTAATGGCTAAATCAAGATAAAACTTGATTAACACCAAGCCAAAAGGCAAGGATAGGGCATAAGCAATTGTACGGTTGACTTATAAGCACCGCCCAATAAACCCGGTGGAAAGCATCACACTAAAGACTTCAAACAAATGTGTAATCGGAACGAAGTAACCCCTAATTATCTCTGGAAAGGTCGAAATCCAGTAAGTAGCTAACGAATGATAGTCAGGGAAAGGATGGTATCAAAAGCGAATGCCCTTGGTAATGCAAGGGATATGCTGACAGATACTCGGTAATTCCAAAGAAATAGAACAAGTAGCAATGAATAAATCTAAAACGCTGAACAATCAGACGGTGGAGTGGAAAGACATCAACTGGCGCAAGCTAGAACGGGTGACTTTTAAGTTGCAAAAGCGCATATTTCGAGCGAGTGAACGAGGCGATGTTAAAGCAGTTCGCAAACTTCAAAAGACCCTGATTAGGTCTTGGTCAGCAAAATGTATCGCAGTTCGTCGGGTAACACAAGACAATCAAGGCAAAAATACGGCGGGTGTGGATGGAGTTAAATCTCTAACCCCAAAGCAACGTATGAGCCTTGTAGGACGACTAAAGTTAACAGGTAAGGTAAAACCTACTCGTAGAGTAATGATTCCCAAACCAGGTTCAACCGAAACTCGTCCATTAGGAATACCCACCCCCCCTGCCCCCCGTGCACGGGGGGTTGGGGGGGACGACCGCGCATTACAAGCGTTAGTCAAACTAGCGTTAGAACCAGAATGGGAGGCTAAATTCGAGCCAAACAGTTATGGTTTCAGA
>CAITND010000232.1 GCA_903893625.1 uncultured Oscillatoriales cyanobacterium
ATTCGTAATTCGTAATTCGTAATTCGTAATTCGTAATTCGTAATTCGTAATTCGTAATTCGTAATTCGTAATTCGTAATTCGTAATTCGTAATTCGTAATTCGTAATTCGTAATTCGTAATTCCTAAAAGAAATAACCCGGCTCAATGCGAGTTTGGCGTTGTTTGGGATCATATTTGAGTAAATATTCACGGGCGATCGCATCCTGTTCTCGTAAACTATTAACTTCCTTTTCCCCAATTTCCGTATCCGTCGAGAGTAATATAACTTGATGACTGGCGGCGGGAAAATACCGCTCAATTAAATTTTGGCGGTGGGAGGAGTCTAAACGACCTAATGGAGTATCAATAGCAATGGGTAAATTTAATCCTGAAACTCTCGCTAACCCCCATAAAAAAGCGATCGCTAACAGTTGTTTTTCCCCCGCCGAAAGACGATGTTTCTCAACAGGTTGTCCTTGAGGATCATACAAAGATAAACTAAAATCTTCCGTTTCAATAATAACTCGATGCACTAAGTCAGATTTATGTAATAAATAGCGGAAACATTCAGTTACTTCTACTTCTAATTTATTCAGTTTTTTGAGGGTGAGTTTTTCCTTAAACAATTTCAGGGTAGTTTGAACTTTAGCCACGCTATCAATAATATGATTAACATTTTTTCGATCAATCGTATTTTGACTATATTGTTCTAAGTGTTTTTTGGCTTTTTCATATTCGCTTTGACATTTTTTTAACTGTTGTTCTGCTTGTTCAATAGCAGTTTCAACTTTAGTTAATTCCCCTTGTGCTTGGGAAACTTTTTCTAACAGTTGTTCATAGACTTCTGGCGGTGCAGCCACAGCCAATTGTTGATCGGTACTAGAAATAGCTTCTTCAATAATGCTTAAGGCATTTAAAGCATCCTGGGACTGTTGAATTTGACTCGGAAGTTGATGATCTAAAACGGTTTTTAATTGATTCAAAACTTTGTCATCAAGTCCTAAAAATAGAGTTTCTTGATTCTGATGATTATCTGTTAATTGTTGATAATCATTTTCTAAATAACTTTTAACCGTTTCTAATTGTTTTTTAGCTAATTTAAGTTCTTCTAAATATTCTAATAAACGTTGATCTCTATCTTTAATAAAATCCTGAGCTACTTTAGCTTTTTCTCGATTTAACTCCTTTTCTCCTTGAGTTTTCGCCTGAATTAATAAAGGTGTAATTAAAGCCAAAGGCAAATAATCAGCCGCTAATTCACATAAATAATCACGTTGTTGTTGGGCTTTTTTCTTCTCATCTTCTAATTGTTTTTCTAATTGGCTGCGTTCTCCGGCGATTTTTCCGCCTTCGAGTTTAAATTTATCCTTAGCTGCATATAATTTTTTTCTAGCTATTCCCGCCTTTTCCTTTAGAGCTAATACTGCTTTTTCAGACTCCTCCCATTCCGATTTATAAAGATTTAACTTGTTTTCAATTTCTTCTAAATCAGCTAACTCCTTAGAGTCGGCTAACTGCTTACGTTTGCGGTTAGCTAAAATATCTAAATCTATGGCTAACCGTTCTGCTAATTCTAATCCTAATAAAGATTGAATGGCTTGCACCACAACATTAGGCGGACTCTCTAAATCAGCTAATTCCTTGACCTGTTCGCCATCAAATAAAAATAAATTAGAAATCCCAATAGGGAAAAAATCTTCAATGCGTTCATCCCAAGTTTCTAACCAAGCAGAGTCCGGCCAGTCATCAATTAATATCCCTAAAATATCTTTACCATTTTTCGGGTTTCTTGTCCAGCGACGTTTGACCCGAAACTCGACTTGCATATTTTTAATAATATGTTCAAATAACAGTTCAACACTGGTTTCTTCATGGGCTAAAGTCTGTTTATTAACGGCTTGTTTCAAAAAGTCAGGATAACTTAAACTTCCCCTCGTAGAACATTGAGCGCGTTGTCCATAAAGTGCCAGCCGCATCGCATCCATTAAGGTTGTTTTGCCGCCTCCATTCATGCCGCCTAATAACACAATCGGACTAATCACATTATCATTAATTTGGGGACGTAAATCAATCACTTGTTTACCCCGATAGGGGCCAAAGTTTTCTACAGTTAATTCTAGGAAAATCATAAATAAAAATAGGGATATGTGGAACAGGCATCTTGCCTGTTAATCTGTTAATCTGTTAATCTGTTAACCTGTTAATCTTAAGAAGGGTTTTGAAATTTCAAAGTTGCCCAACTTAACTGTTGCGGAGGGTCGGGGTTTTTTCCCTCAACAGCTTGCTTAACTTGTTCAACGCTTCCGGTTTTTGCTGCTTCTTTCAAATTACGTTCATAATGAGCGTTATCAATAGCATCCTGTTGAGGTCGAGAACTGGTTTCTAAACACTTTTCTAAATCATCATAGATGCCATTTCGTCTCGCCATTGTTTTATATTGACGTTCGGTATCAATGAGTTTAGCCATCAGTTCCATATACATTGTATCCCCCTGACTCAGTTCTTCTAAAAGTTGCCATTCATCTCCACCTAAAACAGTATTTCCTGCACCCAAACGGGGGTCTTCAAACGCTTCTCCCATAACTTCCTGATAAATTTTAGGTACACTATCATCAAATTCGTGTTTCTCCTCTAACCATATTCGCCGAATTTCGCTAAGTTCTCCTATTGTAATTAAGGTTATATCTCGATATTCTTCCGGTGCTGTTTGTCTAATTTGTTGTTGAGCTTCTAATACCCGTCTTAACCAATGTTCTCGCCATTTTTTAGTATATGGCCCCGGAATAGGCTCAACGGATATTTCCCCATCAACATTTCGTTCAAATAGTTGAACTTTTCCAAATATTCGTCTAAAATCTCGTTTATCTCGATCATTTTGGATATCTAATTCTAAACGAATATCAATCAGAGGTTGTAACCATTCTTTTTGTTGATCATTTTGAATCATTGCCGATAAGGATTTATCACTATTTACTAATGTACAAACCCAACATCCAAACCTAGAATCACCACAGCTAGGGGTTGAAGTATCCACAACTAGGGGACATTCATTATCTGCGGTTGCACCTCGATATAAAACGAATAATTCTTGATTATTACCCCCCCAAGGGTTTTCCCACTGCATTAAATACATCCAAACTTCATCAGTACGCCAATCTTCAATCGGCGTATAAACTAAAGAATTGAGCAAACTAACATTAGGACTGAGGCGTTCACGGACTCGCTGACCTTCAAGTTCTCTCATCCTCTTGCCACGACTAACACTTTCACTTTTGCGAGTTCCTAGAACTATAATACTTTCCCCATTAGTTCTTACAACATCACGAATAAAGCGATTAGATGGATCAATTTTTAATCGAGAAGTACACCATCGAAATTTAAGACGAGGTGCGGGATAACCTTTACCAATTAAACCAACCCAATAAGTATGGGAAACTTCTGGATGTAATAAATGAGCTTCCATTGGCATATTTTGCTCTTGAATAGCTTTTTTTAGTTGAGTAATACATTTACGCACCCAAGTAGAAACAATAGGATTCTCAACTAAAGTATCTGTTGTAATTACATAAATTGTTTTTTGACGCTTTTCTATAGGCAGTTTTGAGATAGCATTCCAAATTAGTTGTAATGTTGCTGTACTATCTTTTCCCCAAGATACACCAATAATCCAAGGTATTTGATCCAAGCAGTATAAATCTTGGATTTCTTGAGTAGATTTTTCTAAATCTTCTATAAACTCATTGACAGTACGTTTTAATAGAAAAATTTCCTGAATTGTAGTCATTTTTTACATCCCATAAATAAAATTTTAGGCTTACTTTAACAATAGACCTGTTTGATTTTCAACCTCAGAAACAGCAATTCTAAATGCTTTATTAACTGCTGTTGTTTGAGTTATGATTTTCATATTTCCATTACCATCATTCATCAGTAGACTGTTTTCCCATAGAGATGTAGACCTTTGATAACCTAAATTAGCTAATGTTTTAATTAACAAGTTCTGTTGCTCCTCTGTAAAATCATTTTGAAAGAAAATTAAATGCCCTACTCGACTAATCAATTGCAATCCCACACTATGACAATCTATTCTTTCTTGACGTAATTTATAAAAATCAAGATTTGATGTTCCAGATTTTGGGGTAAGAAGTAAACTCCATCCTTCATTATGTTGAGCAAATTCAAGATAGAAATATTTAGCCTTTTCTAAACATACTTTTAGCTGCTCTCTATTTTGATTTTTACGAGATTCAATCACCTGTTTTTGAGATGAACCAAACAAAAATTCTGCCATCCCCAGTCGTAACTGATTCATTGTAAATAAGTAATCTGGATCTTTGTTCAGTGTTTTAGAAATTTTATCAATACGTCCTGCAAAAATAACTAAATCTTTTGAAATATCACGGGTAAGTTTTGATAAAGCATCACTAACATCAAATGTAGCGAGTAACGCTGCCGCGATTGGCTTATTTTTAGCACAATCAGCAAAATCTTGATGAATCTGATCAATATCATCTTCTTGAACCACTAATACTGTTGCACTATCGTTCAATAATTCAGGTCTTTCTTGAACTGCTTTTTCAATTGCTTTAATCCGATGTTGACCATCTGTAACATACAGTTCAACATTACTTGGTAAAACAGCATAACCAAATTGCGTTATTTTGGAACCAAACGTAAAAACCTTAATCGGTGTTTTGCAATTAAAAATAAATGAAGGTAGAATATAGTTATCAGTTTCTAGTAAGTATTTGGCAATTTCATTAACATGGGATTTATCTATAGGACGGTTCATCACATCTTCAGCATTAGATCTATGTTTTTTCTTATCTGCTGTTTGAAATTTAGCCATTTCAAGTAGTTGCTCAAAAGAGATACAAAAAGCTAAGTGAACTCTCTGTCCTTGTTCATAGACATGACATTGAAATACTCTTGCACCACAAGTAGCAGCATCAGCAAATGCTTGATTTACAGCATCTTCTTGACGTTGCATCACGATAATTTCAGCACTTGAACGCTTCTGTGGCTGTTCTTCAGTCATGGCTATTCCCTCTTTTCAGAAATTACAGATATTCCCAAAACCTTACTATTTCGGTAAGATAGGACTCAGAAAATGGTTTTTAAAAACATTAGTTAAATTTTTAAAAACCATTTTTGGATATTATAACATTTATTGACTCATTTAGCAACATAATCCTGATGGATACTGAAACCCGACTTAACTCCGAAGCCCAAGAAACAATAGCAAAACTGCTGAAACCCTATCTACAACAAGCAGATAGCCTACTGGTTCAAAAAACCTATATGGCCGGAACCGAAACCTTTATCAGTTCTGTTACCTTAGAATGGATAGCCGCCAAAGTCGGTTTTGCCTCCCAACTGCCCTTATTTCAACCTCATTTAGACTCAACAGGTAACGTAGAGCGCGACGCTGAAACCGTTGATGAGATTTTTCAACGTCCCCTCGACTGGTCACGTCAAGCGACCTTAACCCAATATCTCACCAACCACAAAGACCATAAATTCCCGGCGGTGTTAGTCGTCCTCAGTCCCCCCTGGGTCGATAACCCCCAAGCATCTCAATGGGATAAACAGGGCCAAGCCACCCAGTCCGCCATTGAATTTTTACCCCTGGATAGTCAAGGAAAACTGGGACTATTGCAAATGTCTGGGGATATATCCGTATTTGCCCTAGATGGACAACATCGCCTCATGGGGATACAAGGGTTAATGCAACTCCTACGCACAGGACGTTTACAACCCTATAGCAAACAGAAAAAACCCGTCGGCGATGCTATTACCGTTAAAGAGATGACCCAAAAATTCGGTATCACTCCCCAACAGTTACAACAGTTATCCCAGGAAACCATCGGAGTAGAATTTATTCCCGCAGTGGTCAAGGGAGAAACTCGCGCCGAAGCCAGACAACGGGTAAGGTCTATTTTTGTTCACGTTAACTTAATGGCCGTCAAACTCAGTAAAGGACAGTTAGCCTTATTGGATGAAGACGATGGGTTTTCTATTGTTACTCGTCAGGTCGTCGTTTCCCATACTTTATTTTGCGATAAACCCGGACGCCACCCTAGAATTAATTGGGATAGTGCCACCGTCGCCTCCAAGTCAACGGTATTAACTACCCTGCAAGCCCTAACAGATATGGGTCAACGGTATTTAACCCCCAAATTTCCCCACTGGAAAGCCGCCAAACCCGGGTTAGTCCCCCGACGCCCCACAACCCAAGAGTTAGAAACAGGTATTCAGGAATTACAACAACTTTTTGATGGGATGGCGAGTTTACCGAGTTATCAACGCTTAGAAGACAGTTGGGAAACTCCCGCATTACGGCGGTTTAGTTTTGAGAAACCTGGAGGCGAGGGAAATTTACTATTTCGTCCGGTGGGACAAGTGGCCGTAGCCGCAGCCTTGGGGGTGTTAGTCTTTTATCAACAACGGTCGGTAACAGAGATTTTCGAGAAATTGCAAAGTTTTGATGGGTCTGGGGGGTTTAGCGGCATGGAATATCCTGACTCCCTCTGGTATGGGGTATTATATGACCCCAATAAACGCCGGGTCAGAGTCGCCGGAAAAGACTTAGCCGCCAAATTACTCATCTATTTATTAGGGGGAATGCAGCAACCCATGGAATGCGCGGAGTTACGCAAAGCCTTAGCCGATGCTAGGACATTTGAAAATAAAGCTGTCAGTTTTGACGGTAAATTCGTTAAACCCAAAGAAGTCGGTTTACCCCAAACCTTATAACCTCTTTGTGTCTCTGTGTCTTTGTGGTTAAGATAATATTTTCCATCCGAAAAAATTATTTCTACTCAAAAAAATTTCGATTTTTCTGGGAAAGGGGGTTGACAAAACCCGCCGCCGGAGAGATAATATCGTAAGGGGGAACACGCCCATACTCTTGATTTTTTAGTCAACACTTAAAACCGATTCCGGTGACAATAATTAACTCCGTAAATATTCGGAGAATATTAAAAAGAATTGAGTTAAAAGAAACAACGATTTTCAGAAAAATAAAATAGCAAATTATTTTGTACAAATGTCAGAAAAAGATTTAAAATAAGTTCAGTAACCTTTTTTATGGTTTCCTTCAAATGAATACAAATAATAATAGCCCCTCAGAATTAAGCCTGAGAATTGATTCTCTATTGGCACCCCTTTTTACTCAAAATTACCGTGAAAAGTGCTATATTGGCTTACTGTTGCAACAAGGCAAACGGAAAATGATTCAAATTAACGTCCCTGCCGATGATTTACCAACATTATTACAAGCAAAACCTTCTTTAGATAATAACCCAGATTCAGGAAAAAATCGCCCGGAAGTTAAAGGTCATGCCGAAGAAATTAAAGACTATATTAAAAAGCGAGTCAGTCAAGATAAACCTTGGATTATTGGAACTTTAACCGCTAATGTTGACCCGGCAAAAATTGAAGTTATAGATTTAGGTCGAGGGGTTTGTTTTGTAATTATTCCCCGGACTACAAAACTAGATATTACTGATGGTCAACATCGCAAACGGGCTATTCATGAATTAATCGAAAATATAGCTACAGCCGAATTCATTGCCGATCATGATTTTCCGATTACATTGGTTTTAGAAAGTAATTTTAATCAATGTCAAACTGATTTTAGAGATATGGCACAAACTAGACAACTAGATAAATCTTTATTAATTTCTTTTGGAGAGTTTTCGGGCAGAATTGGTATTACTAAGAATTTAGTTGAATCTGTATTCATGTTTAAAGAAAAAACCGAGAAAATTAAAGCCAGTCCTGCGAGTAAACAGAAATTAATTTATACGATGAATTTTATTGTCCGGTTTGTCAGTTGTGTATTTACAGATAATCCCAGTGATGAATTAATGGACTATGATGTTGATATTGCTTCAAAACAATTAGCCAGTTGTTTAAATCAGTTTTTTGAGGAATGTCCTTCTACTCAATATATTGCCCAAACTCCTAAAGAAGAATTAACTATTGATGAAATTGATATTTTTAAAGATAAATATATCTTAGGGGTCAGTATTGGCTTGGAAATTTTAGGGCGGTTACTACATCTAACTTATGATCAATATAGCCATACTTTTGATTTAGAAAAAGTCTCTGAATTAGCGGCCATCGACTGGTCAAGGGAAAGTGAACTTTGGCAAGGAAATGTGATTACCATTGACCCTAACCCGAAAAAGCTTAATAATCCTTATAAGATATCTTTTACTGCAAGTAACGTTAAAATAGCCATGACCACAGTTAAAGCTCATTTAGGTTGGATTTTGTAGGGGCGGGTTCTCTAGGGTTGCTGTTAATTAGAAAAGAGAATTAAGAAAGAAAGAGGGCGGGTTTATTGAGATTTTTGGTAATTAACAGAAATTGTCTTGAACCCGCCCCTACGAAACAGGAATTTAACCCAGAAAACGACTTAAATCAAATTCGCCTTCGGGTTGGGATGGGCGATCGCGTTCTGCCATTAATATTAATAATAATCGATCTGAATAATCAACGGTGCCGCGACATTCCTCTCGCAATATTTCTAAACCGCCATTCGCATATTCTTCAAAGATTAACCCTCGTTGTTCTTCGGCTTCAAGTTCAAAGGGAGATAAAAGTTTAGGATTTTGGGTTTCTGAAATCCCTACTAATTTAATAATAGCATCATAGCCCCTAGAAATAAAAACTTCCATTGAAATCGGCCCTGGATCACGTTTAGAAAGTCCATCAACAGGAATCCGTTTTTGGCGTCGTTTTCCTAATAATGCAGCAAAAGCCACCACATCAGCATAAGTTTGAAACGGCCCTGTTTTGCCTTCGATTTCCGTCAGCGATCGCACTAATTCAGCCTTATCTTTAGCGATTCTAATTCGTGTTACTGCCATACATAATTCAAGTATATTAACCGTTAATTATAGCAGTCATGGAAATACGAGGATTAACATAGACTGATGCAGCAAACCTAGACTGTAAAATCTTTTCCCCCTGTTCCCTGTTCCCTGTTCAATATTATAATAAACCAGAATCAAGTAATCGTTGTTTGACTTCATCCTTGAGAACAGCCGTTTTTTTCTTCTCCCCTTGAATACTTTGAGAAATTCCTAATGCTTTTGCTAAGGATTTAGTTCGATCTAAGGTTAAACGATTAATATCCTCTAATTGAGTAATGGCAAAAGACTGTAATAATTTGATAACTCGCTGGCGATTTTCGGGTCTTTGTCGAGAAGGAACTGGTAAAGATTGGGGTGGGGTTTCTGTTAAAATAGAAGGATTTTGTACAACTTCAACCGTTAGTATTGTCAACGGTTTTTCCTCAACAATATGGGGTGGTTCTAAAGTGAGGGGAATTTCTGCTTCAGCTAGGGGAAGAATCACGACAGGTTCAACCTCCACCACAACTTCAGCGATCTCCTCTGAAATTGTCACAATAACGGGTTCCTCTGGGAGAGGAGAGGGAGAAGGTGTTGGGGATGAGTCAGATTTCCAATAGGCTTTCCAGAGTTCGCTGGCGCAGATCGAGGGATACATCATCGACCACCAAACCAGTCGGGAATAAACAACAGGTAAGGTATAGGAAGCCTTTAACCAGGGTAGGGAATAATTGCTAAACATTAACTGATCTTGAATAGATTAAACTAGAAGTTTTCAAGCAGGAATAGGGAACAGCTTAACAGCTTAACTGGGAATAGCAAGAACATCCTTTACTTTAACATACTATCTCCTGAATAGTCTTAAAATTTAGGCGATCGCTTCCGTCCAGAGTAATTTAATTTTGTGTTCAAAGCCACCTTTTTCTGCCCGTTTATGATCTCGTTCTAATAAAATACATTCATTTTCAATCCCATAACTTTCCATTAAGGCGTCTATCACCTCTAATAAATCGGCTAATTCATTGACTAATTCACGGTCAGAAGCTTGGGCAACTTCTTGAGCTTCTTCCAGAATTTTATCGCGCAAAGCTTGACGATATTCGGTTTCAGACAAGGTTGTAACATCACATTCATACCCTGATTTTTGAATCAGTTCGGGAATGCGATCGCGCACTAATTTGTTATATTCTCGCCGCAAGGTATGATTCTCCTATGAAACATGAGGTTAAGTTGATCTTTTCAGCACCCCGACACCTATTTAAACAATTTTAATCAATTTTTTGCTATTGTTTGCTAGTCTAACAATAGTTTGAATCTAATGTAAACTGCATAAAATGTCAGAGAGACAAGTCAAAAAAGAAATGGCAGCCATCGGTTTAAAATGCTTAGAAACCCAATCTTTTTTACCCCAACAACACTTTCTAGTCTTTGAAAAACCTTAACCCTTGACCCACTTTGGAGAAAATTTTGCGCTTAGGCGACTGAATAATGGTAAGGTAACAATATCTGTGTATTTTCACAACCTCCGGGGCAATCCTCCCCCTGTTAAATTAAAATTGATATTGAATTGATTATGGCTGTTAGAGTTCGTCTTGCCCCAAGTCCAACCGGAAATTTACATATAGGAACTGCCAGAACTGCTGTATTTAACTGGTTATTTGCCCGTAACCAAGGTGGCACCTTTATCCTGCGGGTTGAAGATACCGACTTAGAACGGTCTCGCCCTGAATATACTGAAAACATTTTAGCCGGGTTAACCTGGTTAGGCTTAACCTGGGATGAAGGGCCGTTTTATCAATCCGATCGTTTAGAGTTGTATGGTCAAAATATCCAAACCTTACTGGAGAAAGGGTTAGCCTATCGCTGCTATTGTACCCCAGAAGAATTAGACGCGATGCGAGAAGCCCAAAAAGCCAACAATCAAGCCCCTCGCTATGATAACCGCCATCGCCATCTTACTCCCGAACAGCAAGCTGCTTTTGAAGCCGAAGGTCGTCAAGCTGTAATTCGCTTCAAAATAGAGGATGATCGAGAAATTAGTTGGACGGATTTAGTTCGCGGAAAAGTCACTTGGAAAGGCAGTGATTTAGGCGGTGATATGGTGATTTCCAGAGCTTCCGGTGAGGGTAAAATTGGGCAACCGCTTTATAATTTTGTGGTGGTTGTAGATGATATTGATATGAAAATTACCCAGGTGATTCGGGGTGAAGATCATATTTCTAATACGCCTAAACAAATTTTGCTCTATGAAGCGTTAAATGCTGCTATTCCTGAATTTGGTCATACGCCGTTAATTCTAAATGCCGAGGGTCGCAAATTATCAAAACGAGATGGTGTCACCTCGATTTCTGATTTTAAAACTATGGGATATACCCCAGAAGCTTTAGCCAATTATATGACCCTATTGGGTTGGACTCCTCCCGATGCCACTCAAGAATTATTTACCTTAGAAGAAGCCGCCAAACACTTTAGTTTTGAACGGGTAAATAAAGCCGGGGCAAAATTTGACTGGGATAAATTAAATTGGATTAATAGCCAATATCTTCATAAAATGCCAATACCCGAATTAATGGCATTATTAATCCCCTATTGGCAAGAAGCGGGTTATGAATTTGACCCGAATTCAGATCGCGCTTGGTTAGAGCAGCTTACGGCATTAATCGGCCCTAGTTTAACAACTCTTAAAGATGCGGTGGAAATGAGCCGATTATTTTCCACCCCAAGGGTTGAGTTAGACGCAGAAGCAAAAACTCAATTAGAACAGGAAAATGCGATCGCAATTGTGCAGGCAATTCAGGATAAAATAACCCAACAACGGGATCAACCCTTAACATCGGATGCTGCGAAAGCAATGATTAATAGTGCGATGAAAGAAACAAACGTCAAAAAAGGCTTAGTAATGCGATCGCTCAGAGCAGCTTTGATGGGAACAATGCACGGCCCAGATTTAATCGAATCTTGGTTATTGTTCCATCAAAAAGGGATTGATTTAATTCGTTTTCAAACTGTTTTACCGGGTTAATATTTAACGAGGCAGATATCATGTCAAATTCTCCCAGATCTCGCAAATCATCCGATGTCAAGGGCAATTCTTCCCAATCTAAAAAATCTAAGCCTACAGTTGATCCGACGCCCGCCCAAGCATCTGAGGCAGAAACGGGAGTTGATTCCCCCCTATCCCTATCTTCTGAGTCCCCAACGGTTGAAACTCCCGTTGAGGAGTCTGTAACCCCGACGGAACCGATAACGGATGAAGCAATTGTAGAACAGGTTCTTGAAGAATTACCCCCGGTGGAAGAACCGACACCGGAATCTGTGGCGGAGGAAACCCCAGTTGTAGAAGAACCGACACCCGAACCTGTAACGGATCAAGCCGTGATCGAACAAGTTCTGGATGAGTGGCTTCCAGTGGAAGAACCGACACCCGAACTTGTCGTTGAGGAACCTGTGGCTGTGGAAGAACCGACACCTGAACCTATCGTTGAGGAACCTGTGGCGACAGAAGCAGTCGTGGAACAGGTTGTTGAAGAATTACCTCCTATCCTTGAACCGGAACTTGTTGAAGTGCAACCGGAATGGGTTAATACTTCAGCAACAGAAATTTTATTCAATGCTGAACCGATAACTACGAGTACAAGTAAAGTTGAAGTAGTGATTGATTCTCCAACAACTTTCTCCTATGATTCTATTAACCAATCCTTACATCCTATGAAAGAAGAAGTTCTCGCGTTTTTATCTCAACTCCCTGAAAATTTAGGGAGTTTCTTTAAGGAATACAAGCGTCCTTTAACCACAGTCGGTTTAATTATTGCTTTCTTAATTACCTTCAAAATTTTAGTGGGATTAGTAGAAATCATTAATGAAATTCCTCTAATTAAACCCACATTTGAAACCGTTGGTTTAGGATATTCAGCTTGGTTTATTTATCGTTATCTCCTGAAAGCGGGTAATCGCAAGGAACTCAGCGCAGATTTTGATACCCTAAAAGAAGAAATTCTGGGTAAAAAGTCATAAATACAACAGTTCCAACAATGACTAATGCAACTTTAAAACATTTAGCATTGGGCGTTGTGATCATGACGGTTGGGTTATTACTGCCTCGTTCAGTTCAAGCTCAACCGTTGAACGCATCCACCCCCATGTTTGAAAATATTACCCTCAGTCCTCAGTTTAGCCCCAACCCGCTATTAATTCGCGGATTAAGTGGGGGGCCAACTTTAGCCAAAGATACCGCAGGGCGAGAAGACACTCAAACGGGGACTTGTATGGGTTATGTCGATCAACAACCCGATCATACGTTGATTTTAACCAGTTTTTTTGATTATTTAAAACTCCAAGTCCAAAGTAGTGAAGATACTGTTTTAGTCATTCGTGGGCCGGGAGGAAGTTGGTGTAGTGATGATTCTAAAGATATGAATCCCAGTATTGAAGGTCAATGGTTATCGGGAAAATATGAAATTTGGGTGGGGTCTTATAAACCCAATACTTATCACCCCTATGTGATTTCAATTACTGATAAACAATAGTTAGTTTATAAATAATCAGGAGGGATGAAAAGATGTCACAAATTACCTTAAATCTTCCCGACGACTTAGTTGTACGTCTTCGCTGTTTTGAAGCACAATTGCCCCAAATTTTTGAGCTAGGGTTGCGGGAATTAAACGCCAGTTCTCAAAAAGGATTAACCGGAGTCGCAGACCTTTTGGAATTTTTAGCTTCTTTACCTTCTCCTGAAGAAATCTTAGCTTTGCGTCCTTCTGAACCCCTACAACATCAAATTAACAGTTTACTCGAAAAAAATCGCACTGGCGAGCTAATTACAGAAGAAAAACAACAGTGGGAACAATACGAATATTTAGAACATTTAGTGCGTCTAGCTAAAGCTAAAGCCTATCTCAAACTGAAACAAGTCCAGCCTTAAAATATGAGCAAAACCCATATTTCTTCAGGTCTACGGCGTTTAGTAAGGAAACGATCTAGCGGGTGTTGTGAATATTGTTTAATTCCAGAAATTGCTACTTTTTCTCTGCATGAAATTGATCATATTATTGCGGAAAAACATGGAGGCTTAACGGAAGCTGATAACTTAGCATTATCTTGTACTTTATGCAATCAATATAAAGGAACTGATTTAACATCGATAGACCCTGATACTGGAGAGATTGTCTCTCTTTATCATCCTCGTTTAGATCGTTGGTTAGAACATTTCTCATTTAGGGATGCTGAAATTATCCCTTTAACTTCCAAAGGCAGAGTAACGGTTCGACTTCTGCAATTCAACCGTTCTGAACGTATTGAAGAACGTCAACTGTTGAGAGAAGCTGGACTTTCATAATAATATATTTAATGCTTATTTTTGTTGATTTTTTTCTCTAACCCAACGTCTAAAGGCTTTTAACGTTGCTGTTTCTCCGTCTATTAAACTTTGACGAATATATTGGGGAATGATTTCTAAAGGGAGCCAAGGAAAATGTAAACTTTGAGTTGATTTCTGATAAAATTCAATGGTTTTATCTAAAATAAAAACCTCTAATTTGTGACCATTATAACGCCATAGTTCAGGAATACCAAAAGCAGCATAAATCGGTTTTTTATCTAAAGAACTGCTAGTTATATCAATTTCTAATACTAAATCAGGAGGTGGGTCTGATTCTAAATTAATATTCTGTTTATGTCTAACTAAAGATTCATTTTCTAAATAATAACAAGAATCCGGTTCTGCACCTTTTAATAATTCTTCTCGTTTTAACGTTAAAGACCCAAATCTTTTAATATTTAAGTTTAATTCATCTGCAATCACACCAATTAAACACTCAATAAACCGATTATTATTTTCATGTTCTCCCAATGGAGTCATAATCTCTAATACTCCCTGATCATAATATAAACGAGCGGCACGATTATCTCCCAAATCGTTTAATAAATTAATAAATGTTTGCCAACTCACCTGTTTTAAAAGGGTGCGTTGTTCGCGTAAACTTATTGTTGCTGTTGTCATAGCGGTTAACCTTACCTATTCAAGCCATTAACTGTCTAACCCAGGTTCTAAAATCTTTTAACGTGGCGGTTTCGCCATCAATTAAACTTTGACGAATATATTGAGGAATAATTTCTAAAGGTAGCCAAGGAAAATGTAAACTTTGAGTTGATTTCTGATAAGATTCAATGGTTTTATCTAAAATAAAAACTTCTAATTGTCTACCATCATAACGCCAGAGTTCACCAACACCAAAAGCTGCATAAATTGGACGTTTATCTAAAGAACTGCTGGTAATATCAATTTCTAATACTAAATCAGGAGGCGGATCTGATTCTAAATCAATATTCTGTTTATGTCTAACTAATGGTTCATTTTCCAAATAATAACACGAATCGGGTTCTGCACCTTTTAATAGGTTTTCTCGTTTTAACGTTAAAGACCCCATTTTTTTGAGATTCAGATTTAATTCATCTGCTATTGCTCGAACTAAATCATCAATAAACCGATTGTTATTCTCATGTTCTCCCAATGGAGTCATAATCTCTAATACCCCATGATCATAATATAAACGAACAGCACGATTATCTCCTAAATCAGTTAATAAATTAATAAATGTTTGCCAACTGACTTGATTTAAAACCGTGCGTTGTTCGCTTAAACTTATTGTTGCTGTAGTCATAGTGAGTTTACCTCCATCAATTTAGTATAACCATAAATCAATTATTCCGCAAGGGTAGAAGTTTTAATGGCATGAATAAAAATTCCTAAAATTTTGTTTAAGTCATTAATATAATAATCAAGACGATCAATTTTTAAACAATTTTCTTCTAATTTTAAAAATTTCCAATCTGTTCCTGTTGTCACTGATCCATATATAGTTTTAATCGAATTATTGTCTTGTTGATTTAAAATTTGAGCCGCTATCATTGCCGATGCACATTGAGCTAAACCAGATTTAATATTGTCATTTTTAGCTTCTATAATGGTTATAATAGGTGCGTTAATTGTGATTTGTTGAGGAGAAAGAGTTAAAATAAAATCACAATATCCATTTAATCCTTGACTGGAATCAACATTAAATTCTGTACCAGAAAATAAACTAATAGTTTGATTTAATTGCCTCCTAACTTCTAACAAAATTGGCATAATTAACAATTCAGAACGGGCTTTTTCGGTGCTAATAGCGATCGCTAATGGTAAATTTTCTGCAATAATCGTTTGCAGTAAGTTGGTAGGAGTAACAGCATTAATATCCGTAAACAAATCAACTTGATCTTCAATTTTAAGATTAAATTGTTTTTGCAACTGTTTTAAAGTAAAATCATTGTAAGCCATAGTCAACTCGATTAAATTGTTACCGGATTTCAACTCTAGCAAATTTTTAAGCAGCGTTCGCTGTCTCTCAGACGCTCTTTTATTATTTAATTTTCCCTACCTTCTCTCCATAAAAGAAAGAAGAATAGGGAATTTGCTAAAATCAAGCTGTTAACTGTTGTAAGGCATTTTCAACTGCTTGTAAAGCCAGATTAACTTCCTCCTCCGTCACAATTAAAGGGGGCACAAAACGCAAGACTTTGGGGCCAGCCGGAACCAATAATAACCCGGCTTCCATTGCCACTTTTACAACCTCTGGAGAGGTTAATTCTACATCTTCTTTTAATTCCAAACCATTAATTAAACCCCAACCTCGGACTTCAGCAATTAAATCAGGATATTTTAGAGCAATTTCTGTTAATTTGCTGCGAAGTTGTTCACCCCGTTTCTGTACATTTTCCAGAATATTTTCTCGTTCTAAGGTTTGACAAACAGCCAACGCCACCGCACAAACAAAAGGATTTCCGCCAAAGGTAGACGCATGACTTCCCGGTTCAAAAACATCACAAAAACCTTTACACATCATCGCCCCAATGGGAATTCCACCGCCTAAACCCTTCGCCGAGGTAAAAATATCCGGCTCAATTCCTAAATTTTCATAACCCCATAATTTACCACTGCGACCCACGCCAACTTGAACTTCATCTAATATTAAAAGAATGCCTTTTTGATCGCAAATTTGCCGAACTCGTTGAAAATATTTAATATCTCCAGGACGAACACCGCCTTCTCCTTGCAGTGCTTCTAACATAATAGCGGCCACCCGTCGCCCGTCTTTATCGACATCAGCAATTGTTGATTCTAAAGCATCAATATCATTATAAGGAACATAAACAAAACCTGGCACTAACGGACTAAAACCTTTTTGATATTTAGGTTGTCCAGTAGCAGTAATTGTGGCTAAAGTTCGACCATGAAAACTTGCATGGGCGGTAATAATAACCGGGTCTTCAATATTTAATTTTTCGTGGGCATATTTCCGGGCTAATTTAATCGCGCCTTCGTTTGCTTCCGCCCCAGAATTACAGAAAAATGCCTTATCTGCACAGGAATGATCTGTTAACCATTTGGCTAATTCTCCTTGCACTGGAATATAATATAAATTAGAAACATGGTGCAGGGTTTTAATTTGCTTTGTCACCGCTTCAATTAACGCAGGGTGAGCGTGTCCCAGGGTACAAGTAGCAATTCCCGCGACAAAATCTAAGTATTCTTTGCCATTCGTATCCCAAACGCGACACCCTTCTCCCCGTTCTAATGCTATGGGAAAACGGGCGTAGGTATTCATGACATGAGAATTAAAGTCATCAATACTAAAACTACTGGTAACAGGGGGTTCTTTGACTAAGGTTTCTGGACTCACAAATCACTCCTAAATTCGGTTGATGTTTGATTCTCAATTTTAGGCTAAAATTTTCGTTTTCGGGGGTTTTTTGTTACCAAATCTCTATAATTTATATTCTAAAGGTTGACAAAATTGATCAATTCCCGATTTCACAGCATAAAGAACAACGGGAGTTATTAATAATGCCGGACATTCATTTTCTTCAATTAAAGCTTCTACCATCGATTTAATATTGCCTTGAATTAAGTTTTCTCGTAGGTCTTTATTACACAAACTTACGCGATATCGTTTCGCTAAACCATCTAACCAATTTTCGGAAGTATCGGGTAATTGTCCAACATGAATTGCCATTTCTATTGTCGCATCTTCGAGATCTCCTTCACAATCTTCAATTCTATCTAAAGCTTCCAAAGCAACGGAATATTCAGCGAGTTGCGAGCGAAATTGAGCAATTTCTTGAGAAGTTAGAATTATCATAAATAATCAGTTAAACTTCAGTGAATTAATTCGTATTGAAAAATTATATCAGGATCAAACCAAGCTGTTAATGCTGTGGCTAAAGCATCCGCAGCATCATCAGGTTTAGGAATTTCTGTTAAATTCAATTCCCGTGCAACCGCTTGCTGAACTTGATATTTATCCGCATTGCCATGTCCCGTCAAAGCCTTTTTAACTTGACCGGGAGTAAACTCAATTAACGGAATCTGATGTTGAGCCAAGACTAATAATAACACTCCTTTGGCTTGAGCAAGCGCAATCGTATTTCCCATCCGATAAAAAAACAGTTTCTCAACAATGGCTAAATCGGGTTTTATATGGGTTAATAACTGGTTGACATCATCATAAATAATACATAACCGCTTCCCTAAATCAGTTTTTGCTGGTGTTTTAATTACCCCAAAATCAATCAGAGAAACAGCCTTTTGTTCCTGAGTTTTATCATCAACTTCACACTCAATTGCCCCAAATCCTAATATTGCCAAACCCGGATCAAAACCTAAAATTATTTTTTTCATCTGAAAACTGAAAACTGCTATAAATGGCTCCCGGTTTGATCCCCCCTAACCCTGGCTTAAAAAGGGGGGAACCGGAGTTATAAAATCCCTGGTTTTTTTCTAGTTGGGAAAGTTCAGATCAAAGTCCCCCTTTTTAAGGGGGATTTAGGGGGATCAGATTTCGGCTGTAATAAGGGGTTTTCCACTTCAATTAACGCTACACGACTTTACCTGTCACTAGGCATCGGGTAAACCAAACACTTGACGGAAAATCTTCTGAACTTTGAAACCAGAATCAATTGTTTCTAAGGGATCTTTCCGCAAACGGTGACGTAAACATAAGGTAATCACCCGTTGAATATCATCAACAGTTACTTCTGTTCGTCCTTCCAACGCTGCTAAGGCTTTTGCTGCTCGGTTACTAACAATATCTCCCCGTAAACCATCCACATCTAATTCTGAACAAACTTGAGAAATTTTTACCCTCAAATCATAATCAATTTCCACAGAAGAAAGCAGGGTTTGAGCCTCTACAATTTTATGTTGTAATTGGTGTTGATCGTTAATATGCTTTTCTAAAAAAACTTCAGGATTTTGATCAAAAGAGGTGCGTTCTTCAACAATTTTAACCCGCAAATTCGGCTCTTTTACCGTTCTAATTTCGGCGTGCATTCCAAACCGATCTAATAATTGCGGACGTAACTCTCCTTCTTCGGGATTTCCAGAACCTACTAACACAAACCGCGCCGGGTGACGAATTGAAATCCCTTCCCTTTCCACGGTATTCCAACCACTGGCCGCCGAGTCTAACAGCACATCAACTAAGTGATCATCAAGGAGGTTGACTTCATCTACATACAAAATTCCCCGGTTGGCTTTGGCTAAAAGTCCCGGTTCAAAAGCTTTTACCCCTTCAGACAGGGCTTTTTCAATATCAATCGTACCGCAAACCCGATCCTCTGTAGCCCCCAACGGTAGATCCACCATTGGCACTTTTTTGCGGGACACTGGAACCTGTTGATGTTGACTCAAACGTTCCCGGACGCTATCACTCATCATTTCCGCATCGGTGGGATGACTATTAAAGGGGTCATCGGCGATGACTTCAATTTCCGGGAGTAGGTCAGCTAAGGCGCGGATAGTCGTTGATTTTCCCGTACCGCGATCGCCCATAATCATCACACCACCGATCTTAGGATCGATAATATTTAAAATTAGAGCCAGTTTCATTTCTTCCTGGCCCACAATTGCGGTGAAGGGAAAAACAGGACGACGAGCCAGGTTGACCGTTGTTGGTGTTATTTCAGGCGTGACGACAGTTGAACTCACAGTTTACTCTCAATTTCCAATATTACCGTACTTGATTTTTACACATTTGGGGGACAATGGGTTCAATCATCCGTCAACCACCTGCTGTCATTGGTTCTTGAATTAACTTTAAATGATTGGAAAAATGCTTAAACATCTCTATGAAAAAGATTTTCAACTTTGGCTTCAGCAAACAATTAAACAGTTACAACAAGGCGATTTTGCTGCTGTGGATATGGAACATTTAGTTGAGGAGTTAACCGAGTTGGGAAAATCGGAAAAAAATCGCCTGGAAAGTAATTTGATGGTTTTGTTGGCGCATTTACTCAAGTTAAGGGTGCAACGGGATGCACCAGAAATGATCAAAGGAAGTTGGTATAATTCTGTTGATGAACATCGTCAGCGTGTTCAAAAACAACTGCAACAAACTCCTTCTTTAAAATCTTATTTAAAAACTGCCCTGGAAACGGCTTATGTTGATGGTCGTCGGTTAGCAATTAAAGAAGGAAAACGCGCTCAATTTGGGGTTCGTATTCCTAATCAAGAAGAATATCCTCAGATTTGTCCGTTTTCAATTGAGCAAATTTTAGATGAAGATTTTTATGGTTAAAATCCCTAACTAATAAACCGAGTTTCTAGGGAAGAAAACCGCCGGAGAAATATGAAAAATATGAAGATCAACTAGACTTGAATTGTTAAAGGCTTAGGAAGTTCTTTTCCTCTCGCCTGATAATCTTCAATTAAAAGTTCTAATACTTCCTGACCACTTTTTAAGGCTTCTTCGTAGGTTTCCCCATGAGTATGAGCATAAGGCCCAAATTCAGGTAAACTCACCACATATTTTTGATCTTCGTCTGACCATTGAATTAAAATACTATATTGAAAGTTCATTGTTCATCCTCCTGTTGTAACTGTTTTAAATCTCTAAGTGCATTTCTAACATCTCGTTCTTGATAACGATCTGCATCACTTCCATCTTTCCCAGAAATAGTTAGACTATATTCTAATAAAGAATGATTCCATACAGTATGACTCCCTTTACCGGAACGATATGAAAATCCAGCTTTAAGTAGCATAGCTTTTATTTCTCGAATTTTCTTTGGCACGAATTTATTTTCCTCCTTCAGACAATTTCCTTAACTCCAAATTTTTATCTACTTCCTCATTTAATTTATAGGAAAGAAAACCGCCGGAGAAACATGAAAAAATTGAGCTAATTCTTCAATATGTCGTTTCGTGAGTTCTCGTTTTCCGTTTAAAATATCCGAGACGATGGATTCAGTTTTAAAAATTGAAACTAAGTCTTTTTGACGTAATCCATTATCTTCGATTAAACTCTTGAGCAATTCTACTCCATAAATATCAGGAATGGGTTCTTGCTGTTGTTCATATTCATAAACTAAAGCACCTAACACATTCAAATAGTCTTTTTCATCTTGACTCAGTTTCTCCTGATCTAATAATTGATCAATCATATTTTGAGTCAATTCTAATTCTTCCTCAGACGTTATAGGACGCGGAGGAAAACTTGTGAGTAATTCAATGTAATCATTAGAAACTAACATTTTTAAATGAGTGTAAACTTGAAATTTTGATAGAAATAGGGCTGAGTTTGCCCTATTTCTATTACCTAATCAGTGCTTAACATCAACAAAACATACTTTTGCATGAGAATTTTAGCTTACTGATACCATTTATCTTGTTGCCATTTGTCTTGATCATATTCTCCATGAGTGAGAATCTGACGAATAAAGACTTTCCTATATTCATAATCTATATAAGCAATTAACCGATAGTTATTTCCCCCAATATCAAAAACCGTAAAGTTACCTACAAAATCTACAGTTCTGAATGTTAAACGCACATCAGCAGTGGTTTTCCACTCAGCTTTTTCAGTAATTTTATACCAACTTCTTAAACTGGTTTCAGCATTAGGGTATTTTATCCAAAACGGTTTAAGTCGGGATTTAGAATGAATGTGCATCTTTGGGGATTCTCCCTTAAACAAATTTGTTGCATATCAAGGACTCCTTGTTGTAATGCGTGTTAATCAATAGAATAATCTTAGCATAATGCGAAGAAATGTGCAATCTTGATCTTGAAGTTTTTTCAGAAAACGCCGAAAACCCTGACTGGCAAAGATTTAAACCTCGTAGAGTCCCTGCGCGTTACTGACGCACCCTATAGAAGTGATAGGCAAGAGGCTGCAATCCAGACTTTTTGGGATTTGTCAAGCTTTCTTCACTAAAAGTTGCAAACTTGGGAGAGTTGTGTTAACTTTTATGTAGTTGACTCAAGCAAACAGGAGAGTTATTAATTATGGAAAGCAAAGACACCAAGTTTGGGTTTACAGACTTCGCAGAAACTTGGAATGGCCGTTTAGCGATGTTAGGATTCGCCATCGGTTTAGCGACGGAACTCCTGACGGGTCAAGGGATTCTGTCTCAACTCGGTTTAATGTAATTCTTCTAATTTTGTTCAAAACACTCAAAGATTCTGGGAGTTAACCTCAGAATTCTTTGGGTAATAATACCCTAAAACCCCTATTCCGCAATTATCTGTGAGAGTAACAGGATTTTGGGGAAACGAAAGCAATAAATTGGGGTTCAGCCCCAGTTTATTGCTTTCATTGTTTGATATTGAATCAAAACAAGCATGAACTTAAAATTTAAACTCAGTCAATAATAGGGAAAAAAAATCTAACTAAATCGAAAAAAAAAATCGAAATAATCCTGGGTTAAATGAGTTATTTTCTCCCCATTTTATAATTAGCAAATGTGAAGGGGTTGCGATCTTGAATAATTTAAGATTTACGATTAAATAGTCGCTAAAGATCTAAAATCGAGTAGGATAGATGTGGAACGGACAGCAACATATCATGTTGTCGGGTATAGCTGGGGTGTGTCCAAAGCCAAGTCTTAACTTTGATCAACTGATAGTGGATTCAGCTTACCTGCAATTGATTGTTGTCCACACCATTTCAAATCTCTACAATTTCTGAGCGAGTGCAACATGAGAATTTTAGTGACAGGTGGCGCAGGTTTTATTGGTTCACACCTGATTGATCGCCTAATGGAACAAGGCCATGAGGTGATCTGCCTTGATAACTTTTTTACTGGGACAAAACGAAATATCCTCAAATGGATAGGTAATCCCTATTTTGAACTGATCCGTCATGATATTACCGAACCCATTCGGTTAGAAGCTGATCAAATCTACCATTTAGCCTGTCCAGCCTCCCCAGTTCATTACCAATACAACCCCGTCAAAACCATCAAAACGAATGTATTGGGAACCCTGAATATGTTGGGGTTAGCCAAACGCATCAAAGCCCGGTTTTTTTTAGCCTCCACTTCTGAAGTCTACGGTGATCCTGATGTTCACCCCCAAACCGAAGACTATCGAGGAAACGTTAATTGTATTGGGATTCGATCCTGTTACGATCCAGAAACAGAAATTTTAACTGAGCAAGGTTGGGTTCAGTTCCCTAACTTGCAACCGGGTGTCAAAGTTGCCACCCTCAACGAAAACCATCAAATTGAATATCACGTTCCCGATGAATATATTGTCCAACCCTACATTGGGGAAATGTTGCGGTTTGCTAACAGTAAATTTGATCTTTGCGTCACCCCCAACCACTGGATGTATGTTCGGGGTAAAACCGGAAAATTAAAATCAATTCAAGCGGGTGAGGACAAACACTGGCATTCGTGGAGAGTGGTAACGGGTGCAGAATTTGACACCCCAGATCAAGAAGAATTTGATTTAGACCCAGCACCGCGTCATGCGAAAGTGCGGGTTGAAAAAGTCAAAATGGATGACTGGCTAGAATTCCTGGGTTATTACATTTCTGAAGGTTGTGTTCATGTCCGGCGACGGGTGCGTGCGGTGGGGGGTGCTGATTATGATGTGGCGGACTATAACATTTTAATTGCTCAAGAAAACCCCGAAGGACGAGCTAAAATTGCCGACTGTCTCCAACGCTTACCTTGGAAATTTTTTGATTCCGATCACCATCAATTTCGGATTTGTAGTCAACAATTAGCGGACATTCTATTACCTTTGGGTAAATCCGGTGATAAATATATTCCCCGTGAGTTTTTGCAATTGTCACGACGTCAATCCTTAATTCTTTTCAACGCCTTAATTTTAGGAGATGGAAGTCAACGGGGTAATTGTTATACCTACTACAGCAAATCTAAGCAATTGGCTGACGATGTACAAGAATTAGCCCTGCGTTGTGGATATGCCGCTTCTGTTGTTTCCCATGCCATCGGACGTGACCTCTATCGTGTTAATATCCGTCCCGCCATTGATGCTAATTTAGTTGAACCAGAACGGTTTCACTATGTCGGGAAAGTGTATTGTGTGAATGTGAAAAATCATGTCGTTTGTGTGCGTCGTAATGGACGAGTTGCCTTTTGTGGTAACTGTTACGACGAAGGAAAGCGGGTTGCAGAAACCTTAGCCTTTGATTATCATCGCCAAAACGAGGTAGATATTCGGGTGGTGCGGATTTTCAATACTTATGGCCCACGAATGTTAGAAAATGATGGTCGTGTGGTGAGTAATTTTATTGTTCAAGCCATGCGCGGTATTCCCTTAACGGTTTATGGCGATGGTTCCCAAACTCGTAGTTTCTGTTATGTGTCAGACTTGGTAGAGGGATTTATCCGTTTGATGAATAGTGATCAGATTGGCCCTATCAATATCGGGAATCCAGGGGAATATACCATTTTGGAATTAGCCCAAAAAATTCAGGATATGGTCAACCCCGATGCAGAAATTCAATTCAAACCTCTACCAGAAGATGATCCCAAACAGCGACAACCCGATATTACTCGTGCTAAAACTTATCTGAATTGGGAACCGACAATCCCACTGGATCAAGGATTAAAATTGACAGTGAACGATTTTCGGGAACGCATCTACAAAAGTTAACAGACAGTAGAATGGAAACGAGTTAACAGTTAACAGTTAACCGTTAACCTGTTATTAGTATGTGATCAAAAAATTGAGGATATATTTATGCGTGTTTGTGTGATTGGAACGGGATATGTAGGTTTAGTAACGGGAGTTTGTTTGGCGCAGATCGGGCATGATGTCATTTGTATTGATAATAACGAAGAAAAAGTCAAATTAATGAAGTCGGGACAATCCCCGATTTATGAACCCGGATTACCCGAATTAATGAAATCCTCTATGGAGTCTGGACATCTGGATTTTTCTTCGGATTTAACTGCGGGTGTTGAACATGGTGAAGTATTATTTATTGCTGTTGGAACCCCGCCGTTACCGACGGGAGAAAGTGATACCCGTTATGTCGAAGCCGTGGCGCGAGGCATTGGTGCCAACCTGACAAAAGGTTATAAGGTAATTGTCAATAAATCCACTGTACCTATCGGTTCCGGTGACTGGGTGCGAATGATTGTTTTAGATGGTGTAGCAGAACGACAAAAAGAAAAAGGGTTAGTGGGAACACCCATTGAAGCCGAATTTGATGTCGTCAGTAACCCCGAATTTTTACGCGAAGGTTCGGCGGTTTATGACACCTTTAATCCTGATCGGATTGTGTTAGGAAGTAATAGCAAAAAAGCCTTGGAGGTGATGCAGGAATTATATACACCTTTAGTATCCAGGAAATATTCTGATCATCCCTCTTTATCCCCTGTTCCGATTGTGTTAACAGATTTGAGTTCAGCCGAAATGATTAAATACGCGGCAAACTCGTTCTTAGCGACAAAAATTAGCTTTATTAACGAAATTGCTAATATTTGCGATCGCGTCGGTGCTGATGTGACACAAGTGGCTCAAGGAATTGGCTTAGATTCTCGCATTGGCAATAAGTTTTTGCAAGCGGGAATTGGTTGGGGGGGTTCCTGTTTCCCTAAAGATGTTTCGGCTTTAATTCATACCGCCGATGACTATAATTATGATGCCCAATTATTAAAAGCTGCGGTGGAAGTTAATAACCGTCAGCGCACAATTGCCATTGACAAATTACAGCAAGTTCTGAAAATTCTCAAAGGTAAAACCGTAGGATTATTGGGATTAACCTTTAAAGCTGATACGGACGATTTACGCGATGCTCCTGCCTTAAATATTATCCAAGAATTGAACCGTTTAGGGGCAAAAGTCAAAGCCTATGATCCGATTATTTCCCAAAGTGGAATGCGTGATGGGTTAACGGGTGTCATCGTTGAAACCGATCCTGAACTGTTAGCCGATGGCTGTGATGCGTTAGTCTTAATTACAGACTGGGCGCAATTTCAAAACCTCGATTATGCGAAAATGGCGAAACGAATGCACTCGGCATTTATGATTGATGGACGTAATTTCTTAGATCGAAAACAATTAGAAGCCGCCGGTTTCCAATATGTCGGTATTGGACATTAATCTGTAGGTTAATGCAGAATTAGGGTGGGCAATGCTCACCCTATATTTATTTTCTAATCCAACCATTAACTGTAAATCGACTATCAGCAAATTGTTTAGAGGGACAATGAACGGGTAAAACTTCGTGCATTAAACCGCTATAAAAAAAGACAATTCGATTATTGAGAGGTTCTATCGTTTGAAAATTTTCTAATTTAGAATAATAATATTCTCCTTGCCATTTCGTATCATACATCACTAATTCTCCTCCTGTAAAGGCTTTCGGTTCTTGATGGAAATAATAAACATAGGTTAAGGTTCGAGTTTCATCTCGTGCGGAACCATTATCATTATGAACGCGGAAATAATGACCATTATTATGGGCTGTGAGTTGAGCATCAATATGAGTAATTGGAAACGGAGGAATATTCAGTTCTTCCAATGCTTTCCAGAACACAGCCTTGACTCGATTTAGAATAATATTGGCAAAATCTGGATCATAATACAACACAAGAGAATCCCGATGTTCGGGATAGTCTGATGTATTTGTTGCGGGGCCAGTTAATTGAAATTTCTGCTCATTTTTTAAAGCGTAGTCGAGAAGTTTTTGATGTTCTTCCGGGGATAAAAAATTATCAAGTTGCCAATATTTAATTTTAAAAATTTCAGCTTTAGGCGTAGTAGGAAGAACAGGAGTTTGAGTTTTAATAAAAATCGGGGGTTCTGTAATGACTCCCACTAAAGAATCACTAGAAAACCATAGGGCTTGCTGCTGTCCATTGACAGGAATTTGAAATAGTTTAGGAGGTTCATCTTGATTTTTTTCTGTCCGATGAACCACTGCATTCAATAAATTTAACAGCAAGGGAGAATTAGAGGGTAATGTGATCCCATATTGATAGCCACCGAGAAGAAGCAAGGTAACGCTAATATTTTGAATAGATGGCTTTGGTGTGAAACTGTCCATATTTTAACTTGAATTCCTGAAAAGCCACTGGAAAGATTGGTGTTGATCTTAATTTTAATCCGATACTGCTCCTGATCACTTCAAGAATTTTAATCATACATAACCTTTGTCCCCACGCCCTACCCCCTGAACCAGGGGAATGTCCCTGTCCCTCCCAATGTACTGACAGTAAAAACCGTAATAGTCATTACCATCAAATCCTTGATTTTGCGGGAATTACTGCCTAAAAGTTTAATTTATTGTCACCGAATATGAGCAGTACAATTGCGGAAATTCAAGGCAAACTGTAAGATTACGGAATAATTTTTTCCGAATAAATACGGATTTTTTTTGAGGAAAGACCTGATAGGATAAAAACAAATAAATTCAACACTCCTGTTGAATTAAATTGTTCCCTATTGTCAACGATAGTCCCAATTTTTGGTTGAAAAAGTTCAATGTTAAGACAATCTGATGTAGCGCGAATTTTAGGAGTTTCCCATCAACGAGTCTCTCAATTGAGACTCAGGCATCGTATTGAGTTTGCTTGGGATGAGAACTTAGCAACCTGGGTAACAACACCAGAAGAAGTTGAACATTTCTTAGAATGCCGATCCCAGCGTTCTGCTATTGTTTGTAGCCCAGAACCCTCCTGATCTCAAAACTATAAATCTATCTTCAGGCACTAGAAGATTGTACTTCTAAGCGTAGATTTGAATTCTGTCTAAACTCTTGTTTTAAAGGCAATTCGATCACAAATTCTGTTCCTTTTCCCGGTTCAGAATAGCAGAGAAGTTTGCCCTGATGTTTAGCAATAATTTGATAACTAATAGCTAATCCTAAACCTGTTCCCTTTCCAACAGGTTTTGTGGTAAAAAATGGTTCAAATAAACGGTGTTTTACCCGTTCTGTCATGCCATTTCCATTGTCAGCAATTCGGATCACAACTCGGTTCATTTCGTTTAATTCTGTGTGAATCCGAATGGTTGGGGAAGTGGAGGGAATATGCCATCCCGGAGCCGAGGAATTCAAGCACTGGGAAGGATGAATAAACTTAGATTCCCCTTCTAATAAGGCATCAATCGCATTACTGATCACATTCATAAAGACTTGATTCAACTGACCGGGATAACATTCAGTTTTCGGTAAGTTGCCATACTCTTTAATCACTTGAATCGGCGGATTGCGTTTTTCTCTTGGGTTTCCCCCTTGGGGGCGAAGCCGATGTTGTAAAATCAATAAAGTATTCTCTAACCCATCATGAATATTAACGGGTTTCATGTCGGCTTCATCCAAGCGAGAAAAATTACGGAGTGATAAAACAATTTCGCGGATACGGTTGGTTCCCACTTCCATAGAAGATAAAATTTTGGGTAAATCATCGAGAATAAAATCTAATTCAATGGTTTCTTGGTGGTGTTGAATTTCGGCAAGAGGTTGGGGATAATACTGTTGATAAAGGGCGATTAATTGCAACAAGTCTTGGATATATTGACTGGCATAAGTAATATTGCCATAAATAAACGTGATCGGGTTATTAATTTCATGGGCAATTCCAGCGACTAATTGACCTAAACTAGATAATTTTTCGGTTTGAATTAGTTGAGCTTGAGCTTGTCCTAATTCTCTTAAAGTGAGTTCTAATTGTTCAGCTTTAGCTCGTTCTCTGGCTTCGGATTGACGTAAAGCTGCTTCTGTTTTTTTGCGATCGCTAATATCTTTAACCGTTCCCGTCATCCGAATGGGTTGTTGCTGTTCATTTCGCACCACAACTTTACCATGATTAAGAATCCATTTCCATTCCCCCGAACGGCTTAACATTCGATGTTCCATTTCACAAAATTGCGTTTTTCCCTCTAAATGTTGTTTGAGAAATTCAATCACTTGATCTCGATCTTCGGGATGCACTAACTTTAACCAAGATCTGGCTTTCCCGTGAATTTCGGTGACATCATAGCCTAACATGGAACTCCATTGAGGACTAAAATAAACCTCTCCAGTAATTAAATTCCAATCCCATAATCCTTGATCGGTTCCGGCTAAGGCTAATTTTAATCGTTCTTCGCTGGCTTTCAAGGCTTCCGAGGCTTGACGCTTTTCTGTAATATCAAAAATCGCCCCATTTAACCAACAGGTTGACTCTTCCTCTGTGGAAATAGCTTGTCCTTTTTCATAAACCCAGCGAATAGTTCCATCCACACCGATTAAGCGGTATTCTAAAATATAAGGTTGTCGAGTTTCCAAACTAACCTGAATCTTTCGCTTGACTTTATCAATATCATCAGCATGAATAATACTGCTAAAGGATCGGACTCGATTTTGAATAAAATCTGCGGCTGCATATCCGGTAATGACTTCAATTCCTTGACTGAGAAAAACCATCAGCCGATCTTCTTCCAAAATCCCTCGATAAACTGCACCCGGAATATTAGAAACTAAGGAGCGAAATTCCCCTTGACGTTCGCGTAATGTCCGTTCAATTTGTTTGCGATCGCTAATATCTCGTGCAAAGGCACATTGATATTCTTTGCCATTAAAATTCAGATGACTAATCGTAATTTCAACGGGAAAAATCCGGTTATGTTTGGTGCGATGCCGAGCTTCAATATTCAAGGAACCGCAACGCCGTAAAATTTTCCAATGTAATGACCAAGAAGATTCAGGAAAATCGGGGTTAATATTATGAATGGTCAGGTTTAACAATTCTTCGGGTGCATAACCCAAAGAACGACAAGCGGCATCATTGACATATAAAATGTGTCCATCTTCCCCCACCCAAAAAATAGCATCGGCGGCTTTATCAATGGAAAATTTAGTCAGTTTTAAAATTTCTTCCAGGGGTTGATGGGGCTCTAATTTAAACGGAAAAGTAGCATCCAGTTTAAATAAATGTGAAAAATTTAATCGCAGTTTATCTAATGTGGAATAGGTTTGAGAGGAGACAACTTTATGTTGACAAAGATCACAAGCATTTAAAGGGACAACGGATTGTATGGCTGGGGAGGATTGAGTGATCATCCGAATCACCCCCCCCACACTGAGTAAAAATAGGAACGTGATCACTCCTTGGCCTACTCCTAACCCTCGCCTCCACGTCAACAGGTGCATCAGATGTAAAGTGCCATCAGCAATTAAACCGAATGCTAAAACCTGCCAAAGTTTCAACTGCCATTGAAAGTTTAAAGACTTGAAGGAAAAGGGTTTCAAGACTCGACCCACCCAGGAGGTTGACGGTAAATTCCGGGAGATCTGTAGATCAGGGAGCGTTTGCCGATGATTAATCAGCAACAACGCTAAACCATAGTGAGCTAAAACTATCAGCCATTCCGAACCGAGAATATACGGTTGTATGGGAATATTGCTAACAGCAATCGGGTAACAGGATGGTGAAAATCCAGGTAAAATCATGATATTTTCAAAAAAGGCTTTAAAAAATTCAAACATTGGTTTTAAATTGCCGATGATTAAATGAGGCTATAACAGAGTTGACCCGCTTTTTGCGGAAAAAGCTGTGATCTTCTGTTGTACCAACCTGAACCTGCGAACTCTGTTACGCTGGTTTTATTGTAAGAAATTATTTAACGTTATTCTATAAATTCATCAAAATTGTTATAGTTTTGTAGAGTTATCTAAAGTTTTCTATCATTTTCAGATGTTGTGAATTTAAACGGTGAGCAGAGCAGTACCTTGATGATGGGGCTTTTTAACTGAAGAGCTAAATAGATTCAGAAGCAGGGTTTTGTAAAATGGCGATTAAGGATTTGAAAAAACTGGCTAGGGGAACAGCAACAATTAATCCGAGAAAACCTGCAATTCTAGCACCGATTAATAGGGATAGTAAAATTAAAACCGGGTTTAATCCTGTGAATCCTCCTAATAATCGGGGAGCAATACCATTTTCTATAATTTGATCAACTATAATTGCTGCAATTAAAACTTTTACCCCTAACCAAATACTATTTAATGCGACTAAAAAGCAGACTAAACTAATTCCTAAACTGGCTCCAAATGGAAATAAACCCATCACCCCAATGGCTATGCCAAATAATAACCCAAAGGGAACCCGAATAATCAGAAACGCTAGGGTCATAAATATTCCCAAGAGTCCAGCAACGGAGGCTTGACCAATTAAATAATTCTTAAAGTTTGTTCTTAATGCCGTGCGAATCGGGAGGCGAATTTTAGTTGGAAATAGTTGATAGAAATCATCCCAAAGCTGATCACCATGTAACAATAGATAAAACGTCATCGCTGCGGTAATCACGACATCTAATACCCGACTAAAAACCGTTAGCACCCCGCCAATTACATCTCCTCCTAAACTCTGAACTTGATTCGATAATTTTTCTAAAAGTTGAACAGTTACGCCTCCGACATTTACCGGAATATTACGACTCATCGCCCAAGCTTCAAAGGTTTTAATTTGTTGGGTTCCTGATTCAATCCAACTAGGAAGACGTTCTAATAAAGTATTAAACTGTTGAATAATCATCGGGATGAGGGTAATTCCCAAAATGATGAAAATAATTAACGTGATCAATAAAACCACTAAAATTGCGATTGTCCGTCTGATTCCATAGCGTTGTAACCGTTGTACAGGATAATCCAAAAGAAATGATAACAGGGTAGCAGTCACAAAAATATTAATAATCGGTTTAAAGTAGTCTAATGTTAGTAATAATAGCCAACCGTTTAAAACAAAGGCTGGAATTGCTAAGACTATGACTAATAATCGGAGCCAAGAGTTTTTAGTATTCATTAAACCATTCAATTCTTAAAATTTGATTAAAATTAGGGGGCGATCGCTCCCTTTACCCTGTCCAATTGTTAATCAGATCACAGGAAATGAGGAGAGGGATTTCTGATCCTGTAGAATACCTCAATCATAAAGTTTTTTATGGCATCTCAATTGACCCCTTTAGGTGTTTATGTCAACCCTATCTCGAATTAATCGTTTTCTACTGGGTAAACCCTTACCAACCAGCGCTTATGCCCATGAACGACTGACAAACTTTGCCGCCTTAGCAATTTTAGCCTCTGATGCGTTGTCTTCTGTGGCCTATGCAACGGAAGAAATTCTCTTGGTTTTAGTCACCGCCGGAAGTAGTGCTTTAGGAATATCTTTGCCGATTGCGGGGGGGATTATTCTACTTTTGTTTGTGATTACATTATCCTATCGGCAAACGATTCGGGCCTATCCTCAAGGGGGAAGTGCCTATTTAGTGGCGAAGGAAAATCTCGGTGTGCACGCAGGGTTAGTGGCGGCGGCTTCTTTATTAATTGATTATGTCCTGACCGTTACCGTCAGTATTTCCGCCGGAATTGCTGCGTTGACTTCTGCTATTCCTGCCCTCAACTCCTTCACCATTGAACTATGTTTAATTGCGGTTGTGCTATTAATGGTGGCGAACTTACGCGGGCTAAGGGAAGCGGGGCGGATTTTTATGCTCCCGACCTATAGTTTTGTGATTAGTGTGTTTATCTTAATCGGTTTGGGTTTGTATAAATATGCAACGGGTCAGGTAGTAGCTACTGTCCCCATACTTCCGATAGCCCAACCCTTAAGTCTGTTCTTGATTTTACGAGCGTTTTCGGCTGGATGTACCGCTTTAACTGGGGTTGAGGCGATTTCGGATGGGGTTTTAGTGTTTAAACCCCCGGAATGGAAAAATGCTCGCACCACATTATTGTGGATGGGGGGAATTTTAGGGTTAATGTTTATTGGGATTACCTACTTAACCCAGGCTTATCATATTATTCCAGAAGAAGGACAAACAACGGTTTCTTTATTAGCACGAGAAGTTTTTGGGAATGGTTTTTTCTACTATTTTCTGCAAATTGCCACCTTATTTATTTTATTGTTAGCTGCCAATACCAGTTATGCAGATTTCCCGCGACTGTCTTATTTAGTTGCACGAGATGGATTTTTACCCCGTCAGTTATCCTTATTAGGCGATCGCTTAGTCTATTCTAATGGGATTCGTTTATTAAGTCTATGTGCTGCCATTTTAATCATTATTTTTAAAGGGCAAGTTAACGCTTTAATTCCCCTTTATGCCGTGGGAGTCTTTACCTCCTTTACTCTATCTCAATTGGGCATGGTCATCCATTGGTTTAAGGAAAAAACCTCTGGCTGGCGACAAAGTGCAGTTATGAATGGTTTAGGAGCTTTAACAACGGCTGTTGTTTTAGGGGTAATTGTTACCACTAAATTTTTATTGGGAGCTTGGTTAGTGGTGTTAGCAATTCCTTTATTAGTGATGTTGTTTTTAAATATTCATCGTCACTATGAAAGTATTGCTAAACATTTTCGCTCTCAGGATCTTTCCCCCTATCGTTGTCCTTTACCCGCCCCAGATACAGCGATTAAACATTCTGCTGTTGTTTTAGTCGGACAGTTAAATCGAGGTACCTTAGAAGCCTTAGATTATGCTCGTTTAATCGCACAGGAAATTGTAGCGATTCATGTTGATATTGGCACAACCAATCATGCCGCTTTGCGACGACGATGGGATGATTTAGAAATTCATGTTCCCTTGGTGATTTTGGATTCTCCTTACCGTTCAGTAGTGCAACCGATTTTAGATTTTGTTAATGAATTTGAAGCTGAACGTCCTAGCAGTTTTTCAACGGTGATTATTCCTATTATTGTCACCCATTATTGGTGGGAAGAACTCTTACATAACCAAACGGCTTTATTTATTCGCCAAGCTTTGCGGAGTAATCAATGTCGGATTGTCACGACGGTACGATACTATGTTTGATTGACAATCCTCCGCCAAGCTTAAGCTGTGGCGGAGGATTCTTTGTTCAACAAATCAACATCAATAATCTTAATCTTCAGGTTGCTGTACTACTAATACAGAACATTTAACATGATGCACCACATAATTACTCACACTTCCTAAAAATAATTCGGCTAATTCTGAACGGTTGCGTCTTCCCACAACCACTAAATCAGCCTCCCATTTTTTAGTCATTTCTCGAATCCAATATCCCGCTTCTCCCACCTGATATTCGGTTTCAATAGAAACTCCTTGCTGTTGGGCATAATTAACAAAAGTTGACAACCATCCCGAAACTTCATTAATTTCTTGTTCAATTAATTCATGTTGAATTTGTGCCACCTGGTTTAATCTTTGACCATATAAATCCCCTGGGGAACCTAAAATCATCGGGGATACACTAATACAATGAAACAGTTTTAACTGGCTTTTATAAACTTTAGCTAGTTGTAAACCTTGATGAAAGACAAACTCTGCTTGGGGAGTTCGGTCAATTGAAACTAAAATTTTTTGATAGTCCATATCCTTGCCCTCCTTGATCTGTTTTGATTACGTTATCGGTCAGAAGCTAAAATCTTTTATCCCAAAGTGGTTGATTCCTTATCCTCTATTTTAAACTCAACCCGACATTTTTTGACCGCAGAATGCTACAATTAAAGGTTGGGCGATCGCTGAATCTGCTCAACATCGTCCGACCTAATCCTTGTTGTTACTACCCAGTATTGTCAACAACCCACCACTGACTTGAGTACAAGTACAGTGGGGGCTTGAAATACAGCCCTAGTTGACCAGCCTAAGTCTTAACTGACTACGTTATTTAGGTCAAGACACCGGAGAATGCGTAGCTAGTTTTCCGCTCTGTCGCTTAGTATTAAACAGCTATTTGGGAGGCAGTGTACTAAGCCTAACAAGCCTTTATAACATTGGCGAAGCTAACATTACCCTAGAAATAGGAGGGGGAGAAATCCCCAAACTTAATTAAACGCCTCCAGGCGGGTCTAACCAGAACAATATCGGTAGCTTCTACCTGTAGAGTACGATTCAGGTATGCCAAAAAGAATCACCACTTTTGAAGCGCAACGATTTCTTTTTTCTTTTGGAGATAATTATGCAGAAGTATAAACCCCTATCCCCCTTTCCTCTCACTGCTAATCGGAGTACCGATTTAGCGCATGGCTCCAAGGGGGAAGAACGATGAGTCAAAACTACCGCATTACTCTACTTCCTGGCGATGGCATCGGCCCTGAAATTATAGCGGTGGCCGTCGATGCGTTAAAAGTCGTTGGCAAGCAACTAAATATTACGTTCGATTTTCATCAAGCCTTGATGGGAGGGGCCGCCATTGATGCCACCGGAGAACCCCTGCCCCCGGAAACCTTAGAACAGTGTCTCAAGAGTGATGCGGTACTATTGGCAGCCATTGGGGGGTATAAATGGGACAATTTACCCCGCCATCAACGGCCAGAAACCGGATTATTAGGGTTACGGGCGGGATTACAATTATTTGCTAATTTGCGTCCGGCGACCATCATTCCTCATTTAATTGATGCCTCATCTTTGAAAAAAGAAATCGTGGAAGGGGTAGATATTATGGTTGTCCGCGAACTAACAGGCGGAATTTATTTTGGACAACCCAAGGGAATTTTTCAGACAGAAACCGGGGAAAAACGCGGTGTCAATACAATGGCCTACACCGAATCTGAGATTGACCGCATTGGTCGTGTGGGGTTTGAAACCGCCCAGAAGCGTCGGGGAAAACTCTGTTCTGTGGATAAAGCGAATGTATTAGATGTATCTCAGTTATGGCGCGATCGCATCAACCTACTCGCCTCAGAATACCCCGATATTGAACTATCTCATTTATATGTGGACAACGCTGCCATGCAGTTAGTTCGCGCCCCCAAACAGTTTGATACGATTGTTACGGGGAACCTATTTGGCGATATTCTCTCCGATGTCGCAGCGATGTTAACCGGAAGTATCGGAATGTTACCCTCGGCGAGTTTAGGATCATCTGGCCCTGGGGTGTTTGAACCAGTTCACGGGTCAGCGCCGGATATTGCGGGACAGGATAAAGCCAACCCCCTCGCCCAAGTCCTGAGCGCTGCGATGATGTTACGCTATGGTTTAGATCAACCCGTTGCAGCAGATAAGTTGGAAAATGCCGTTTTAAAAGTATTAGATTGGGGATATCGCACGGGGGATATTATGTCTGAGGGGATGAAATTAGTCGGTTGTCAGCAAATGGGAGAAATGTTGTTAAAGGCGCTAGAAGAAGATTAATTTACACCCCTCCAAATTATCCTGAGTTCAGAACAATCGGCTTTCGTTAGGTAATTTATCAGAAAATCTCCAAAGTTAATGATAGAAACCCGGTTTCTTGGAGAAACCGGGTTTCTGACAAGGATTTTTAGGTAAAAAATATGATTGATAGTCTTCACCATCAAGCCTTATTATTTCTCAGACAAGCTCTCAACAATCCTACAGCTAATTTTAGAGAGGGACAATGGGAAGCGATCGCCAATTTAATCCAAAATCGCTCTCAACTTTTAGTGGTTCAACGCACAGGATGGGGTAAAAGTTTAGTCTATTTTTTAGCAACTCGCCTATTAAGAGATCAAGGATCTGGCCCCACTTTATTGATTTCTCCCCTCTTAGCATTAATGCGAAATCAAATCGGGATATTTCTCTATTATCATTTATTTCTAATAAACAGTGACAAACATATTCAGCTATGATAATATAGAGTTGAAAAACTGATCAGGATTGACGCACACTCACCCTAGAAATGGAGTTTCTAATTTGCCAGTTGTTTAAAATTAAGAAGGAATGTTAAGAAACCCTATTTTTGCAGAATTTCTGTAGAGGTTAATTAAAATGACAGAAGAAAACATTAAATACATTCAAGCAATAACCATTAAGAAACTATGGGGTGAGCTTGATATTGATTGGAAACTTGACCCAAAAGTTAATATTTTAGTTGGTAAAAATGGAGTAGGTAAAACAACATTATTGAATTTAATTGAAGATATAATAGATGAAAAATATGGAGTTGATCGTCAATTCAATTTAGAATTATTCAAAATATATTTTGATGATGATAGTTATATTTTTTATGATCAAGAACATGGATTTATAGAAGCACTTTCAAAGGAAGTTAATTTATGCAAAATAAGTACGTTTGAAATGCTGGTCAAGGATCTTCAAAACCAAAACTATAAAAAAGATAAAAATATTAAAACAGAATTAGATTATCTTTTGAAAGGTTTGATAGATGATTTTAAAAGCTATCAATTAAAACTCAGAAACCAGGAAAAAGAGAAAACTCGTGATCAGGATAATGAAATTAAAGCGTTATCTAATAAAGATAGTGCAAATGCTAAAGAACTTTCCAAGCTGAGAAAATTGCTTAAACAAAAAGATGATATTATTGCTAATATCAATCAAAATCAAAACCGTTTTTTAGAGCTAATAAATAAGCTATTCGATGAAACAAATAAAAAAATAGATTTTGATAAAGAAAATTCTATTATATTCCGAAAATCTAATAATAAAACGATTTCAGCTTATCAGTTATCTTCTGGAGAAAAGCAGATCTTAATTATTCTTTTAAGTATTTTACTTCAGGAAAACAAACCCTTTATTGTTTTAATGGATGAACCCGAAATATCACTGCATCTAAGTTGGCAACTTGACTTGATAGATATGATTCAGTTGTTGAATCATAATTGTCAGCTTATTATTGCGACTCATGCACCGGGTATAATTAGCAAAGGATGGCAAGATAAAGTTATTGATATGAAAAATATTATTAAGGATTAAAACTATGGAAGAATATATTGATGCTGATTATCGGGATACAGAAAATACTTTTTTTCTCGATAAAGATATTACTGCTTATGTTGAAGGTTTAGATGATGTTGTATTTTGGGAAGATGTATTTAGAAAATTCGCCCCTTCATTGAAAATTATTTTTTATCCTCATTCGAGAGAGAGTAACTATGAAAGTGGAAAATTGAAAGTTTTAACAGAACATAATATAAGAGAAGCTCGTTCAAATTCAAAATTAATTTTATGTGTAGATAGTGACTTCGATTATTTGCTAAAAAATGAAACTGTTTGTAGTCGTCATTATATTTTCCATACTTACGCTTATTCTATTGAAAATTTTAAAGTTTTCCCTATAATTTAAACATTATGGCTAAAAAATGTTCATTGCCTTTACAGGAAATATTTTCATTTTGCTTTATTGAATTTTTTGAAGCTTATTCAAAGACAATATACGAAATCTTCCTCTACATAATTTTTTTCAGAAAACAGGAAGATAATGCTAAAAAGCAAGGTCTGGAAGTAAACAGTGAAATATTAATTTCAAAGAAAAGTTTAAAAGATGTTTTCTGCATCAAACAAAGTGAAATTGATTTATCCAATAATGGGAAAAATCTAATTCAATTACTTGAGGATAGAGTTAATCAACTCAAATTAAAGATAGAGGAGAAACACGAAAATATTGATTTAAAAGTTATAAAAAATGATTTAATAGAAGAATTTGAAGTTAAACCTGAAAATATTTATTGGTACATTAAGGGACATATACTCTATGATTGTGTAGTAAAACTTTTATTGCCAAAAGTTATTGGAAAGCATCAAAAAGAAAGAGAAGACAGATATGATAAGAATTCTCAACAGGGTAAAAATAAATTCAATCAATATCAAAATTATACTAAAGGAATAGATTGGGAAACCCTCTTAAAAGATGGACATAATTCCTGTTTGCTTTATTTAGAGTTATGCCCACTGATGGAGAAAATTAAACAAGATATAGATAGATATCTACAAGAATTTAATCTAATTAAAAATAAGGATTAATATTTTAATTTTTCTTGATATTCAGTTAAACAATAACCAACATATTCCGCTAATTTCACCGGGACTGCATTGGCGATAATTTGTTCGAGGTGGGTTTTAGTTCCGGTGAAAATAAAATTCTCTGGAAAAGTTTGTATATAACTTCTTTCTAGGGTTGTTAACGCACGAATATCAGGGGAAATTAATGCAGAGTCTCCAGGATGAGGTTGATAGGTTTTAGGAATAGGTCTATTGACACTTCTAATAGTAGGACTGGGTTCATTAATACTAAAGATTCCTCGCCGTTGATAACTTCTGGGATGTCGATAATAGTGGTCAATATCTAAGGGTTTCCCCATTTGGTTAAAATAGTCTCGGATAGTTAGCGGTTTTGGGGATAAATTAGCTTCTAAATCCGGTTCTAATTGATGATCTTTTCCTTGATATTCTCCTATCCAAAAGAAGCGTTTTCTAATTTGAGGAACCCCACACAAACTCGCATCTAATATAATTTCACTTAACCCGTAATTGGCGGATTTAAAAATAGCTTTAGCGTGTTGATATTTATGGGTTTTAATAAATAAAGCCACATTTTCCATGATAAAAAACTGAGGCTGAATTGTGGCAATAATTTCAGCAAAGACTTGGGTTAAATCTCCTCGTCCTAAATTTTCATCTCTTTTTCCAGCGCTGGAAAAGTCTTGACAAGGTGGGCCACCGACAATAATATCGGGATTCAACTCTTTAAAAATTGAAAAATCTCCCTGTAAATTTCCTAAATCGATTAAAAAACCGGGATGTTTAAAATTTTTTTGATAGATATCAATAGCAAATTTCCAGTTATCAAACCCTGCAACAATATTATAGCCAGCGTTTTGTAATCCAAGGGATAATCCCCCACATCCACAGAATAAATCAATTACTCTGAATTTAGTTAGTTTTAGACTCATCGTTTCAATAATTATTTGAGATTTAATTTCAAATGTTGAAAGGGATGGGCAAGAATCGCAATAATTGTGTTAAGTTCATTAATATAATAATCGCGGATATCAATATAAACGGTTTGTTCTGTGAGTTTAAGAAATTTCCAAATGGTTCCTGTGGTTACACTTCCATAAATTGTAAAAGTCGGTTGATTTTGTTTTTGATTAAATCGTTGGGCGGCAATCATTTCAGAAATACATTGTCCTAACCCGCCTTTGATATTTTCATTTTTCGCTTCTACTAAAGTAATAATAGGAGCAATAATTTCATACATTTCACTAGAAGCGGTGAGAATGTAGTCACAATATCCACTTAAACCCTGTTCGGGTTCAACGTTAAATTCTGTACCGGAAAAAAAACCGACTTGAAAATTAAATAATCGTCGAATTTCTAATAATATTGGGGCAATAATTAATTCAGAACGAGCTTTTTCGGTATTAATCGCATTGGCTAAAGGTACAAATTCATGTAAACTCTGTTTTAAATATGCACTGGGTTCTAAAGGTTCTAATGTTGAAAATAAATCTGTGACTTCATCAATGGAAACATTAAAGGCTTCTCGAATTTTAGTTAAACTTGTAAAATCGCTGTAAGACATAGAGAAGTCCTCAATAATTTGTGTGGTTCAGAAACCCGGTTTTTTGGGATTTTTTTTAAGTTGATAATAAGGGTAAAAATAATGTGATAAAATAATAAACTAGGGGAGCCGTAAACACATAACTATCGGCTCTATCTAAAATTCCACCATGACCCGGAATCAGTTGACCGGAATCTTTTACTCCTGCATCTCGTTTCATTAAAGATTCGGTTAAATCCCCTAATAAACTGGCAATTCCGATTAATAATCCGAGGATTAAACCCGCCCAAGGAAACCCCGGCCAGTGTAAAGACCAAGACCCTAATATTGCTACGACAATACTGCCTAAAACCCCAAAAATTGCTCCTTCAACGGTTTTTTTCGGACTAATATCTGATAGACGAGTCCGTCCAAAACACTTGCCAAAAATATAAGCCCCAATATCCGCCGCCCAAATACAACCAAAGGCTAATAAAGTAGCGGTTAATCCTTGAGATAAATTATAAACCGACAAATTTTCTAACCAATTTTCATTAAAAGGAATGGGACTCGCAAAGGCTTTTTCTAATAACGTATGGGGTTCAAGTCCGACTCTTAGACGAACCCAATAACTGGGTAAATATCCCCCATAAAATAAGCCTAAAATCGAAGAACTAATATCGGCAATGGTTGATAATTTAGGTCTAAATAATAGATAAAAACAGACTAATGTTCCCGCTAAGGCAAACATTGCATCTACTAAATTCGGAGAAAATGCTGCCGTTAACAGTAAAGCTTGACTAACGACTAAAGTTGTTTTTCCCGCAGGTTCTATTCCTTTAGCCCGAACTAATTGAAAATATTCTAATTGACCTAAATAGACAATCACACTGAAACCCAGGGTAAAATACCAGCCTCCAAAAATGAGCATTCCCAAGGCTAAAATAATTGCAATAATTCCACTTATAATCCGAGACAAAGAAGGCATAGTGTTAGGAGTCAGGAGTCGGTATGTAGTAGAGACGTGCCATGGCGCGTCTCTACTGATGTTTCTTGATTGTCAATTCAATCTATTTTTTCACCACTTAAAATAAACATGGGATTAACAGCTTCAAACGTTTGATGATTTCCCCGTTTTTCTAAGCGATTAATCGCAGATTGTACCACCTCAACATTACGAACGTGCAACTCAGCAAATCCTTCAGAAATGGCATAAAGACTTTCTAAATTTGATGCTGTCGCCACAATTCGTCCTTGAGGTTGTAGATATTTCCAAACTTCATGTAAAATCGCTTTCAGGGGTCGTCCTCCTTCCAAACAAACCCGATGAGGCAGATGGGAAATACTCTGTAAACAGTCGGGGGCGTTACCTTCAATTACATCAACATTCTGCACCTCAAACCGTTCACAATTAAGCCGAATTAAATTTGCCACATCTTCATCCCGTTCAATGGCAATAATTCGACCTTGGGGACACAATAGCCCCGTTTCCACCGGAATTGTCCCCGTCCCAGCCCCAATATCCCATACAATTGAGTCGGGTTGTAACCGCATCAGAGACACTAATAACAACCGGACTTCCCGCTTACTCAACGGGATACCGGGCAACCGTTCAAACAAATCATCAGGAATACCGGGAGTAACATAGGGCCAAAGTTTGGACATTTTGGGAATCGGTTTAAAGTTGTAATGATTAGGTTAGGGATAACTTAATGGTTGTCTATTATTGATTTAACCCTTAACAATCTTAAGCTGTTGCAGGTTCGGATCGCTACATCCTGTTATTTTCCCACCCAAAGCTATCACTTGTTGCAAAAATTTTAGTGCATCGGAGGTAACAATTTCACCCGGCATTAATACGGGGATACCGGGCGGGTAGGGACAAATGATTTCTGCACTCACCCGCCCAACACAGTCTTGAAGCGGTCGTGTTTCAGTTTGGGCAAAAAAAGCCTCTCGACAGGAGGAAGGGGGTGTGTGGGGTCGATTATGGGGCGTGGAGAAGAAATTAATCAGAGGGGTGGTAGGGGGGTGTTGAACGGAAAGGGTTTTTAAGGCGTTAATCAGTTGGTGAATATCGGTTTCGGTATTCCCCAAACTAATAATAAAAGTCAGGTGATGAAGACTCGGAAGTTCTGCGGTGACATGGAACTGTTGACGGAGAATTTCATCAGCTTCATAACCGCTTATTCCTAAGTCTGATACTTTAATCGTTAACCGAGTAATATCTAAGTTAACACATCCTGCTGTCGGTTTAAAGTCGGGAGTTCCGAAAATAGATAAACCTTGAATTTTGCTAATTTCAGTTCGAGCAATTTTGGCTAAGGATATTGTTTGATTCATTAAATCATAACCTTGGGTTGCCATTTGTTGACGGGCTGCATCTAATGAGGCTAATAAAATATAATTGGGACTGGTAGATTGAACCAATTGTAAGGTTTGGGATAATCGATCTCGGTCAATACGATTTCCCTGAACATGAAGCAGGGAAGATTGGGTTAAGGAACCCAATACTTTATGGGTAGATTGTATGGTTAAATCTGCTCCTGCTGTTAAGGCAGATGGGGGTAAATCAGGATGAAAATTAAAATGCGCTCCGTGTGCTTCATCAACAATTAAAGGGATATTATATTCATGGGTAATTTTAGTAATTTCGGCAATATCTCCACAAATTCCCTGATAGGTGGGATATACTATTAATACGGCTTTAGCATCGGGATGTTGTTGTAAAGATTGAGCAACCGTTTCTGGGGTAATACTATAAGCTAAATCCCAGGTTAGATTATATTCGGGTTGTAGAAAAATTGCGATCGCGCCGGATAAAATTAACCCAGAAATCACAGATTGATGAGCATTTCGAGGAACTAAAATTTTATCTCCCGTTCCACAAATAGCCAAAATAGCCGCAATAATTCCAGAGGTTGAGCCATTAACTAAAAACCAAGTTTGTTCTGCCCCAAATGCTTCAGATGCAAGATTTTGAGCTTCTGCAATTACACCTTCTGGATTAAATAAATTATCCAGTTCAGGTAATTCGGGTAAATCGGCTTTAAAAAGTTGAGTTCCCAATAGTTCTATTAATAAAGGTGAAATCCCTTGTCCCCGTTTATGTCCGGGGGCATAAAAGGGTGTATCAGGTTGATTAGCACAATTTTTTAAAGCGGTTAATAATGGTGTTTGAGATTGATCTAACATTAAACAAAAAACTCCGTTGTTGTGCTTAAGCGCAAATATTAACAATCTAAAATTTAACTCAAAATATTACTGTATTATAATATATTGACTAAATAAAATCATCTAATCTAACATAAATTTTATTTTTATTCATGGAAAAGTCAGCAAAGACAAGAGTTAGATGATATTTTTTGCTATTTTTTCCTGACAATACCCCTATAGGGGATTGCAAATTATCAAAAAAAGGTATTTACTATTAATGTTGATAAATTCATTAATACAGCAATTCAAGGATTAGGGCTTAATTTATGCACATTCCCGATGGATTTATTTCTCCCGCAGTAGCAACTGTTACCAGTCTTACTAGCGCCGGATTTTTAGCAGTTTGCCTGGGGCGTACCCGCGAGAATGTAGGGTTACGATACGCGCCAGTTATGGGATTAACAACCGCGTTTATTTTTGCCGCCCAAATGATTAATTTTCCCGTAGCTGGAGGCACCAGTGGACACCTTTTAGGAGGAACTTTAGCTGCGGTAATTTTAGGGAATCCTTGGGCGGCTTCTGTATCCATTGCGACGGTTTTATTTATCCAAGCTTTTTTGTTTGCTGATGGCGGAATTACCGCCCTGGGAGCTAATATTTTTAACATGGCAATTGTGGGAGTTTGGGTAGGTTGGATCTTAACACAAATTCTCCAACAATTATTAGGAGGTTCTCGTTTGCGTTTACCTTTAGCTGCGGGTATTGCTGGGGGAATTAGTGTTATTGCCGCCGCGATCGCTTGTTCCATAAATTTGATTTTATCAGGGACAGCTAAGGCGGCGATAATTTTACCCGCAATGATAGGAGTTCATAGTTTAATTGGGATTGGGGAAGGATTAATTACCGCCGGAATTTTAACTTATTTAATTACAGTCAGACCCGATTTATTACCCGGAGATCAACCCCAATTAAATAAATGGTTGATTCCAGTAATTAGTACATTATTAATTGCCGGAGTATTATCCTTATTTGCATCAGCTTGGCCAGATGGTTTAGAAAAGGTTGCAGAAATTCACGGTTTTGGTGAATTAGCCGAAAATGTGCGGCTTAGTATTCCCACACCTTTCGCTGATTATACTATCAAAGGATTAGGGGAAATTGGCACTAGCATTTCCGGGATTATTGGAAGTGTAATTTGTTTTGGTGTTGCTTTTGGGATTCTCCAAATTGGTAAACCAAATCAGTTATAATTCAACAATGATTCAATTTTCTATCCCGTTTAAATTACGGATTTCTCTTATCCTTGTGATCGGAATTGCCTTACTCAAAACATCTGTATGGTGGGCATTAGGTGGCTATAGCGCGATCGCATTTTTTTGGGTAATTACTTTAAAACCGCCCCTAAAAATCATCTCCAAACTATTAGGGGCGGAATTAATCTTACTTTCATTATTAGCCTTACCAATGGGATACGAAAAAGCCAGTTTTATGGTAACTCGTTCCCTACTGTGTTTACTAATAATGAATAGTTTTCTGATCACACTACCACCCCATAGTTTAGGAATCGCATTAAAAGGTTTACCACTTCCAGCAACCTTTCAAGAAATTATCTTATTAACTGGGCAATATTTAGAAATATTAATCTCAGAAATTCGTCAAATGCAACAATCGGCAAAATTGCGAGGTTTATCCGGTTATTCCGGTTGGTTACGTTATACAAGTGCCTCCATGATTGGTTCTCTTTATTTGCGGAGTTTAGATCGCGCTGAACGAGTTTATAATGCCATGATTTTGCGGGGTTATCAAGGTAAATTACCCGTAGAATCTCAATTAACGTCCAGAGATAATTTTGCCCTAATTATTATGATCACTATCGCTAGTTTATTAACATTTTTTTCCTATGTCAAAAATTAATGGTTCTGAAAAAACCCTAATTGTTCAAGATTTACTGTTTGGATATGCGCGACAAGAGCCGATCTTGCAAAATATATCTTTTACCATAAATTCTGGTGAAAGAGTGGCTTTAATGGGGGCTACAGGTGCGGGTAAAAGCACTTTATTAGAAAACTTAATCGGTTTAAAATTACCGCAATCAGGTCAAATTTTTATTAATGGTATTAGTTTAGAATCTAAAAATCTTTCTGAGATTCGTCTTCAGGTAGGATTTGCTTTTCAAAATCCCGATGATCAATTATTTATGCCCACTATTTTAGAAGATGTGATGTTTGGTTTGCGTAACTATGGAATGTCTCCGATAGAAGCGAAAGAAAAAGCACGATTTATTTTATCTAAATTCGGGTTAATCTATTATGAAAATCGCTCCTCCCATGAATTATCAGGGGGACAAAAACGCCTAGCTGCATTAGCATCAATTTTAGTATTAGAACCCAGTATTTTAATATTAGATGAACCCACAAACGGTTTAGATCCCGCTTGGCGTAAAAAATTAGCCCAAATATTATCTGAATTACCCTTAGAAGTCATATTAATTGCTTCCCATGATCTGAATTGGATTAAAAAAACTACCAATAGATCCTTGATTTTAGCTCAGGGAAAAATTGTCGTAGAGCGTCCGACTCATGAATTATTACAAGATGAAGAAATGTTAGAATTATACGGTTTACCTCCTAATTGGTAAGAGATACATTTGAAATCGGATTTCTTTAGTAAAGACTAATTTAACCACAAAGACACAAAGACACAGAGAAGTAATATTTTATGGTAGGGGTTGGGTCTCCCAACCCAGGTGTCAAGAGGGTTGGGTCTCCCAACCCCTACAGGTTTTTATTATAAACTATGCTGATGATCACAAGCACAAAAAATTTGATCTCTAATCTGTATCGCAAGTTCTTGAAATAGAGGAATACAAACAGAATTCCCAATTTGTTTATAACATTCTCCTAAATTGGGATGCAGTTTAAAAGGTTCGGGAAACCCCATAATTCTATAACATTCTCGGATGGTTAACTTACGAACTCGATTTTCTTCAGGAATATAAATAAAAAAACGTCCCGATGTTTCTTGGGATGGAATAGTGGGATGTACCCCATCAATGGAGTAAATTCGATTCGGTTGATGATGTACCCTAGATAAATGTTCGGTATTAGGTCTAATCCCTTTTTTCCAGATATTTTTATTTCGATATCCGACAAAAATCAGACCCGATAACTGTTGTTTGTAACCATCAATAAGAGTATATTCTTCAGGGTTTAAGTATTCAAATTTTCCCTTGTGATCTAAAAAGCTCCTTAATTTAGGAACAGGATAAACCCTTGGCAATTTTGAGAAAGAAAATTTTTGATCTTTGCAAGCTATAATAATTACTCGTTCTCGATTTTGAGGAAGTCCAAAGTCTTTAGCATTCAATAATTTATAATCTACAAAATAGCCTAAATCTTCTAAAGAATATAAAATAGTCTTGAGGGTTTTTCCCTGATCATGATGTAACAAATGCTTAACATTTTCCAAGACAACAACCCTGGGATGATGGACTTCTATAATTTCGCAAATATGAAAAAATAGGGTTCCTCTGGTATCCTGAAACCCTTGGCGTTTTCCACAAATGCTAAAAGGTTGACAGGGAAACCCGGCGGTTAAAACATCAAATTTAGGCAGGTTATTATAATCAATTTTAGTAATATCATTCTCTGGCTGTTCTCCAAAATTGTTAAAATAGACTGATTGACAAGCGGGATCTTTTTCGCAAGAATAAACACATTGATAACCCGCCTTTTCAAAAGCCAATCTTAACCCACCTATTCCAGAAAATAAATCCGCTATTTTGAGATAATTATCCATATTTTAACTATTATATATTATGTTTTGCGATCAATTATGAACTGTTGGGTTATAACTAGCGATCGCTGCCGATCGCACTCTATTGATTTTATCTTAATGTAGTGTAAATTGCGCTAAACTATAAATTTGTTGAATTTGTCCCCCAGAAGGTTTATAATCATAAATTGATAGTCTATTGACCGTTTAACTCAACCATCGAACCCATGTTAACAGCCGGAATTGTTGGACTCCCCAACGTTGGTAAATCGACATTATTTAACGCTTTAGTTGCCAATGCCAAGGCGACTGCTGCTAACTTTCCCTTTTGTACTATTGAACCGAATGTCGGCATTGTCGCAGTTCCCGATGAACGGTTGAAGGTATTAGCAAAAATCGTCAATTCTCAACAAGTTGTTCCGACTCGAATGGAATTTGTCGATATTGCTGGATTAGTTAAAGGTGCAAGTCAAGGAGAGGGTTTAGGGAATCAATTTTTATCCCATATTCGAGAAGTGGATGCCATTGTTCATGTCGTTCGCTGTTTTGAAAATGATGATATTATTCACGTTGCGGGTTCTGTTGATCCTTTGCGAGATATTGATATTATTAATTTAGAATTAGCCTTATCAGATTTATCTCAAGTTGAACGACGCATTGACCGCGCCCGAAAACAAGCAAGAACCAGTAAAGAAATCCAAATTGAAGTAAATGCTTTAGAAAAAATTTCGGTATTTTTAAATGAAGGAAAACCCGCCCGTCAAGCTATATTAACAGAAGAAGAACTAGAAGCAGTAAAAGGGTTGGGTTTAGTAACGCAAAAACCTGTAATTTATGCAACTAATGTGTCTGAAGATGATTTAGCCACAGGAAATGAACAAGTTGAAAAAGTTCGAGAAGTCGCTAAATTAGATAATGCTCAAGTAGTCGTTATTTCGGCACAGGTAGAAGCCGAATTAGTGGATTTGTCGGAAGAAGAACGGGCTGACTTTTTGGCTTCTTTGGGAGTAGAAGAAGGCGGGTTGAAATCGTTAATTAGAGCGACTTATCAATTATTAGGATTACGCACCTATTTAACTACTGGCCCAAAAGAAACTCGCGCCTGGACAATTAAAGCCGGAATGTCTGCGCCCCAAGCCGCCGGAGTGATTCACTCTGATTTTGAACGGGGATTTATTCGGGCGGAAACCGTTGCTTATAAGGATTTAGTGGCGACAGGTTCGATGAATGCTGCGAAGGAAAAAGGATTAGTTCGCAGTGAAGGGAAAGAGTATATTGTCCAAGAAGGAGATGTGCTGTTATTCCGATTTAATGTTTAATTTCTGAAGGTTAACCCCGTACTGATAGCAGGTGCGGGGGGGATTTTTCTTAAATTTTATTAAGGAAAAATAAAGATTTTATAAGTTTATCTTCAGATTGTGATCAATTAGGGTTAAAATCAGGCGTTATAAGAATATTGGAGTTCCCAAAATGAACGATTTAGTCAGTTTGTTAATAGCTTGGTTAGTAACAGCCGTCAGCTTATATTTGATTGCTTTACTGAGTCAATTTACTGGGGTTGAAATTAATGATTTCAGAAAAGCCTTAATTTCGGCGGCGGTTTTTGGAATTGTTAATGCCCTTGTTCGCCCAATTCTAGCATTAATTATAGCTCCGGCAACTTTGATTTTTGCTGGCTCTTTTGTGGCATTTGTTCTCAACGTTGCTATGTTCGCCTTAGCTGCTAAACTGGTGGAAGGATTTCGCTTGCGTTGGGGAATTTGGAGCGCTATAATTGGAGCTTTAGCGCTGAGTTTTATTAATTCAGTTCTGTTTCAGGTATTAGCACAAGTCGGCATTTCATAATTCTAATTCAAGCTAACCAGAGAACAACGAATATAACCCCAGGAATGCACCTTTATCAGCCTCTATCAACTGGGATTGAATTGTTAATTAATGCTATCAATTTGATCCTGAAAAAATTAACTAGGACTGAAATTGATTCAGTAACCAAGCTGTAACTTGAGATTGATCAGGTTGATGGCTTATTTCTAACGCTTCTTCTAATACAGAAATGGCTAAATTGGGTAAAACTTGCGAGGTTAAAATTCGCCGACTTCCTCCATTTTTGAAAATTTCAAAAGCAATAATTTCAGATTTCTGCACATCAACAACCCAATATTCTTGAACCGCCATTTCTTCATATAATAATCGTTTTTCCCCTTTATCATCAGCTAAGGTTGTATCTGATATTTCAATGACTAAACTAGGAGAGGAAAATTGATTCAAATTAACAACCGAACTCCCAGAAGGTGCTGCCTGAATTTCAGCCCCTAAATAATAGGAAATATCCGGTTGTGCTTCTCGCAGTTCAGGTTTTCGATAGCTACAATTAATAAATCCTTTATAAGCAATACCTTTTAAAGTACAAAAAAGATTAATTCCTAAGTAGATAATTCCGTTATCACTGGCATGATCTGGGCCTACTGGCATTGTTTCTATCCTCATCTGCCCATTGTAGTAGTAACACTTGGCTTTTTGATCAGAGGTTTCCTCTGCTAGTTGTAGAAATTGATTCCAAGTTACTGCTACCCAAGCATTGGTTAATTGTTGTTTAATAATTTCAACCGTTAGTTGAGTCATAGTTAATAGTTTTAACTCAATTTGGATCAATTATAGCTTACGAATGCCTAAAACTATAGTTTTTTGATCATGATCAACTCAATTCAAGGTACAATAGACTCTAACGGACATCTTTAAATTAACTGTTAAACTTGAAGTGCTAATCATGACATCTACAGTCGAACAACTCCAATCTAAATTTAGTCAAGCTTTAGTGGCGGCATTTGGCGAAGATTTCGCCACAACTGACCCGATGGTTGTTGAGGCAACTAATCCTAAATTTGGTGATTATCAATGCAATATAGCAATGTCGTTGACTAAACCCTTAAAAAGTAATCCCAGAGCGATCGCCACTCAAATTATAGACCATTTAAGCCTGGATGAAATCTGCGAAACCCCCGAAATTGCTGGCCCTGGTTTTATTAATTTACGCTTAAAAACTAACTATTTAGAAACCCAACTCCAACAAATGTTAGGGGATGAACGCTTAAATATTCCCAAAGTTATCCCCCCCCAAGGAATTATTGTTGATTTTTCTAGTCCGAATATTGCTAAAGAAATGCACGTCGGACACCTGCGTTCTACAATTATTGGAGATTGTATTGCTAGAATTTTAGAATTTCGAGGACATGAGGTTTTGCGTCTCAACCATGTTGGAGACTGGGGAACTCAATTTGGAATGTTAATTACTTATTTAAGATCAGTTTATCCTGAAGCATTAACCACAGCAGATGCCTTAGATTTAGGGGATTTAGTTGAATTTTATCGTCAAGCAAAGGTTAGATTTGATCAGGATGAAACCTTTAAAGAAACCTCTCGTCAAGAGGTTGTGCGCCTACAAGCAGGGGCAGAAGATAGCCGTCGAGCGTGGCAATTATTGTGTGAGCAATCTCGGCGAGAATTTCAGTTAATCTATAATGATTTAGATATTAAATTAACGGAAAGAGGAGAATCCTTTTACAATTCCTTTTTAGCCCAAATTGTTGAAGAATTAGACAAAATTGGATTATTAGTCGAAAACCAGGGGGCAAAATGTGTCTTTTTAGAAGGATTTACCAATAAAGAAGGGGAACCTTTACCTTTGATTGTGCAGAAATCCGATGGCGGTTATAATTATGCTACAACGGATTTAGCCGCCTTAAGACATCGGATTGAAACGGAGAAAGCGACCCGAATTATTTATGTCACTGATGCTGGACAATCTAACCATTTTATGCAGGTTTGGCAAGTAGCAAAACGGGCAGGTTGGATACCAGAAAATGTCGAATTAGTTCACGTTGCTTTTGGGATTGTCAAAGGAGAAGATGGCAAAAAATTAAAAACCCGTTCTGGGGAAACGGTACGTTTAAGAGAGTTATTAGATGAAGCGGTAAATTATGCTAAAACTGATTTAGAAAACCGCATCAAAGAAGAAGGACGCACGGAAACAGAGGAGTTTATTAATCAGGCGACTCAAGTGGTGGGTTTGAGTGCGGTTAAATATGCAGATTTAAGCCAAAATCGCACCAGTGATTATATTTTTAGTTTCGATAAAATGTTATCATTGCAAGGGAATACAGCCCCCTATCTGCTCTATGCTTATGTGAGAATTCAAGGGATTAGTCGCAAGGGAAATATTGATTGGCAACAGTTGGGAATAGATGTTAAAGTTGTTTTGGAAACTGAGGCAGAATGTGTTTTAGCCAAACATCTCTTGCAATTACAAGATGTGCTAAAAGAGGTTTCCGAAGATTTATTCCCCAACCGTTTATGCCAATATTTGTTTGAGTTAAGCCAAAAATTCAATCAATTTTATGAACAATGTGAAGTCGTGAAAGCGGAAGAACCCCAAAGAACCTCTCGTTTAGCCTTGTGTGATTTAACGGCAAGAACTCTTAAATTAGGGTTATCCCTCTTAGGAATTCCAGTGTTAGAACGAATGTAAGAGTCCGAAAGAGAATATAGGGAATCCCAAATTATTTGAGACTTCCCTGTTCTTCTAACACTTCAATACCCTGTTCTAAAAACTCTGGATAGGAAATTGGAGTCACAAATACAGGGATTGTTTCTCTCACTATTTCGGGGTGATGCCAAGAAAAATCCAAACACATCTCATCACTTAAAAGAACGGGTTCAATTGTAGGAATGAGGAGATTTTCTTCATTGCTAGTTTCACCATTGAGTCCCGTAGGATGCGTTTGTTGTTGACTGATAAATAGTGCGCCTAAAATCATCAAACCCCCAAGCCAACCCCGTACTCCTAAAGTTTCACCTAATAACCAAAAGGAAAATAGGGAGGCGAATACAGGTTCAAAGGTATAGATAACAGCCGTTTCCGAGGCTGAAACCCAATGTTGAGCGATCGCAGGCAGCCAAGTCGTAACCGCCGTCACAACGGCAAGGTACAATAGGGGTAAATAATTGCTGTGAATCCCCTCCCACTGTCCCCGAAAATCCGGGAGTGTCCACAGAGTCGCTAAAACCGTCATCACCACAAGCTGAATCGCAGTTAGAGACAGAGGCGAATGAGAACAAGTGACGGCTTCCAATAGCAAAATATAGCTGGTATAGAGCAGAACATCTAGCAACATCCAGAAGTCCCCTGGTGTCAGCATTCCACCTTCCCAGGACATTATCCCGACACCCACCAACGCCAGTCCGGCGGCTAAAAACATTCCCCGTCGCACTTGTTGACCGAAGAATTGCCCTAATAAGGGTACTAAAATTACATTTAAACTGGCAATAAAGGCGGCTCGGTTTGCCGAGAGGGTTTCTAAAGCGATCGCTTGAATTGCTAAAGAGGCAAATAATAGAATTCCTAATAGAAAGCCATCTCGAACTAACTTCAGATTTAAAGTCCGTAAATGTAGGGAAAACGCGATCGCAGCTAAAGCGGATCGAATCGCAATCAATACACCGGGGGATAAACTATGAATTGTTTCTTTAACCAAGGGAAATGTTGTTCCCCAAAGCAGGGTAACGGCTACCAATAGGATAATACCCTGGATATGTTGTAATTTGGGTTGTAAAATGGTCATTGAGAAAAGGTTATAAATTGTTCATTTTCAAGAGGTAGAAATCAATCCTTGGAAGGGACTTACACACACACAACTTCACTGTTAAGATCCAAGCAAATTGGTCAACATCATGCTAAGTGTGTTCACTGCCTTTGCCAGAAAAACAACAGTTTTCTGTTTATAAGAAAAGTCTGGGAGATTGAAAACTCAGTGGCTTTAGCCCTGAGATGAAAAGCGACCCAGGGGAATTTATTCCCCGTGAATATTCTCATGATTTATGTTAACATAGTATTAGGTCGAAAA
>CAITND010000233.1 GCA_903893625.1 uncultured Oscillatoriales cyanobacterium
GCCTAAGCCTTAACTGGCTACGTTATCGGGAAGCGTTAAAGTTCTTACCTTGGGATGCGAAGCTAGTCCCAAGCTCTAAAACTCGAAAGTTAAACAGTTTTACGAGGGGTAAGACAGTGCTTTCGAGATAGTTACCGACCGATAACATTGGCGAAGCTAACTTAACCTGAGAAATCAGTGTGGTAGAAATACCAAAAAAACCGGGAATCGGCAAATACAACAATTTTTGTCGATTCCCAATCTAGTATTCACGGAGAATAAATTCTCCTGAGTCGTTTTTCCTCCGCGCTCTGAAGAGACGCGGTTTCCAAACTTCCCATTTTTTTATTATGAGCAGTCCATGGGATAAGTGACGGTTGCTTCTCAAAATCAACCAATTCCGTCAATAATTGGATGGAAGTAAAACGCAATACCGAGTACGGTATAAGCAGCCAAGAGTAAAATCCCCTCCAACCAATCAGAACGACCATCGGAACTGACGGAGTTAGCAATTAACACAGAGACAGCAACGGCGATTAATTCAAAGGGGTTAAAATTCAAATCCATCGGCTTACCTAATATCCATCCGGCCAACACTAACACTGGGGCTACAAATAAAGCTATTTGTAAGCTGGAACCCAATGCCACCGATACGGATAAATCCATTTTATCTTTCATGGCAACGGTAACGGCGGTGGCGTGTTCGGCTGCGTTTCCAATAATGGGAACTAAAATCACCCCGGTAAATAGTGCGGTGAGTCCCAGACTAGAAGTAGCTTCCTCTAAAGTATCGACTAATAATTCCGACTCGAAGGCTACAGTCAAGGTAGCCAACAACAGAACACCAATCCACAGCTTTAAATTAACGTTTTCCGCCTCATGTCCGGCTTCTTCTGGGGTAATTTGTCCATCGGCATCGTTTTCAGCAACTCCCACATCATATAAGTAGGAGTGGGTTTTCATCGAAAACAGCAGGGTGAGGATATAAACCGTAATCAAAACCACCGCCACCGCCGCCGAGAGGGTTTGCATGGTGGATTCCTCAATGCCAATGGAGGTAATATCTACTGCCGTGGGCACCAACATGGCAATTACGGCTAAATTCATGGCGGAGGCATTCAAACGGGCAATAACGGGCTGGAATTGTTGCTCTTTGAAGCGCAAACCTCCTAAAAACATGGATAACCCCATCACTAAGAGCAGGTTTCCCATAATTGATCCAACTAAACTGGATTTGACCACATCAATTAATCCAGCATTGAGGGCGACAACCCCAATAATGAGTTCAGTCGCATTCCCAAAGGTGGCATTTAACAATCCGCCTAAATTCGGGCCAAGGACAACAGCGATTTCTTCTGTGGCGGTTCCCATCCAACCCGCTAGGGGAATAATCGCTAAGGCTGAGGTGATAAATACAACGGTTGATCCCCACTCTAAAAAGTGAGCCGCAATCGAAATCGGGATAAAAATTAAGAGTGCTGACAGCAGGGTTTTGGTATTTAACATGGAATTCACAACAAACGTGGGAAATATCAAGATTAGGATTCGGTCGTTAAACCTTTTAGGTTAAAGTGAAGGTTGATGGTTGTCCGTTGATAGTTAAAGGTTATAGCAACCGCCAAGGCAGTTAGGACAGAGACGGATGCTGGAACCTAGACGGTGAAGTCTTTTCCTCCCTGTTCCCTGTTCCCTGTTCCCTGTTCCCTGCTATAACAGCAGGGTGTTTTCAAAGTCGGGGGTAAAAAAGAAAATAA
>CAITND010000234.1 GCA_903893625.1 uncultured Oscillatoriales cyanobacterium
ACAATTTAGCGGGTCTGTACAGGTCTCAGGGAAGATATGAAGAGGCGGAACCGTTGTATTTAAGAGCGCTCAAGATTGATGAAAAATCCTTACCACCTGACCATCCCAGTCTAGCAACTGACCTCAACAATTTAGCGGGTCTGTACGAGTCTCAGGGAAGATATGAAGAGGCGGATATTACTCATATTGAAGCTTGATCATCACTAGAATATTCAGCTTCTAAACGCTCATAATCTGCTAATTCTGCTGTTAAAATAGCCTCAATTTCATTCTTGTTAGCATGATAGTAAGCCAAAGCTGCATAAATCTGTGCTAGACTCAAATATCCCCAATTTTCTAGCATCTCTTCTGGAGCTATTCCTTGCTTCCACAAAGTAGCAATTCTGCCCACTGTTACCCTGGTTCCAGCAATGCGAGGACTGTTGCCACAGATTTCAGGTGTTCGCACAATCAGCGTACCGATATCAACAACTGTTGACATGATTTTTTCCTCTACAGCATTTATAGGAAGTTGATTATTGCCAAATACTGAACTCTCTACATTATTTTACTAGATTTGATGGAAATAGGCAATCTATGTGCGATCGCGCATTTTTCCCACCCTCCAAACCGGGTTTCTGCTTGGAGATTGTTGGCTAAAACTAGATATTGATAGAAACCCGGTTTCTCAAGCGATCAATGCTTTATGGCGGAAATACACCCAAAATCAATTCTGAACCTCCAAAATTATGCCCTATAGTCAATTTACCACCATCACTAAAGTTAAAGAAGCCTTCAATTTAACCACAGTAGAAGGTATCAGATTTTTGCCTGAAATCGATCCTATCGAGCCCAGTACAGTCTTAAAAACCCTATTAGAAACCAACATCCCTTGGGCGATCGCGACTAGCACGGAAAAATCTCGTTCTGAAGCTATTATTAACCCCGTATTGCTAGAGGTTCATCGCATTTTTAATCAACAAATCAGCGTGTTTTCTGGAGAGGAATTTAACGTCGATTCAACAGTTGGACTGAATGGTGTTTGCGATTTTTTGATTAGCCGATCTTCCGAACAGTTAGACATTGAAGCCCCAGCCGTTATTGTGGTAGAAGCTAAAAAAGAAGACTTGAAAGTTGGTTTAGGTCAATGTATTGCTGAGATGGTGGCGGCGCAAAAGTTCAATGAAAATAAGGGACGATCAATTAAAATTATCTACGGTATCGTGTCCAGTGGTACACAGTGGCGCTTTCTCAAACTGGAGGGGACTACAGTAACAATTGATTTCACTGATTATCCACTACCGCCTGTGGAGCAAATTTTAGGATTTTTGGTTTGGATGGTAAGGGAAGGATAAATTCACATTAAGACCAGAATCAGTTGCTCAAAACAACTACTGTAACTCTCGTACTGTAACTCAGTCTACTATGAATAATGGAGGAGACGGTACACCCTATCGAGTTTGGATCGACTTTAGCCGAGGTCAAGAAGCAATTAGTTCGGCAGCTTGTGGTCGTCAGTAATTCGTTATTGTTTAGGGTTATAGAATATTAGGACTTACGCAAGACTAAAGAAACCGGGTTTCTCAAGAAAACGCGATCGCGCTTTTGATGCGTTTATTACTCCTGCTCAATCAAACGCCTTTTCATCATACAAGAAACTTCACCATATATACTTTCTAAACCCTCTAAATAATTATGTTCTATATCCTCATACTGACCTAATTTGCTAGTCCAGTTTCCATTAGGAAGTTGTCTGGATGCGTGTTGAGGTTTTCCATCTAAAACATAAATCGCTATCTTTTCAAAACCAGTTTCCAGCAAAGCATTTTCACAGACTTCATATCCTAAAGTTTGATAAGCCATAATAAAAGCAGTCAGAGAGTCCTCTCGCAGTATATTAGGTGGCCAGTAGTCTTGACCTTTGGCATCTGGCCACCACCATTCTTCCGTACTTCCAGCCGCCCAAGCAATACAATTATAATCAGTTGTGTCTGGACTGGTAATTTTATATCCCGTTGTCACTAAATTAGGATGATTTTGTTCAATCCATTCTTTAATATTTTGTATCCAAGCGTTATTTCCTACCATTTGTAACCTTTGGCTTTCCCCCACTCTAACCATAACTGAGTCATCTCTTTAGTTTTACCCCGTTTTTCTAAAGGTACTGGATCTTCTCCAGTAATTTCACACAGAGCATGAAACCAACGCCCGGACTTTCTTTCAACTTCCCTTAATAACAGAGGAATTACTACTGATCCCATCCCAATAATTTGTTGGTAAGCCTGGTGCATTACTAAATCTGTAGTCGAGGAAATACCTATCGTTTCATTGCGCCATTGTTGTACTAAATTTGTAAAAGTTCGATCAATTTCTTCGAGCGCCTTTGGCATCACACTCACTGGATAAAAATAGCCAACTAAGCACCCGTTATACTCTATTGCTAGAGGTTCGGTTGCCTCTAACAAAACTTGTTCATTTAATTCATGCAAATTTCTTTGTTTCATCGGGCATAAATTAAAATATTAGTAGCTTGATCGTAACTGAGAATAATATTTTTGTCAAAGTGTGTCAAGATCATCCCAAGTCTAAATAAATTAGAACTTACGCACGATCAAAGAAACCGGGTTTCTGATTAGGGACTGTTGGAGAAAACCAAATATCTTTAATAAACCCGGTTTTTTTGCTTAGAGAATGTTGGGGAAAACTAGGTATTGATAGAAACCCGGTTTCTTAAAGCGATCGCACCTTTCTCGGAAATCGGGTTCTTCCGGCATCATCGGGAAGAATTTGTATCAAGCTATACATTTTATCGGCCCTGCTCTACGAGGAGGAGGATGTCAGTGCTAAGATCAAGGAATTATTGAGTTAGGGATTTAAGCCAATCCCAGCTTAGACTGTTGTGATAGGACAGTCTATCGATCGGTTGCATCAAGGGTAAAGAATTTGAGGGTGCGGCTATCTTACCCGAAATCTAAAGTTTAGTTCTACCAGCCGTTAATCAACTATGCCAGGTGTACGAGTCGGGTTACTGCATTCTCTGAGTGGAGCGATGGCCTATCGGGAAAGGCCTTTGCTAGAAGCGGAATTAATGGCGATTGCCGAAATTAATGATCAGGGTGGAGTTTTAGGACAAATCATCGAGCCGATCATTGAGGATGGTGCCTCAGACTGCTTCACGTTTGAGCGAAAAGCCAAAAAACTGATTCAAGAGGATAGTGTCACCACCCTATTTGGATGTTGGACTTCGGCGAGTCGTCACGGGGTCAAACCTGTGCTGGAAACTTTCAATGCTCAATTATGGTATCCGGCACCTTATGAGGGGTTAGAAAATTGTAGCCAAATTTTCTATACGGGATTTTGTGCTAATCAGCAAGTAGAATTAACGATTGATTGGTTATTGCGAAACCAGAAAATACGCTGTTATTTATTGGGTTGGGATCAAGTGTTTTCCCATACTCTCAATAAATTGATGAAAGTTAACCTCAGACATCACGGTGGACAGGTGGTGGGAGAAGCTTATGTTCCATCTTCCACTATGGATTTTGAACGGATTATTACCCGAATTCGACAGGCGCAACCGGATATTATTATTAATACCCTTAGAGGCGATCGCAATTTAAGTTTTTATCGCCAATTTTATGATAATGGAATTAGAGCTTCTGATCTGCCAATTTTAGCAACATCTTTTTCAGAATCGGAAATACAAAAACTCCAAGATGCTGCTGTTGGTCATTTAAGTTGTTTTCATTATTTTCAAAGTTTAAACACCTCAGAAAATCATCAATTTGTCCAAGCGTTTAAACGCCGTTATGGAGCAGAACGGATTACAAACGACTCTATGGCAACAGCCTATACTCAAATTTATCTATGGAAACAAGCCGTTGAATTAGCCGAGTCTTTTGATGTGGAACGCATTCGGATTGCTGCTTATGGACAACGTTTTCTAGCTCCTGGAGGGTTAGTTCATTTAGAACCCAATCATCATATTGCTAAAGTTTGTCGGATTGGTCAAGTGTTACCAAATCAACAATTTGAGATTTTATATACCAGTGAACAACCAATTAAACCTTTACCTTGGCTGGGGTTTAATGAAGCTAATTTTAATGCTTCTGGTATTGTTTTTGAGTTATTAGCTGAAGTCAGTCAAGGAATTGAAAGGGCCGAACAATTAGAACAAAAATCTATTGAATTGGAAGCAACAAAGGCTCAACTTCAACAGGAAATTGAAATCCGCAAACAGTTTGAAGCTGCGTTACAAAAAGCTAATGAGGAGTTAGAAGAAAAAGTCGAAGAACGGACGGCGGCTTTAAAAGAATCTAATGATAATTTGGTGCAAGAAATCGTTCAACATCAACAATCGGAAATGGCTCTCCGTATGGCTAGAGATCAATTACAAACGGTATTAGAAGCGGTGCCAGGTACGGTTTCTTGGATTAATTCTGATTTACGTTATATTGAAGTTAATGACCGATTAGCTAATATGCTAAACCTCCCCAAGGAGACTTTTATCGGTCAACATATTGGGTTTTTAGGTACCAGTTCAGAATTTAATCAATTTGTCCAAGATTTATTTGATAGTCCTGAAATTGATGCTTATCGAGAAGTTAGAAGTCAAATTTATGGTGAATGGCGACATTATTTAATTGTCGCTCAAAAATATGATCATAATCGGGCTGCTTTTGTCGTAGGAATTGATATTACGACTCGTAAACAGGCAGAAGAATCTTTAATTAATGCAAAAGATCAACTACAAACGGTATTAGAAGCGGTTCCTGGTAGTGTTTCTTGGATTAGTTCAGATTTGCGTTATATTGAAGTTAATCAACGGTTGGCAGATATGTTTAATCTGCCCAAGGAAGCCTTTATTGATCAACATATTGGGTTTTTAGGTACCAGTTCAGAATTCAATCAATTTGTCCAAGATTTATTTGATAGTCCTGAAATTGATGCTTATCGAGAAGTTAGAAGTCAAATTTATGGTGAATGGCGACATTATTTAATTGTGGCTCAAAAATATGATCATAATCGGGCTGCTTTTGTCGTAGGAATTGATATTACGGCTCGTAAACAGGCGGAAGAATCTTTAATTAATGCCAAAGATCAATTACAAACGGTATTAGAAGCGGTTCCGGGTAGCGTTTCTTGGATTAATTCTGATTTGCGTTATATCGAAGTTAATCAACGGTTGGCGGATATGTTTAATCTGCCGAAGGAAGCTTTTATCGATCAAGATATTGGGTTTTTAGGTACCAGTTCAGAATTTACTGAATTTGTGCAGAATTTATTTGATAGTTCTGCTATTGATGCCTTTCAAGAAGTGTCAATTCCCGTTAATGAACAGTTACGACATTATTTAATTGTGGCTCAAAAATATGATCATAATCAAGCTGCTTTTGTGGTGGGAATTGATATTACGGCTCGTAAAGATGCAGAAGAAGCATTACGACTGACTCAAGACCAATTAGAAGCGGTATTAGATGTTGTTCCGGGTACGGTTTCTTGGATTAGTTCTGATTTACGCTATTTAGGCATTAATCGTTATTTAGCCTCAACTTTTGATTTAAAACCCGAAGATTTTGTGGGTCAAGATATTGGCTTCTTAAAAGCTAGTTTTCAATTTAATGGTTTTGTTCAAGGCTTTTTTAATAATTCCGAAAAAGATGCCTATCAGGAAGTTATGTCAGTAGTTAAAGGTAAACCCAGAAACTATTTAATTGTGGCTCATAAATATAATAACAATCAAGCCGCCTTCTTTGTGGGAATTGACATTACAGAACGCAAACAAGCGGAAGAAGCTTTAAAACAGGCAGAAGCCAACTATCGCAGCATTTTTGAGAATGCCGTTGAAGGAATTTTCCAAACCACACCCGCCGGAGTTTATTTAAGTGCAAATCCGGCTTTAGCTCGAATTTACGGCTATCAATCTCCTGAAGAATTAATCGACAATTTGACCAATATTCAAGAGCAATTGTATGTTGACCCCCCGCGTCGTCAAGAGTTTGTTCGACTCTTAGAAGAACAGGGAGCCATTGTTGGATTTGAATCTCAAATTCGTCGTTTAGATGGACGGTTGACTTGGATTTCAGAAAATGCTTTTGCTGTTCGAGATGAAACCGGAAATTTACTCCACTATGAAGGAACTGTTGAGGATATTAACGAACGCAAAAAAGCAGAAGAAGCTCTACAAAATGCAATGGAAAAATTAGAAACCCGTGTAGAAGAACGCACTGCCGCCTTACGCGAAGCAAACCATCAATTAGTTCGAGAAATTGCTGAACGGACACGCATTGAAATCGCATTGCGGGAGTCAGAAGCCGAACTAAGAGCCTTATTTGCTGCCATGACGGATGTTATTACTGTTTTTGATGGGGAAGGACGATATAAAAAGATTGTCAGCACGAATTCAGAAGTTTTATATAGTCCCACGGAAGAACGTCTAGGAAAAAGTGTGTTTGAAGTTTTTCCTCCGAGTCATGCCACTTTATTTTATGACCAAATTCAAAAAGTATTAGAAACGAAACAAACCTTAAACCTTGAATATAGTTTAACTTCCGCCGAAACTGAACCCGGACATCATGCACCGAATTCCTCTGATTTCCTGGCGGGAGATGAAGTTTGGTTTGCGGCAACCGTTTCTCCAATGCCGGATAATTGTGTGATTTGGGTGGCTCGAAATACAACCGAACGGCGCCGGGTTTTAGAAGCCTTAAAAGCAGAACGGGAAAAATCGGAACGGTTGTTACTTAATATTCTCCCTCAATCAATTGTAGAACAACTCAAACAAAATCCCCATTCCATTGCCGAACGTTTTGAACAAGCTACGATTATGTTTGCCGATATTGTAGATTTTACCGGATTTTCCGCCCGAATTTCTCCCTCGGAATTAGTCGATTTACTCAATCAAATTTTCTCTGCTTTTGATGAATTAGCCGAGAAACATCATTTAGAAAAAATTAAAACCATTGGGGATTCTTATATGGTGGCTGGAGGTTTACCAACTCCCCGAAATGATCATGCAGAAGCTATGGCAGAAATGGCTTTAGATATGCAGGAAGAAATTCAACGATTTCAACGAGAACTGGGTCAATGTTTTAATTTAAGAATTGGCATGAATACTGGGCCTGTGGTGGCAGGTGTGATTGGTACGAAAAAATTTATTTATGATTTATGGGGGGATGCGGTTAATATTGCTTCTCGCATGGAATCTCAAGGGGAAATGGGCAAAATTCAAGTCACGACCGCAACCAAAAACCTTTTAAATGGCAAATACGCCTTTGAGGAACGCGGTTTAATTGATGTCAAAGGCCGAGGAGAAATGGTGACATATTGGTTAACAAAACGCCGTTAGGAATTCGGAATTTGAGCAGGTCGGTGGCTTTTAGGGGGTTAAAGGCTCAGGATTTTCCCAGGGGACTTGAAATTTTGTGAAGATATGTTACCGAAAATTTGGGTATAAAGCCTTGCCCTTCTAGGGCAACTTTTTATTTCTGTGTTAGCATTCTTAAGCAGACAGTTTAGGGTAATCAACCTGTCTTTAAGTAAAACCCAGTCGTCGGAAGACAGCGCACCTTGAAAACTAGGGTTATGGGGTTCTGGACAGGAATTGCTTGTCTAGGTAAAAACTCTAAGCATCAAGTACAGAGAAACCCAGTTTTATCGGTTTTGAACTGTAGGGTAGGGCATACCCGAACAGACTTCTGCAATGGGGTAAAACGCTTGGGGAGAGAACCATCTCTGGTAGAAAAAGGGCAACTTTTTTCTATTAAGTGGACTCGTTGAACCAAGAATCCACTTCCTTAAGGAAGTGGAGTGTCAAATACGCAGTTTGTGTAGCCGTTTACAGACCTAACCCTTAAATTATGAATAGCATGACTCAAACAACCAAAAAATTTCTGACTTTATTAGCAACCGTCAGCAGTGTCGCTGTCCTTGCAGCCTGTGGTCAGCCGAGTGCCACCAACACCACGCCGGAACAACCCGCTACCGAACAAGCAGCCGGGACTTCTGAGCCTGCAACCTCTACAACAACAGCAACCACTGTTTCCCCCTCTCCCGCCTCAGAGACGACAGCAACCACCGCTTCTCCTTCTGCCGCCCCTGGAACAACGGCCAGCACAGCCACCACCACTCCTGCTGTTGCTTCCGAAAATACTGGAACAGATGCGGCTTTAGTCTCCAACGAGTCGGAAACCGTTGTCCAAATTGCCAGCAGCAACCCCTCTTTCAGTACATTTACTAAAGCGGTCGAAGCGGCTGGGTTAACAGAAACCCTCTCTGGTGCAGGCAATTACACCGTTTTCGCCCCCACCGATGAAGCTTTTGCTGCCTTACCTGCGGGAACTTTAGAAGAGTTAATGAAGCCAGAAAATAAAGAAAAATTGGCTAAAATTCTCCAGTATCATATTCTGCCAAATAAAGTCGCTTCGGCTGAAATTAAATCCGGTGAAGCCACTACAGTTGAAGGAGATCCGGTTAATTTAGAAGTAGCTGAAGGCAAAGTTACAGTTAATGGCGCTGAAGTTGTTCAACCTGATATTAATGCCAGCAACGGTGTTATTCATGTAATTAAGGTTGTCATTCTTCCTCCTGAAACTCCTGCTCCTAAAGCTCAATAGAGGTTCAAGGAGTTCTCAAATTCCAGATTAATCGATTTTGAGATAATCTAAAAGCCCGGTTTCTTAAAAGTTACCGGGTTTTTGAGTTTGTATTGCTTAGGAAGTGATATCAATATCCAATAAGCTTAACTGGGTTGGTTTGATTTCTTTTTGTTTTTCGGCGGATTTTAAGACTTCATATCCTAACGGAATTGATAACTGTTTCTGTTCTTCAATTATTTCTTGAATCGTCACAATTGAGATAATATCATAACTTTGACTCATATATTTATTTTGATAAATTCCGGCGGATTTGGCAGTTTTAATCATCTCTTTTGTGGGTTCTTTTAAGGTAATAAAAATTCCCATTGCTGCTTTTTCTAGGGTTAATGTTCCTTGTAAATCTCGAATATCTCCTGATTTAATATTACCAGATTTGACTTGTAAGATAATTTTTTCGGGTTCATCCTGTTCACTTCTAAAATAGGCTATACCATCAATACCTTTATCCGCGCCTTTTTTGGGATTAATAATAGCCCGATTATTACTATAAGTTAAAACTGCCCATTTTTCAAATTCTTTGCGGGTGCGATCGTCTTTTTTATTGGCTAAGGCGATCGCAGATTTCATATCTTTAGGAATGCCATTAAGTTGAATTTGTTCTAAAACTCCTTGACCAAAAGCATCTTCTAACCGTTTTAAAATTAAACCAATACTTTGATAAGTAATATCAATTCCTATCCATTGACGCTCTAAACGTTGTGATACGGCAACTGTTGTTCCACAGCCACAATAAGCATCTAAAACAACATCACCTTGATTACTACTAGCTTGAATAATTCTTTCTAATAATGATTCTGGTTTTTGTGTGGGATATCCTAATAGTTCTTTATGCCAAGAACGCAAAGCTTCTATATCATTCCAAGCATCTTGTACAGGCAATCCTTCACTTTCATCTAAATATCTTTTAATTCTAGCAACACGATTTTTAGTATAATAAATTTTACCTTCCGCATCAAGTTTTTCCATTGTGGTTTTTGGACATCTCCACAGTTTTGTCACTCCGTTCCATTCATATTGATAACCACCACCAGCTAAACCAGCAGCACCTAAATCACCAGACATCCATTTTCTACCATTGGGATCTTGATATCTATAGTATTTATCAGTGTAATTTTGGTCATATTTTTGATAAATTTGATTCCAGATCACTTTTGAACTTTTGCAATAGTAGAAAATAACATCATGAACACGGCCATATTTACTAGAGTCACTATGACCTGATGTACGTTTCCAAATAATTTCATTTAAAAAATCACCACCTTGAGAACAAAAAACCGCATCTAATACTAATTTTAAATAGTGGCTAGATGTAGGATCACAATGAAGATAAAAACTTCCGGTTGGTTTTAAAACTCGATGAATTTCTACAATTCTCAAGGTCATACTAACTAAATAAGCCAAAAGGCTACCCTTACCCAAAACTTTTGTTAATCCCGCAATTAAATCAATACTTTGTTGGGTAAAATGACCTTGATAATTGCTAAAAATCTCCTCTAAACCTTGATTTGCATGATCATCCCAAGTCCAAGTATCAATAAAGGCTTGTGCTTGGGCTTGATCTTCTTTACCTAAATTATTATAAATTTGATTATAGTTTCGTTTAGAATTAAACGGAGGATCAATATAACATAAATCCACAGATTCATCCTTAATATATTTCCGCAGAACTTCTAAATTATCACCGTAGAATAATTGATTAACCATTTTGACTGACTCCTTAATTTTTAATTATTTTTTCGATAAACTTTCTATTGATGATCAATTGACATCATCCCAATCAAGAATATCATATCTTATATGAGTGTTTACAACTTCTTTGTGTCTTGGTGTCTTTGTGGTTAAATTAGACTTTAGCATATAAACATAGCCACAAGAATAAAATAAGCTAGAATATGAGAGGCAATCCGATCAAAAAACAATAGAAAAACCATGAGTGCTTCAACTAATCAACATCCCAGGATCATTCCACTCCTAGAAAACGGAGATCTGCTTTCTCGTGCGGAATTTGAGCGGCGTTACCAAGCAATGCCTTATGTTAAAAAAGCAGAATTAATTGAAGGAATTGTTTATATGGCTTCACCCCTACGGTTTCAACCCCACGCCGAACCCCATGCTAATTTAATTGGCTGGCTTTGGAGTTATAAAATAGCAACACCAGGAGTGCGTTTAGGGGATAACCCGACGGTGAGACTCGATTTTGATAACGAACCTCAACCCGATGCAGTATTATTAATTGACCCAAATTATGGAGGTCAAAGTCGCTTTAGTCCTGACGGTTATATTGAAGGAGCACCAGAACTTGTGATTGAAATTGCGGCTAGTAGCGCGTCAATTGATTTACGAGATAAAAAGCGAGTTTATCGTCGTAATGGCGTGAAAGAATATATTGTTTGGCAATTCATAGAGGAGCGTTTTGATTGGTTTTTCTTGCAGGATGGGGAATATATTTCTCAGACACCTGATGCAGAAGAAATTATCCGTAGCCAAGTTTTTCCGGGGTTATGGTTGTCAGTTTCAGCCCTTTTAAATGGGAATATGCTTCAAGTGATTGCGACGCTAAAAACGGGGATAGATAGTAGCGAACATCAACATTTTTTGCAATAAGCTGTCACGCATATAAGTTACCTAAACCTCTAAATTATATGAGTGTACAATTGTATAACTTAAAGTAGTGCGAGCGTCCTCGCTCGCTTGTATTTATAGATAATGCTCAAGTTTACCTCGCCAGATCAAAAACCGCTCTATCACCATAATAGATAATAGAATAATTGATTAACCATGTTTTATGATTGCTTGATTTCTGATTATTTTTTGCGATAAATTTCACGTCGATGACCAATTTCAATAATCCAAATTAACAAAATTTTATCATAAATTTCATAAACAATTCGATAATCCCCTACACGAATTCGATAAACATTTTCCTCAACTCCTGATAATTGGATTGACCCTCTAGGACGAGGATTACTGGCCAAAGCATTAATCTGAGGTGCGAGACGTTCTTGAAACAATTTAGGTAAAGACTTAAATTGTTTCTTCGCTTTTTTAGAAAACTCGATTTTGTAATCCACAATTGCTTAAAGTCCCAATTCTTCTTTTAAATCTTCCCAGGAAACTCCTTCGTTTTGTTGATATTCTAATTTTGCTTCTTGAAAGGCTTCTAAATCTATTTGATCTTCCAACTCTTGAATAACACGCTCTAATAATAAAAATTCATCCATAGAAATAATTGCGGCAATATCTTCTTCATCTTGATTAATAATAATCCGTTTTTCCCCTAATTTCACAGCAGAGATAATTTTATCTAAGTTTTCATAAACTTCATTTAAGTTAAGACGAGAAATAGGATTTTGATCAAAAGTCTGAGCTTCGTTACTGATGACTTGTTCTATCATGAGAGATACCTCGTAATCAGAATATTAGGGGGACAATCAATTTTTATTAGCCGGAAAAAAATCGCTCACCTCACCCATCCTAAATATGATCTGATTTTATCATAAAACTTAAAAACCGGGTTTCTTCTTAAATTTTGTGTAAAATTGTAAAATAACCCTTGCTCCCTATAATTAACATCCGATGAAAAGCGCATTTTTAGACCGTCTGCATAGTCCTGAACGTCCCGTCATCGTGTTTGATGGGGGAATGGGAACCAACCTACAAACCCAAAATCTCACCGCCGAAGACTTTGGCGGGAAAGACTACGAAGGTTGTAATGAATATTTAATATATACCAAACCCGAAGCCGTTGCTAATGTTCATCGAGGCTTTTTAGAAGCGGGTGCGGATGTTATTGAAACTGATACTTTTGGCGCCACTTCAATTGTTTTAGCTGAATATGATTTAGCTGATAAAGCTTATGATTTAAACAAAACTGCCGCCGAATTAGCTAAACGTTTAACAGCAGAATATTCTACACCGGAAAAACCCCGATTTGTTGCGGGTTCAATTGGGCCAGGAACGAAATTACCCACCCTCGGACATATTGATTTTGACACATTACATCATGCTTTTGCTGAACAAGCCGAGGGATTATTTGATGGGGGTGTGGATTTATTCATCGTTGAAACTTGCCAAGATGTGCTGCAAATTAAAGCAGCCTTAAACGGAATTGAAGATGTTTTTACTAAAAAAGGAGAACGTCGTCCGATTATGGTTTCCGTCACAATGGAAGCCTTTGGAACGATGTTAGTCGGGTCAGAAATTAGCGCGGCGTTAACTATTTTAGCACCCTATAATATTGATATTTTTGGTTTGAATTGTGCCACTGGCCCCGATTTAATGAAGGAACATATTCGCTATTTATCGGAACATTCACCTTTTATTGTTTCCTGTATTCCTAATGCTGGTTTACCGGAAAATATTGGTGGAAAAGCTCATTATAAACTCACGCCTATCGAACTAAAAATGGCGTTAATGCACTTCGTTGAAGATTTGGGAGTTCAGGTAATTGGAGGTTGTTGTGGAACCCGTTATGAGCATATTCAAGCCTTAGCTGAAATCTCCCAAACCCTGAAACCTAAACAACGGGAACCGCAATTTATTCCCTCGGCGGCTTCAATTTATAGTCCCCAAAGTTATGAACAAGAAAACTCGTTTTTAATTATTGGAGAACGTCTTAACGCCAGTGGTTCTAAAAAATGCCGAGATTTACTTAATTTAGAAGACTGGGATGGGTTAGTTTCCTTAGCAAAATCCCAGATAAAAGAAGGGGCGCAAATTTTAGATGTTAACGTCGATTATGTCGGGCGAGATGGGGTGCGAGATATGAAAGAATTGGTGTCTCGCGTTGTTACTAATGTTAATTTACCCTTGATGTTAGACTCGACAGAATGGCAAAAAATGGAAGCGGGGTTAAAGGTATCTGGGGGGAAATGTTTACTCAATTCTACTAACTATGAAGATGGGGAAGAACGCTTTTATAAAGTGTTAGAAATTGCTAAAAAATATGGGGCTGCTATTGTGGTAGGAACCATTGACGAGGAGGGAATGGGAAGAACTGCCGAGAAGAAGTTTGAAATCGCTCAACGGGCTTATAATGCTGCTATTAATTATGGTATTCCTGCTTATGAAATCTTTTTTGATCCCTTAGCATTACCGATTTCTACAGGTATTGAAGAAGATCGAAATAATGGCAAAGCCACGATAGATTCTATTCGTCAAATTCGTCAAGAATTGCCTGGATGTCATATTGTTTTAGGGGTTTCTAATATTTCCTTTGGCTTAAATCCGGTGGCGCGGCAAGTGTTAAATTCGGTATTCCTCAATGAAGCGATGCAAGTGGGGTTAGATGCGGCTATTGTTAGCGCGAATAAGATTTTACCTTTGGCAAAAATTGACCCCGAACATCAAGAAGTTTGTCGGAAATTAATTTATGACCAGCGCGAATTTGATGGGGATGTTTGTGTTTATGACCCGTTAGGAGAACTGACCAATTTATTTCAGGGTAAAACTACAAAACGAGATCGTTCTGGAGATATTAACCTCCCAGTAGAAGAACGTTTGAAACGTCATATTATTGACGGAGAACGAATTGGATTAGATGATGCTTTAGCCGAAGGTTTAAAACAATATCCACCCCTAGAAATTATTAATAATATTCTCTTGGATGGGATGAAAGTTGTCGGAGAATTATTCGGTTCTGGGCAAATGCAGCTACCTTTTGTATTACAATCTGCCCAAACTATGAAAGCCGCCGTTGCCTATTTGGAACCCTATATGGAGAAGTCAGAAACGGGGAATAATGGCAAAGGAATGTTTCTAATTGCCACCGTTAAAGGGGATGTACATGATATTGGTAAAAATTTAGTCGATATTATTTTATCTAATAACGGCTATCGAGTGATTAACCTGGGTATTAAACAACCCGTTGAAAATATCATCAATGCTTACAAAGAACACGGCGCGGACTGTATTGCCATGAGTGGATTATTAGTTAAATCTACTGCTTTTATGAAGGAAAATTTAGAAGCATTCAACAAAGAAGGTATTACAGTTCCGGTGATTTTAGGAGGGGCTGCATTAACCCCTAAATTTGTCCATGAGGATTGTCAAAATGCCTATCAAGGTCAAGTGATTTATGGTAAAGATGCGTTTTCTGACTTGAATTTTATGGATAAATTAATGCCGGCAAAAAAAGCCGGAAAATGGGATAATGCCCAAGGATTTTTAGGGGAATATGCGGAAGCGAAGAAAACGAGAGTTATTGTAGAAACGGTTAAATCAGAATCCTCTGAAAAGACAGAAGCAACGGTGATTGATACCCGACGTTCTGAAGCAGTTGACGTTAATATTGACCGTCCCACACCGCCCTTCTGGGGAACAAAAATATTACAGCCAGAAGATATTTCTTTAGAGGAGGTTTTCTGGTATTTAGATTTACAAGCGTTAGTTGCAGGTCAATGGCAATTCCGCAAACCCAGAGAACAGTCACGGGAAGAATACGATGCTTTTTTAGCTGAAAAAGTCTATCCCGTTTTAACCGAGTGGAAAGCCAAAATTTTAACAGAAAAATTACTCCATCCAACGGTGATTTATGGGTATTTTCCCTGTCAAGCGGAGGAAAATTCTCTATTAATTTTCGATCCTGAAAATCATCAAAAACAGGTAGCCCGTTTTGACTTTCCTCGACAAAAATCAGGAAAACGCTTGTGTATTGCGGACTTTTTTGCCCCCAAAGAAAGCGGACATATTGATGTCTTCCCAATGCAAGCGGTAACAGTCGGAGAAATTGCCACCGAATACGCCCAAAAACTATTTGCAGAAAATGACTATACGAATTATTTGTATTTTCATGGAATGGCTGTGCAAACCGCAGAAGCGTTAGCAGAATGGACTCATGCAAAAATCCGCCGCGAGTTAGGGTTTGGGAATGAAGAACCGGATAATGTTCGGGATGTTTTAGCCCAACGTCATCGCGGTTCTCGCTATAGTTTTGGATATCCGGCTTGTCCGAATATTCAAGACCAATATAAACAGGTGGAGTTGTTACAAATTGACCGGATTAATATGTATATGGATGAAAGTGAACAACTTTATCCAGAACAGTCCACAACAGCGTTTATTACCTATCATCCTGTTTCTAAATACTTCAACCTTTAACGTTTTTTATCCTTCCTAAATCAACATCAGGGGGGGAACACGCCCTATTTCACTGCCCTTCATCCTTTCTGGATAAGGGCAAATATTGATCTGGGGTTGACAAGACCCAACGCTTGGGTTATACTGGTGATAACCCAAAATCAGATTGTGCCGTTTTTCGGCTTAAGCTGTTTTTGGGCTAAACATCCATCGGAAGATGGCCTTCTTACAAAAAAGGAGATTATTGATGATAATTTTTATTCAAGGACTGAAATTTTATGGCGAAAGTTCTAGAGGATCGGGATAATAATTTATATTTCTATATGTATAGCAACGATCATCAACCTGCTCACGTTCATGTATTTAAGGGAAAAAAGAATGATAGTAATGTTATGGAGGCAAAAATTAATATAGGAAAGTTAGGAGAAAAACCTAATTTAGTAGAAGCTCATCCAAAGATGAGAAATAAAGATATAGTAGCTGCCTTAAAAAACGTAGCTATAAATCAAGAAATGCTGTGGAAAGAATGGCAGAAAATTCATGGTAAATAAAAATATTAGCAATAATTAAATGAATAAGGAGGAAAAATGTTATAATGATTAATTAAATCTTTGAATCGATGTAGAGGTTTATTATTGACAAACCTCTACTTGAAGAAATTAAGTTAAAACCAACCGCAAATTTAAACATAAAAATATTTTAATCAAGGTAGACAGTATGAATAATAACAATAGGGAGAAAGAATTAATAGAAGAAAATCTGTTAGAAGAAATTGCTAAAGCTAAACAAGCTTGGCAAGAGGCAGAAGCAACGGAACCCAGGGCTATTTCTGTAAAATATGATCAAGACCAAGATTTAATTGTAATTCACTTAAAAAATGGTAGTATTTTTATCTTTCCGCCTCGACTCGCGCAAGGTTTAGCTGAGGCGACTCCAGAACAATTAGCAGACTTTTGGATACCGCCATCGGGTAAAAGTATTCATTGGGATAGTTTAGATGTAGATTTTGGAATTCCTGAATTAGTTATGGGAATTTTTGGCACAAAATCTTGGATGGCTGAACTCGGACGAAAAGGCGGTCAAGCTACCTCAAAAGCAAAATCTGAAGCTGCTCGAAAAAATGGAAAAAAAGGAGGTAGACCTAAGAAAGTTACGCTTTAATTTCATGGAACAGTTAGTATGAAAACTATAAATACAATTTCACTCGTCTAAAGGGGGTGTTGTATCTTTAATTTTCTGACCTTGTTTTTCTTCAATAATTTGTTTAAATCTTTCAAATTGTTCCTGTTTCTCCGTCGGATTTTTAGCTGGATAGAATGTAAGCTCTTTTCTATAGGGTTTCCGACGACGAAATAACACGCGCAAAGCTTCAATATCTTCTTTACCCCGATGTTTTAAAGCATAAGCTCTAAGTTCGGCATGGGTCATATTTTCAAAATTTGATGTCATAAAAACTCCCAAATTCCACTACTCAGCACAATAATTTCTATTTCCTCACCTGCGAGAATATAAACCTCTCCAGTTTGGTCATCAAAACGGAATAAATGAATATCTTGGTAGCAGTTAGACAAATATTGACATATTATTAAGCAACTTCTAGCTTGTTGATCTCTGAATTTGCTGCGGGCTCAGGGTTTTCGCCTTTTGGTGACTTAATCCAAAAAAATTTTGGAAAAAGCTTGCATCCTCTAAAACCTTGTGCTATATTAAGAAATTGTCGGACGCATAGCTCAGTTGGTTAGAGCACCACGTTGACATCGTGGGGGTCACTGGTTCGAGTCCAGTTGTGTCCATTGATTATCAAGAGTTAAGCTTTTTCTCAACGCTAGGAAACACTGTCGATTGCCAGATTATTTGTCCGTGGTGAAAGAAGAGGAACTGAACTTTCTCAATGCCATGGCCGATTCCCCAACCATTATACGGGTTTTAGAGTTTAATACCCAAGACTTGGGTGAACGCACCTCTGGCTTGGGTAACACTGATTTAGACTTGCTAGATCATATTTAATTGTGAGTCGCTGCTCCTATCATTAACACCACAATACAAGCCAATAAAGCCAATGTACTCGCTACACCAACTTGCGAACTAATCCGTGTCAGAGCAGGTAAATCGCCTTTTTTTTGAACTTGCCACCAAATATAAATTGCAATTGCAGTCGCCACTAAAATATATACAATCACTGCCAAATGAATACAATCAATAAGTGTTAAATAAGCCATTGAACCTAAGTCGCCGTTATTACTACGCAGACTCAAAATAACGGCAAATAGGGAAGTTCCGTGTAGTCCAAAGCGGGCTAGAAGTGATCCGATATCTGGCTCATAAAGAAAGTAGGAAACTAAACATAATCCTACCGATGCTAATGCTCCAGCAATCATTTTAAAGAAGCCAGTAATATTTGTGCGCTGTAATTCAATCATAATTTCTAATCGGGAATATGTATTGGCTGCACCGGGTGGTAAAGTTGGATTACCAAAGTTAGAAAGATACTGTTTATCAATAGCATTAATGGTAAATTTCTTGACTTTCCAACCATCGAATTTAATATCCTGATCTATGGAAGAATTAGCGATATCTGGTTGATAACGAAATGAATTAATATCATTTTCCGATTCTTCAAAAATAATTTTCAGCTTTTGCGTATCAAATGGAAAATTTCGCATATTCCAATTATGACGAAATGTTCCATTTGCCTTTTTTTGAACCCAAATTCCCTTAGATGTAGGAATACTTAATTTGTTAGGTGTGTCTATTTTAACAGCATTGAGAAATTCCAGAGAATCAAGGAGATTTTTTTCGTCTTTATCAATGACGCTCCAGATCCATAAGCTTGCTGAAAATGAACCATTAGAAATGTTAAAGTCACTAAGTGAATCTATGAAGATACCTATAGGAGCTTGCTGTTTTTGGGTTAGTGTTTCTGCTTGGACTGGTAATTGGTTCTGGATGATAAGAATAATGAGACAACCGAAAAAGAGTGCTAATCTGATCAGACGTTTAGGTAATGTCATATAATTTAAGCCTTCAAAGTCACCAAACCAAGATTAGTCGTGGATTTAGTTTGATCATTGATGATACCGGACATAGAAAAAGTGGGAACTTGACATCGGGAGTCCGACAGCAATATATCGGGGAAATCGGCAAAACAGACAATGGAATCGTCGCAGTGACTAGCCATCTTTATGATGCCAAAAAGAGCTTACCCTTAGATATAGAATTATATCAAAAAGCCGACTGATTACCACAAGGGAAAGCGGACTCACAAAGGATGAGTTACAAATACTCAATCCCTAGATCTGTTGATGGTCAAGGGTTTCTGGTTCGAGTCCAGTTGTTTAGATTGTTGAGTAAAAATTATACTATACTTCTTCTGGTGAAATATGTCGATTGCCAGATTATTTGTCAGTGGTGACAGATTGTTGTCCTCCTTGACAAATTAGCTGACCGTTTGCCAGATTAACTGACCGCTTGTTGCCACATTATTTGCAATTAACTTCGGTCAAGACTAATTATAGCAATCCTAAATAGGTTGTAATATTTTATTGTAGGGGTTGGGTCTCCCAACCCAGGCGCAAAGAGGGTTGGGAGACCCAACCCCTACAGGTTTTTATCACAACTCAAATAGGATTGCTATATACGGGTTTTAGAGTTTAATACCCAAGACTTGGGTGTAGGCGCCTCTGGCTTGGGTGACGCCGATGGTGCGTTGGGAGGCTTCCATCATCGGACGTCGTAAACTAACAACAATAAATTGGGCTTGTTCCGTTTGGCTTTTAATCATTCTAGCCAATCTTTCCACGTTTGAACCATCTAAAAACATATCAACTTCATCAAAGGCATAAAAGGGTGAAGGACGATATTTTTGGAGGGCAAAAATAAAGCTCAAAGCGGTTAAAGATTTTTCACCTCCTGACATGGAAGTTAACCGTTGAACTGGTTTTCCTTTGGGGTGAGCAATTAAGTTTAAACCGCTTGTAAAGGGATCTTCTGAGTTGTCGATTTCTAAGTAACCATCTCCTTCTGAAAGTTGGGCAAAAATAATTTGAAAATTCTCATTAACGGCATCAAAGGCTTCTTGAAAGGCGCGACGGCGTAAGGTGGTAAAATTCTCAATTCTCAATAATAATTCGGTTCTTTCCCCTTCTAAGGTTGTTAATTTTTGGGTTAATTCTTCTAAACGGGTTTGAGTGCGTTCAAATTCTTCTAATGCTAACATATTCACGGGTTCTAAGGCTTCCATGCGTTTTTGTAGCGATCGCAAATCCCGTTGTAAAGCAGCTAAATCTAAATTATTAGGAATATTAGGTAAGGGTTCGGGTAGTTCAATTCTAATAGCAGCAATTTGTTCTAATTTTATAGTTAATTGTTCCCGTCTTCCCAGTTGAGTTTCTTGTAATTTCTCAATTTGCCAGTCTAATTGTTGTTTGGCTAAACGCAATTCTCCTAAATAGGTTTCAACTTGATCTCGTTGTCTTTTCTCATCTCCTAATTTGGCTTCAACTTGGGAGACATTCACACGAATTTGTTGAATATTTATGTGAATTTCTGTTAATTGATTCTTGACAGTTTCTAACTTTTGTGTTAACAACTTTTGTTCCTGACGAGTGGCTTCTAATTTCTGATTTCCGGCTTGATTTTTTTCTTGTAAACGGGTTTGTTGATTTTCAATTTCAGTTAACCGTTGTTGCACGGTTCTGAGGGCATTCTCTTTTTGTTGTAGCTCGGTTTCTTGGGTTCTTAATACCCCTTGGAGTTGTTGCCATTCACTATGGCTATGGGTGGCTTCTAATTGGGCTAACAGTTCCCGATCTTGTTGTAATTTGGTTTCCAAATTGGGAATTTCTGCCTCTAAATTCTTTAAGCGAATTTGGGCGGTATTGAATTCTTGGGTATTTTTTTCTAATTGCGATCGCAGTTGTGACTGTTGATTATTTAAGGTTCTAATTTCTAACTCTAATAGCGATACCTGTTGTTGATGATCTCGCAAAGTTTGTCTAACTTCGTTGAGTTCCTGCGATCGCAATTTAACCGTTTGGGCTGTTTCCAAAATACTGCGGTTACACCGTTCTAAAATTCGTTCAATTTCCTCTAATCTTTCCTTCAATGCTGCAATATTTCGTGCTTCTGCTGACCCTTGATCCGTACCAAAATGTAACGTAGACCGAGAAGCCACACTTCCCCCCGTCATCGCTCCAGTGGTTTCTAATAATTCTCCTTCTAAAGTTACTATCCGATATTGTCCTAATACTTTTCGAGCATTACTGAGATTATTAAAAACCAAAGTATTGCCAAAAACATAAGCAAAAATATCTCGATACCGAGGTTCATATTCTATTAAATTTACGGCTAAATCAATTAACCCTTGCAAGTTTCGCATCGTGGCTAAATTGGGAATATTAGAACGATTTCCCTGGATTTTATTTAACGGTAAAAACGTCGCCCGTCCCGCTTGTTGACGCTTCAAAAAATCAATAGCCGCCGCCGCCACACTATCATCTTCTACCACAATATTACCCAACCTCGCCCCGGCTGCGGTTTCCAACGCTAACTGATATTGAGGTTCAACCTGTCCCAACTGACACACTAACCCACAGATCCCCGAAATCCCCGACTGAGCGATAATTTTAGTAGCATAACTTCCCGTCGCCTCCTGTTGAGCTTGGTGTTGCGCTTCTAATTTATCCAGTTTGCGCTGACGTTCCCGTTGTTCCTGTAATAGACGGGTTTGGGTTTCCTGCTGAACCTGTAAGTCCGTTTCTGTTTCCGTTACCAGAAGGGTTAAGGTGGTCACCTGTTGAGCAGTTGCATCCCTTTGAGTCGTAGCAGTTTGCAACGCTATAGTTTTTTGCGATAACTCCTCTCCCAAGGTAGTAATAGACTGTTGCTGTTCAGATAGTTGGCGTTGCAACTGTTCAACCCGTTCCCGCAGTCGCGCTTGTTCGGTACGATGGGGGTCAAGGGTTTTTTGCAACGTCTCAATTTGACGATGCAGTTCCGTTTGTTGTACCATCCAGCTTTCTGCCTGTTGTGCGACTTCTGAGGTCGCCTCCCGACCCCGTTCTACCGTTGTTTGTAGGGTATCCCGTTCCCGTTGCCGTTGGCCCAAATTCAGGGTTTCTTGGTCTTTTTCAATAGCCAGAGTATCCAGGGTTTGATATTGTTGACGCAGTTCTTGTTCTGTTTGGTGAATTTGAGTTACTGTTTGTTGGAGGGCGGTTTCCAGTTCCGCAGACCGGGTTTGCAGTTGACTTTGTTGTGCTTCTTGGGTAGCTAAACTCGACTGAAGGGAAATTAGTTCTTCTTCCCCCATCGCTTTAACCTGGGCGTTGAGTGCTTCCAGTTGAATAGATGTGGTTTGAATTTGTTGATCTTGGTGTTGACGCTGTTCGTTCAGTTCCGTTAATGTACGATCATCCGCTTCAATTTGTTCTCGCAGTCGTCCTTGTTGTTGTTGTAAAGTTTGATAATTAAGAACGGTTTCCCACTGACTTTTTTGTTGAAATTCTGCTCGAAGTTGTTGATATTTTTCCGCCTTTGCGCGATCCTTATCTAAGCGATCGCGTTGAGTAATTAATTCTTGTTCTACAATACGGCTACGTTCTTCTCTATCCTTAACCGCATCTAATTTTTCCTTGGCTAAGGTAATTTTTCGATCAAAAGAAGCCACCCCCGCCAACTCATCAATAATTTCTCGACGTTCACGGGGTTTCATCGTAATAATACCCGTAACATCCCCCTGTAAAACCACGTTATATCCTTCGGGATAAATTCGCAGTTTATTTAACTGTTCATGCAGTTCTGTTTGAGTACAAGCTTCACCATTAATATAATAAGTCGAGGTATAAGTTCCCTGTTTTGTCACCCGTAATTTCCGCGCAACCGTCCATTCTAATGCCAGTGGAACAGGCATCTTGCCTGTTTCTGTTGTTCCTATCTCTGTTTCAATTTCTGGGGATAAACCGTTATCCGTTTCGTCGCTATCACCCTCCAAGGGTTCACCGTCGTAGTCGGAGAGGTCAAAGGTAACGGTAACAAGGGTTTCAACTGTTCCTTTGCGGCTTTGGGCGTTATTCACCAGATCCGGTAAACGTTCCGCCCGCATTCCCTTAGAAGAGGATAACCCTAATGCAAATAATAACGCATCGAGAATATTAGATTTACCGGAACCGTTGGGGCCGGAAACGACTGTAAACCCAGGTAGTAATGGCACTGCGGTTGTACCACCAAAGGATTTAAAGTTAGTGAGTTCGACACGCTTGATATGAACCATTGGGACGAATTTAGGACGGATAATGTGAGTGGGGAGACTCACACTGCATGGTTGTCTGAAGAATCAACAATATTAACAGTTTAGCGTTGATCAAGCAAGGATTGGGGGTTTTTCAACTACAGTAGCATAGGATCATGATTTTGTCGGGACAGGTTTCTCTGAGAAATGACTATAAAATAAATGTAGTTCCAGAAACCGGGTTTCTCCATAAATCTTGATAGGATACAACTAATCTCAATTAGAAACCCGGTTTCTTAGGTTTTTTGACATCGCGGTCGGGGCGGGTTTAGAATAGTTTTCTGTGAATATTCAAGCTTAACTCGAACCCGCCCCTACAAAGCATGAACTTTTAATAAACCCAATATTTTTTTGCTATCCCCAAATTTGATAAACTGGGAAATGAGCGATCGCTATAATGATCATGATGGAAAGTCAACCGAGGGAGATTCAGCGTTATGTTACGTCAGAGGGTAAGGTTCCGTTTACAGAGTGGTTAGAATCAATACGAGATAGAACAGCAAGAGCTAAAATTAAATTCAGATTAGATCGAGTTGAGGCAGGAAATCTAGGAGATTATCGTTTTGTTGGTGAAGGAGTATTGGAATTTAAAATTAATTATGGCCCTGGCTACCGGGTTTATTTTGGACAAGTTGGGTTAACCCTGATTTTGTTACTCTGTGCAGGGGATAAAAACACTCAACAACAAGATATTGAAAAAGCAAAAAAATACTGGAGAGACTACCATGCAAGACGTTAAAGCTCCAATTAGTGATAGTTACCATGATTATTTAATTGTATCTCTTAAAGATCCAGAAGAAGCCGCAGTTTATCTTGAAGTTGCATTGGAAGAAGGGAGCGATCAACCTCAATTATTAAAAAAAGTCATCAGCAATATTTTAGAGGCTCAGAGTCAATTAAATTATGGTTATGATTCTAATCAAATTAATCGAGAAAAATTTGATAAAGCTGTGGCGTTAATCAATTGTATTGCCATTTATAATTTTGTGGAATTAGTGGATATTTTGGGATTTAAAATCTCAATTCAGGTGAAAGAACCAGAAATAGAAGGGAATAAAGAATAACCGATAATGTAGTTTTTGACATCGCGGTCGGGGCGGGTTTAGAATAGTTTTCTGTGAATATTCAAGCTTAACTCGAACCCGCCCCTACAAAGCATGAACTTTTAATAAACCCAACCGACTATCAACTCATTTTAGATTAATCCTAATTTTTGTAAAGCTAGGGTAGCAGCTTGCTTTTCTGCATCTCTTCTCCTTGTAGCTGTTCCCTGACCATAACTAATACCATTGACTTTAACTGCTACAGTAAAGACTCTATTATGAGCATCTCCAGATTCTTGAATCACAATATATTCAGGATTTTGTTGATAATTAGTTATCGCCCAATGTTGAAAAGTATTTTTAGCATCATTCAATACCTGAGAACAGTTAGGCTCTATTTTTATGGTTTCTAATTGTTCTAATATCGGTTTTAACCATTCCCAAACTGCATCAATGCCAGAATCTTTATAATAAGCTCCAATGACCGCTTCCAAAGTATTACTTAATAAAGTTGGATTTGTCCGACCTCCGGTTAATTCTTCTCCTTTCCCTAATTTTATCCATTTTCCCAAATTAAAATTCTGAGCTAATATTGCTAATGCTTCATTACTGACAATTTTTTCTCGTTTCTTAGTCAATTGTCCTTCTTGTTCACCGAAATATTTTTCATAAACATAATCTCCCGCTAAAAATTGTAACACAGAATCCCCTAAAAATTCCAGTTGTTCGTTATCTCCTTGTGTTTTTGTTGGGTTTTCAAACATATAACTGCGATGGGTTAATGCTCGTAACAATAATCTCGCATCTTGAAACGGAATTTTGTCTAAAAGTTCTTTTAATTGCTCTCGAATTTGCTCATCTGCTTGAGACATTTGAGCTTGAGAAAAATTAGATTGTTTTTGAGTCAGAAGTTTAAAAACAATTTGTTTATGAGCATCAACAGTCTTTTCTTGTTCAGCACCAATTTTCACAAGTAACCGATGAATACTATCTAAAGCCCGAAAAGCGTCCTCTGGTGAAAAGCCATTAATATGCGCCCATCTATTTCGGACTTCAATCAATTCATTGATTAAATATCTTTCTGAAGATAAATATTTCTTGAAAACTTTATCCCAGCGTTGATTGATTATAGTTAATAAAGCAGAAACATCTTGGAAAATTTCTTCATCACTTCGATTAAAATTGTTCTTATTTGATAGGCAAAGATTGACCTGAGAAAACCAACTATTGCCATAAACTTCTCTCATTTTTTGTTCGACGTAAGGAGATAGTGCTTGACTTAATAATGTCAAAGATTGACCAATTATTTCATTATTGCTGAGTTTCATCTTAAGTTCATCCTTTTACTTACTTTAAAATAGTTTCAAACAAAAAGCCACATCTATCAATGCTGGGAAACAGCTTGATACCATAGGGTGAGTAACTTAGACCTTAACTACAACTCAACAAGGTTCGATTTCTGAAAAACTGATATTTTTGTAGAAAATGCTGTAGTTGTATGTTTTATCCTATTTTATCAACACCCTCAAACTTTCCCTGATTATCCCAATATAACCCAATTGTAGGGGCGGGTTCAAGACAATCTTTGTTAATTAGCATAAATCTTGATAAACCCGCCCCCAACCCATGAACAATTCCCAGAAACCCGGTTTCTGAATAAATCTTGATGGTATACAACTGATCTCAATTAGAAACCCGGTTTCTTCCGCAGTTAATCATTTGTTTGTTGTGAAGATTTGATCATTTTGACTGTTTTCTAAACTTCAAGACTTCAGACTCTAAGCGATCTTCTAACTGATCTTTTGCAAATTCTAAATCATAATTAACTTGAATATTTAACCAAAATCGTTCTGATAATCCCAAATATTTCGATAATCTCAAAGCAATATCTGCTGTTATCGCCGATTTTCCTTGAATAATCTCATCAATTTTTATCAAAGAAATATGAATATCCTCTGCTAACTGTTCTAAGGTTATCTCCATCGGGTTCAAAAATTCTTCTAATAGAATTTCACCAGGATGAACTGGGTCTAACTTAAGTTCTCTCATAATTTTATAATAGGGAACAGGGATATTGATTAAATGTGATGGGCATAGCCCATCCTACTTGGAGGGATGTTGTTTTAAGGCTTGTTTTAAATATATTCCCGTGTAAGATTTATTGTTTTTAGCAATATCTTCTGGTGTTCCTTCCGCAATTAATTCTCCGCCTTTGTCTCCTCCCTCTGGCCCTAAATCAATCACCCAATCTGCACAACGAATCACATCTAAATTATGTTCAATTACTAAAATAGAATTCCCTTTATCTACTAACCGTTGTAACACATTTAATAATTGATGCACATCATAAAAGGATAAACCTGTTGTCGGTTCATCAATTAAATATAACGTTTTCCCCGTTGCGCGTTTGGATAATTCTGACGCTAATTTAACCCGTTGTGCTTCTCCTCCTGATAACGTTGGTGCTGGTTGTCCTAACTGAATATAACCTAAACCTACATCCACTAAAGTTTGTAATCGACTCGCCGCCCTGGGGATATTTTCAAACACTTCTAAAGCGGTTTCTACAGGCATATTTAATACATCTGCGATGGAATATCCTTTATATTTCACCTGTAACGTTTCCCGGTTATATCTCGCGCCTTTGCACACTTCGCATTGTACATAAACATCGGGTAAAAAGTTCATTTCAATAATATTAACTCCCTGTCCGCCGCAAGCTTCACACCGTCCTCCTTTGACATTAAAAGAAAATTGTCCGGCTTTGTAACCTCTGGCTTTCGCTTCGATGGTTTCTGAAAATACATCTCGAATAATATCAAAAACTCCGGTATAAGTTGCGGGGTTAGATCTCGGAGTTCGACCAATAGGAGATTGATCAATTACAATCACTTTATCTAAGGCGTCTAACCCTTCTATTTGTTTTAAATCCTTGGGAAAAGGAACTTTTCGGGTAAAATGATGTTGTAAAGCGGGATAAAGTAATTCATTCATTAAGGTTGATTTTCCTGAACCGGAAACCCCTGTAATACTCACCAGTTTTCCTAATGGAATTTCAACGGTAATATGATTTAAGTTATTGCGAGTGGCGTTACTTAATTTAATGCTTTTTCCATTACCTATTCTTCGTTTTGGGGGGGTAGCAATTTTTAGTCGTCCTGATAAATAAGCACCCGTTAATGAAGTTTCTGCTTTTAACAAAACCTCGATATTTCCTTGAGCAACAATTTCACCCCCATGCACTCCCGCCCCCGGCCCAATATCGACTAAATGATCCGCCGCCCGAATCGTTTCTTCATCATGTTCAACTACAATTAAGGTATTACCTAAATCTCGTAATTTAATTAACGTATTTAATAGTTTGCTATTATCCCGTTGATGTAACCCAATACTCGGTTCATCTAACACATACAAAACTCCCGTTAACCCGGCTCCAATTTGAGTGGCTAACCGAATGCGTTGAGCTTCTCCTCCTGATAACGTTGATGCAGTTCTCGCTAAGGTTAAATAGTCTAATCCCACATCGAGTAAAAATTGTAGTCGAGCTTTAATTTCTCGCAAGACTAATTCAGCTATTTTCGCTTGTCTTTCTGTTAGGTTTAACTGATTAATCCGTTCTAAACAATCCCGAATTGAAACTTCTGTTAATTGATTGATTTGATATTGTCCAACTCGCACCGCTAAAGCTTCTGATTTTAACCGTTTTCCCTGACAAACTTCGCAGGGTTGATCAATTAAATATTGTTCTAATTTCTGCTTTTGTAATTCCGATGCTGTCTCCTCATATTGACGTTGTAATAAGGGAATAACTCCTGCGTAGGGTCGATAATATCCTTGGTTTTCTCGATAGCGAGAATCGGTTTCAATTAAGATAGGTTCCTCTGAACCATAAAGGATAATATGTTGTTGTTCTTTTGTGAGTTGATTCCAAGGGGTAGTAATCTCAAATCCAAAGGCTTGACCGATACTATGCAATATTGATAAATAATAGGAATTATCCTTTTCTGACCAAGGTGCAATTGCAGTATAAACGGGTTGAGTTAAATCAGGAATAACTAACTCAGGGGAAAAGGTTTTCAGATGTCCTAAACCATGACAACGGGAACAAGCACCAAAGGGAGAATTAAACGAAAATAACCGAGGAGAAAGTTCTTCCATTACCGCCCCATGTTCAGGACAGGCGAAATTCTCAGAAAAGACCAGTTGTGATGAAATAGATGAAGCTTCTAAATTTTCGGTTTCTACTTCGTAAGCAGTATCGCTATTTTCCGCAACTTTTTTATCTCCAGATCTTGCAATTTTTGAGCCAGTTGATATATACTTACTATTAGACCGCGACGCGGATACCCTATCCGATGTATCATCTAATACCTCTATTACCGCAATTCCACTAGATTGCTTTAAACAAGTACCCAAAGAATCGGCTAGACGTTCCTCCAGTCCTGGCTTTTTAATTAAGCGGTCAATGACGATTTCAATGGTATGAGTATAATTTTTATCTAACTCGATATTTTCTGACAGTTCAAAAACCTCGGAATTGACCCTGACGCGAACAAATCCTTGCGAGGCTAAACTGGACAAAAGCTTGCGGTGAGTCCCCTTTTTCCCTCGCACTACAGGAGCAAGAATCATGAATTTGGTGCGGTCTGGGAGTTCCATAATGCGATCGCACATTTCATCAAGGGTTTGGGGCGCAATATTGCGATCGCAAATTGGACAATGGGGTTGACCCGCACGACCAAACAGCAACCGCAAATAATCATAAATCTCCGTAACCGTCCCCACCGTAGACCGAGGGTTATGGGAGGTTGATTTCTGGTCAATGGAAATAGCCGGACTCAACCCTTCAATCGCATCGACATCGGGTTTATCCAGTTGTCCGAGAAATTGTCGCGCATAAGCACTCAGTGATTCTACATAGCGGCGTTGACCTTCGGCGAAAATGGTATCAAAGGCTAAGGAAGATTTACCCGAACCGGAAACCCCTGTAAATACAATTAAGCGATCTCGCGGTAATTCTAAGTCAACATTTTTCAAATTATGTTGTTTCGCACCCCGAATGCGAATACTGTTGGGGGTGTTGTTGGGATAGGGTAACGGGTCAGAAAGTGATGTTGAGTTCACTGCATTTCGAGTGGTACAGTCCTTAATTATCTTAGCGTTACCCTTGGGATTTGGGAGTTGTGGATTTAAAAAGGGAATGTTACTATAGTATGAGATAGTAAAAATTAAAGTAATAAAATACAGGTTAAAAATATGGAAATCAACATTGATACTACAATCTTATCTGTAAAGTCTGAAAAGCCTTTTCTAACAAGTCATGAACTTCAGCAGTTTATGGAATGGTTACAATCAAATGAAACTGTCTTGGAAGCTGCTAAGTATTTAGGGGAGTATGAAAAACTAATCATTCAAAATACAATTCAATCTTTGAAGCAAAGCCATCCCGATCTATTTTCAACTTCACAAATGGAAGAAAAAATAACGGGTGATATCAGTTTTTATTTACATTTAATTAGAGACTCCTTAGTCGTTAGTGATAAAACAGCATTAGGTGAAGCCTTAAAACCCAATATCCTTAATACGTTATCTTTATCTCCTGGCTGCTTAATTGAAGCTCTCAATTTAATTAAAAATAATATTTTTATTAAAGAAAATGCAAAACAAGAAATTTTAGAGTATATAGACTATGCGATACAAAAAATTATTGAAAAGGACAATTGCAAGACTTTAGAAGATAACAATCATCAGCTTCCTTTCTGGCAAAAAATTATAGAAATTGGTACAACTGTTTCTCAAGCAGAATGGGAAAAATTACCCAAAGATTTTTCTAAAAACTTTGAACATTATCTGTATGGGGTTGCTAAAGATTCATGAAATTTATTTTCCTGGATACTTCATATTTACAAGCTTTAGCTAACCCAGGTGATGATTTACATCAACGTGCCATAGAAGTAACAGAAAAGCTGGGTGCATTTGTTCCTGTTACCAGTGAAATGGTACTTACCGAACTTTTGAATGCCCTATCGAGCAAAGGTCGGTATTTGCGACAAATTGCACTTGAGATTACTACTAAATTACAAAATGATTCACAGGTTGAAATAGTTCTTCAAACCAGCGAATTGTTTAAAAGTGCTGTTAAATTTTATAGTCAAAGATTGGATAAGGGTTACAGCTTAACAGACTGTGCTTCAATGTTAATCATGCGTCAAAAAGGAATTCAAGATATTTTGACTTATGATAAACATTTTCTGCAAGAAGGGTTTAATGCTTTGCTTAGAGAATAAGATAACCTTTAGAGGGTATTATAGCAAGAAATAAGAGCGATCGCATCATTCAACAACAGGAGGAAAATTAATGACAGAAACGAATACTCAAGATGTTCTCGCTTTTCTTGATAAAATTATTCCTGATACCCCAGAAATGCAACTCATCGAAAGACAGGAATTATTTAGATTAACCTTAACTCAAGTGATGCGAAATTTACGAAAAAATTAGGTTTCACCCAAGCGGAATTAACTTAAAAAATGGGAGTAGATCAAAGTTGGGTTTCTAAGTTAGAAAGTGCAAATAAAGACTCATAAAGTCTATTCTAGCTTTGCGAGTTTTTACAACTCTGTCTCATGGTCAAACATTTTGCCAATCAAGATAAACATTAGCCAAATTGCCTCCCAATAATCGATTAATTTAAATAAAGGATTATCGGGCATTTGTGACATAGACAAAGAAGATTTTCGTAGTGAACCTGTACCATGAGCTTCTGCTGTCCTAAATTCACTATCAAATTTTTCTAAAGTTTTTAGTATTAAATCTATAGAATCTATAGAATCTTTAGATATTCCTTTGATCTCATTTGCAAGTTTTTTAAATGTTCTCTTTTTACTCTTGGCATCATTAAATTTTTGATGGTTATCAAAATCGTACATCAGAATTAAAAAACCCATAATCTTATCCCACAACGCTCTATAACGGAAAATAAAGTTAGAACTGAATCGATGTATATCTATTTTACCAAAAAATTTTTCTTCAGAGTCTAATAGAGATCCTCCCTCAAGCTTTCCTTTTGAAAAAAAACGATTCCATGTTCCCCCTAGATCAGAAAACTCATAATAAAGCAGCATAAAGTTAATATATATGTCAAACAAAGCTGTAAATATTTTACTAGCCTTATTATTAGGATATAATCCATATAAGTAATCATAAGCCTTGACAAGAGAAATCTGGTCAAGATGAAGAGAGAAACGTTTTTCATTATAGGATTTTATCAAATTTTCAAATCTAATAACCTCCTCTCTGTTTTTAAAAGTAAAATCCTCTTTACTTTCCATATTACATATTTATTCCTTGACTTTATTTATTGATTTTATCACAAGTTTCCTTATTTCCAGGTAGGAACCTGGGAATATTTTATCAGAGGCTCCGCCTCTTGTTAAAGGTGGCAGAGCCACCCTAACATCATTTCTAGGTAGAACCTAGAAACGAGGGGTGAAGGAGAGTTTTAGGAAGCGATCGCTATTATCTTATTATCTAGCGTATTACTAATTTACCTTGACTTTGTGCTGCTTGAATCACAGTACGGTTAGTCGTAAAAACCCGAATAGTAGGTACTGTAACGTAATCACCATCATCAGTAATTACATTAACGATTCCTTCTTTCTCCATCGTTTCCAAAATCAATAAATCATACCCGTCTAATGATTGAGTTTGAAAACGATTTAAAGCTGCATCTGTTATTGATTCGTCAAGGGTAAGATTGATAGGAACAGCCATCTGTTTGATTGAACTCCAAACTGATTTTACTTCAGTAACCACCCTAGATCGTTCTACTGAATAATTATGCCGATATTCTTTAGGTTTAACAGTTCCAGATGTACCATTAAAAATGTCTAGTTCTGCTTTTTCTATCAGATGAGCTAATTCTGCTAAGGAGAATCCTGAATAGCACAGCAATGATTTCACAGAAACAGAGTTCATGATATAAGAATAGTAGTCCCTGATTTGGTAAGTACGAGGAGGAGAGTTAGTTAGGGTTGCACGAGAATACAATAGCCAGTACCAAACATTAGTATCAACAAGAAAAGTATCCTCTGGTTTGGGTGAGTCAGACCGGATATTAACGACTTCTGCCTGAATTGTATAGTTAATTGACATTAGAGAGAAACAGATTGTTCGGTTAATACCCGATCTACAGATTGCCGTAAATTCTCATCTGAATAATAACATTTTGCATTCTCCATCACTAGCTGGAGTGTCTGCTGACTGATTGGATTCAGATTTGATATTTTCAAAAGATGATTGAGAGCATCGGGTTGAATATCTTTAAAAAGTTGCCCAAGCGCAAAATTTAGAAACGGTGGAATGCAAATCTTGACTCCTGTAAAATCTAATTCTACAGGACGGTTTGCTATTAATTTAGGATAAATCAGGCGATATACTTTTTGACCCTGATCAGGAGTCATACAAAATTCACCAATAATTTGATGAATTTTATAACTAGGCACAGAAACAGACGAAACCAAACGGGTTAAACTCCGGTTTTCAGGTTCTTCAATCTTTTCTGTTGATTTAACAACTGTTAACAGATATTGACGATTAGATAATCTTGATGCTAAATAAGACTGTTCGTATAAAGCTGGATATCGTCTATTTAACCTGGAGTTTGATCGATATCCAATATCTCTTAGCAAAATACGGGAATTGCTTTGAGACTGTTGTTCTTCGGATTCATAATTAACAGCTACTTCACTAATTTTTATCGTGGTAGTTGTAGTTGTATTTTCTTTAGATAAAATAGAGTGTGCAGAGTTAATGACTGTCATTTCATACTCCTCCATACGTTGTCCTGCATCTCTTGGCTCGTCAAAGCAACAAAACTTTGAATAATATATTGATGAGCTAAGTCAAACCATTCCTGCATCGAGTTTTGTGATTGATCAGAACCAATTCCACGAGCATTGAGTTCAAAAACAAATACATTTTGATTATCTTCTTCTCGGATTCCATTGCGAATGGATAGGTGTAATCGACCTATTTGATCAGGTAATAATAATGAAGTTCGCCAGTTAATCGCTTCAAGTTCAGGAAGTTGATCAAGGTTTATTTTCCAAAAAAAATTAGGAAAAATTTGATCAATATCTTCAATCCTGTTCCATCTTTCTCCTTGTTCAATATGGTTGACATAAGTGAGTTCATACTGTCTAGGAATAATTATTCCTAAATCATTTTCTTTAAGAAATTCTTCAAAGGTTGATAAATGGTTTTGAAAGGTTTTGATAACAGTTTGATATCGAGGATAGGTATCCTCAGATTCTATCTTTCTCCAATTATGTAGCAAGCGATCTCGCTGAAGTTGAATAACTTTGTTACCGTTAGTTTCTATAAACCAGATTCTGGGTGTTGGCGGGATTTCAGAAAAAACAACATTGATATCCGGTGATTCGTCAAAAAATTCTATAGCTGGTGCTAAAGGGGGAAGTTCCTCGCATTCGGGGTACTCGTGTTTAAATTTCTGCCACAGCAAGCCAATGTGAGGCGTTAGTAGCAATTGTAGATCCTGAAATAAAATGCCACAAACGACCTCCACCACAGGCGGATTTTCGTATCCTAGAAAGGATTGGGTATTTACGATTGTCACCTCACTTACTCCCGATATCTAGGGTCTGAGTTAGATTTTAGGTTATTGGGGCGAGTTGCCCTTGCTTCTATTATCCTTTAATTGCAATACTTTTACAACTCCCCATAGGTTAAGATCGTTGTGATACTTCCAAATAATTCAGCAGTTCTGGATCAAGAGTTCCTAACGGGGGTGCTTCTGGTTCTCCAACTCGGATGATATCAATATCTGGGTTAAAACGTTGTACCGCTAACTTCAATTTTGGGGGCAAATTTTCATCAAGGAGAAACCGAACTTTCATATTTTAATTTCTCCTGTTCTCGTTGTTGCTTAACCACTTGCAAACGTTGTCTTAACGGTGAAGGATGAGTGATAAACTCTTGATAATGTTGTTCTCGCTGTTTCCATAACCGCAATAGATAAGCATCCATCGCAGAACGATTTTGTAAATAATAGGTGATCACCGCATAAATTTTTTCAAGGTTGAGGGTGGGTAACTCCTGTAAAATTTGTTCCGGGGTGTATCCATCCAGATAATATTTGATCACATCCTCAATGCCAATGCGATGACCTTTCAGGTGAATCTCATCAGGATTAATAAATTCTAAGTAATCTTGTAACTGCATTGTTAACACGATACCCTATATCTTTAATAATACCACTTTTCCCTAAATATTTTATCCTAATTTTTACCAATAACTTAATAGCTTTCCCTTAAATATTTAGCCAGTCGCCTATGAATTGAGGTATTATCTTTCTTTAAAAAATATTAAGTATAATTTAGGGCCTGAAAACCCTTTAGAAGCTATGTTAAAACAGAAGTGAAGACAGATTCAGTAGGAAAGGTAAAATTCAGCCCAAAAATTAACGACTCGCGCAGCTACCACCCTACTTTATCCCCTTTCAATCTGCAATTTTGGAGAATTCTAATGACAACTGCTGCCAATTTAATTCGTCTTGCTGCTGGTGAAGTCGGGTATGCGGAATATCCTGCTGGTAGTAATGGTAATAAGTATGGCCAATGGTACGGGATGAATTACGTTCCTTGGTGTGCAATTTTTGTCTCCTACTGTTTTGATAAAATCAGTTTACCCCTCCCCATCAGAAGCGCCAACGGGTTCGCCTACTGTCCCGATGGGGTTTCCTGGTTTAGAAATCGGGGTCAATGGTTTTATGATCCCAAAGTCGGGGATGTGGTGTTTTTCTGTTGGCGAGGGGATGGAATTGCGGATCACGTCGGTATCGTGGAATCAATTAAACCCGATGGCAGTATTATCAGTATTGAAGGCAATACAGGAGTTGGGAATGACTCTAATGGAGGTGAAGTCATGCGTCGTTCCAGAACTCCGGGTATCATTTTAGGCTTCGGACGTCCCCCTTATACGAATCCCGTCGCCTCTCAAACTCAAGCCTCCCGTCCGACAACGCCAACACCTAAGCCGACCCCTCCCCAACGTGAAATTGTTAAAGTTCCGCCGAATTATCATCAAGATTTAGTGGATCGATTACTGGGCAATAAATCGGATAAATCCCATAAAAATAAATCCTAACTTCCTCTGTCACCATGATTTGATCTGGCTTTCAAAGACTAACCGGAGGGTGCGTTAAATCGGGACAACACACCTTCTGGCAAAATCAACATCGCATCTCCAAAGGAAAAAAATCGATATTGTCGTCCGAATTCATTTGCTGGTTGTTCTAATACCTCTTGATATAAATTAAGTAAACGTTCTCGTCCAATTAATGCTGAAACTAACATTAATAAACTCGATTTGGGTAAGTGAAAATTCGTAATTAATCCATCAATAACCCGCCATTGATATCCCGGATAAATAAAAATATTCGTTTTCCCACAATAGGGTTTAATTATCGATTTCGTTGCCTCCTCTGGAGCAGAAACAAAACCTGAACCCCCACCCTCAAAATATGCGATCGCAGCCCCTTCTAAAGCTCTTACAGCCGTTGTTCCCACCGCAATCACTCTCCCCCCTGAAGCTTTCGTTTTCTCAATTTTAGCAACGGTTTCAGCCCGAACTTCAATCCATTCTGCGTGCATTTGATGGTCAATAATCTTCTCCACTTCCACAGGTCGAAAAGTTCCCACCCCAACGTGCAAAGTCACAAAGGTTTGATCAATTCCTTTGGCTTCTAAACGCTGAAATAATGCTTCTGTAAAATGTAACCCCGCAGTGGGTGCAGCCACCGCCCCAGAGCGTTCGGCATAAATGGTTTGATATTGTTCTGGTAACGCTTCTGTGTCCGTTATATAGGGGGGAAAAGGCATATTTCCAAACACCTCTAAAAACGGAATTAAAGACTGTCCCTCTGCTATTTCAAATTTTAATAACCGTCCTCCCGTTTCCGCATCCGTTTCTAACACCGTCGCCCGTAATTTTTGAGCCTGAAAATTCTCCAGCGATGCAGGATTTGGTTCAAACTCAATCACCGAACCCTGTTTAAATCGTTTACCCGGTTTGACTAACGCTAACCAACAATGATGTTGTTTTTCTTCCAGTAATAATACTTCTACCAGAGCCCCACTACTTTTGCGTCCATAAAGACGAGCCGGAAGAACACGGGTATTATTTAGAACTAATAAATCTCCGGGTTTAAGCAATTCGGGTAATTCTTTAAACAGACTGTGGCGATGAGAGCTTGGGGAATCTACCACTAACAAACGGGAGTGATCCCTAGGTACAACTGGATTTTGAGCTATACGTTCCTCTAGAAGTTCATAGTTATAGCTTTCTAACCAATAATCTGACTGATCCATTCTATCTTCTCTCTAATTGTCCTTCACCATTGAATTGCTTTGATCCGCCCTATCATGAGAAACTGACTAATACTTAGAGAGTCCCATTGAGATCTGAATCGCCTCCCGTTTAATTCCTCTCAATTCCTATAATTTAGTTTGGGTAGAATCCCCCATAAGAAATCGGGTGCTTTTCCCCTATCTTATCATCGTTAATCTTGCGAAGATAGAGGTATAGAGTTATGTTGCCTACCGATCTGGTATTCGGAAGGGTTGCATTATTTTTAGTCCCGTTTTGACCTCAATCTTGTGATCGACGGGTATTACAGAAGAAGCACAAACACAGCCCTATTACTCTTTGTTGCAGGGTTCCGAACTGGAGTTAAGCAACAAACAGGCGGGACAATCATGCAGGAGATGACCGATGGAATACCTTTACTACCTAGCCAATACAAGCCTTACTCTGAGAGTGATCGACTTTTTACGTTCAAATCACTCCCTCCCGGTTCAGTTTATTACAGTGATTCATCAAATTGATGGCTGGATTGTCAAGATTAAAATGCGTCAATATCTGACACCACAAGAACACGGGGACTTTAGAGCGTTCATGCACGAATTGGGTGTTCCCTACGAACCCGATATGCGAATTTTAATGGCCCTTTGGGGCTTAGAAACAGGTCAATCCCCCCTCAGCGTCATGCGTCGCTATCAAGTTGCTGTCGTCTCTCATGGTATCCCTAACCGCGAAGATGTTGAATCCTTCAAAACCCAATTTGTTAGAGGGTTAGGTTATTGTCCCGAAGCTTTAGCTTGACTGTTGACCGTTAACTGTTAACCAATACTTAGCTAAAGGCTGATTCAATATAATCTTGTAGAATCAGTCGGTAGCCGTTTAGGGAGAAAGGTTGACCGATTTTTATCAGGTGAGGAAAGGTGGGAATATCCTGGGAGACGGAGGTTTGAGTTGGGTGGCGATCGCATCCAACTAAAGCCACATCAAACCGACAAGGATATTCTATTAAATGGGGGCGATCGCTTAAAAATAATTCCGCCGTTTGAATCAATTTCGCTTGTTTACTGGGAGTAATTGCTAATAGTCCCCCCTGATCCCAATTGCGTTGACTGCGGGTTTTCACTTCAACAAAACTCAATAGGGGAAGGGTCGCCTGTTCCCTTTTTAACGCAATTAAATCAATTTCTCCATATCGACAATGCCATTGATGATGCAAAATTTGCCAACCTTGGCTTTCTAACCAATAGCTTACCAAATTTTCCCCTAAAGAACCAATCACTTTAGACATAGATCGGTTGTTTGTTGACTGTTAACATTCTATCCCTGGTTGCAAGACGATGACCAGGGATATTTTTTAGCGTCTTTTATCTTTGCTAATGCCATTGTGAGGTTTCAATCCCTGATAGGGATTATAAGCTATTTCAACCTCCCTCTTAAGATTTGAGCCCCTAATAATTCTCCTGTTTCAATCCCTGATAGGGATTATAAGCTATTTCAACATCGTGAAATTTAATTCTTTACCGGGTGTTGACTGTGAGTTTCAATCCCTGATAGGGATTATAAGCTATTTCAACTTGATATTAGCTTTAGCATTACCAGTCTGCCAACGCGTTTCAATCCCTGATAGGGATTATAAGCTATTTCAACAATAGCGATCAATTTGATTATTTATTAGAGATGGCTTTTCGTTTCAATCCCTGATAGGGATTATAAGCTATTTCAACAACCGCATCAATTAACCGAGCGTTCAAGACAATTATGGAGGTTTCAATCCCTGATAGGGATTATAAGCTATTTCAACCCCCCTCAAAGGAAGTGATTGTAGCACTAGCAAAAGAGTTTCAATCCCTGATAGGGATTATAAGCTATTTCAACAACTCTAAATCGCCTCGAAAGTCCTCTGAGGATAAAAGTTTCAATCCCTGATAGGGATTATAAGCTATTTCAACTCCTATCGCACCGGAAAGCGTAAGGGAAGAATGATGTTTCAATCCCTGATAGGGATTATAAGCTATTTCAACATCAATCTTGTTCTAGGGGAGATATTACAGATTGTGTTTCAATCCCTGATAGGGATTATAAGCTATTTCAACGCTACAGAGTTAAAAGCTGAAGATATTAAGGCTATCAAGGGTGTTTCAATCCCTGATAGGGATTATAAGCTATTTCAACCGCAGGCTTCTGAAACCCTTGATTTATTTGGTTTTCGAGGTTCGATTCTGACAACCTGAATTGAATATA
>CAITND010000235.1 GCA_903893625.1 uncultured Oscillatoriales cyanobacterium
AAAGGTTCCATAATCTTAAATTATAGATACAAAAACACATTTTTCTGGTTATAACCTACAACATAAATTTTGTCAAGTCATTGGCTCTGTTTTTAAATGTTAGGAAAAGTTGTTGCAACTATTATTACCACATCGGACAATGATTGAGACAGAAGAAACCGGGGTTTTTAATCTCTATATCTCATTAATAAGAGAGAAATTTTATTGGTTTAATATCGGTTATCCCTTAAATATTGGAGAATCCCTTGGGCGATCGCTTGGGCCATGCGACTGCGTTGGGCCGGATCACCTAACATATAAGCATCATAATTATTAGTCACAAACCCCGTTTCTACTAACACCGAAGGCATAGAAGTATTTCGCAGTACATAAAAACGAGCGGTCTTAATCCCACGATTGGGAATTTGGGAAAAACTACTAATCACACTGTTATGAATATATTGAGCCAGACGATCTCCACTGCTGTAGTAATAGGTTTCAATCCCACTCGCCGCCGCATTGGTAGCTGCATTGGCGTGAATACTGACAAACAACGTCGCATTCATGCGATTAGCCATATCCACACGGGGTTCTAACTCAACGGTGCGATCGTCCAAACGAGTCATCACCGCTTGTACCCCATTTTGTTGCAAAATCTGAGCCACCTGTTGAGAAATCGAGAAAACTACATCTTTTTCTCGGAGTCCTCCCACCCCCACAGCACCCGCATCACTGCCCCCATGTCCAGGATCTATAATTACCACCGCCCGACCATTCGGAATCGGATTATTAGAGGGTGGTGTGACGGGACGGGGTGGGAAAGGTAAGGGATTTGTATTCGTTTGAGGAGGATTAGAACGAGGCGGAAAGGGTGATGGATTAGTATTTGTTCTGGGAGGAAGGGGTCTAGGGTTGGGAGTCGGAACCGTCGCCACGGGGGTACGCACTGAAGGAGTAACGCCTAACCCCTCTCCCACAAAAGGTAAAGCCAATTGTTGAGGACTACTTTGGCTAATTTGTCCAACTTCAATCCGGGTTGCAGGCTTAATTAACAGGGTAAAGGTTTCTGGGTCTTCCCGACGTAACCTCGTCCAAATAATCGGACTTCCGACTTGTCGTTGGGGTAGGGATACGCCCTCAGCCAAGCCTGCGGAGAAAAACGTAATACTATAGGACTGGGTTTCAGCATCCCAACCACTACTATAGTTCAAGGGTTGATTCGCTTGAATCACAAGCTGTTGGTTACGAATTTCAATGGATTTAACCGTAGCAAACCCGGCGGAAAGTTGGACGGCTGGAGGTGTTCCTCCTTGGGGCCAAACCGCCACGCCTCCGGCCGCGGCCCGCGCTTGCCAATTTTGATTCCGCTTCGGGGTACTCATCGTTACCCGAACCACTGGGGGGGTACTAGAGAGTTGGGTGACTTGAGTAATAGTGACTCCATCTCGATTCACCTGTTTTCCCGCACTGGTTGAACGAGAGGCTAAGGTTGCACCCAGAATGTCTAAGGTCATCCAACTGCGATCTTGACTCTGTTTAAATTCAATATTGGGCATTCTGCCTGTGGTGTGCAGCACAATGCCGGACTCTCGAACTTCCACCTGTGCCAAGGTCGTTTGAGCTTGATTGGGAATTGAACGATTGACCGTCTGTTGGGGAATTGGAGGCTGGGAGGGGACGGGAGGGCGAGGTGTGGTAGCGACAGGATTGGGCCGTGGTACAGGATTGGGCTGTGCTACAGGGTTAGGTGTGCCAATCGCTTGAGGGGAGGGCAGTTGTACCGTCCACTGACTGGGAGAAATACCCCGAAATTGTACCCCTTGAGGATCGAGGGTATAACCATTGGCCAATTCCACCACAATCCGGGCTGTTTGGTTATCCACCTGACCGACTCGAATTTCCCGAATTGCTCCCCCAACCGCCTGTTGACGGGTAACACCGCCTAAGCTGGTTCCAGGTAAGTCAATGACTAATCGGGTTGGATTCGACAGGAGTTGAGCTTTCGGTTGTACCCCGCTATCTGTTGTAAAGGTCAAGCGGTTTTGAGCCGTTTCAAATTGCCAAGATTGCAGTCTCGCTGCTTGGGCGGGAGAGGTCAGGATAAAAAAGCTCGTTAAACTGGGTAGTAACCAACGCAAAAATAGAGTTTTTCCCATTCGTGACACGCTAAGAACCTGAATTAACAATTGAACCTGGGTCAAGGTTTTGCACTCCCACAGCCACACCAAATTGGGATTGTCTTCGCTGTCGTCAGTTGTTGCCGAACAGTCGGAAGATCGAATCCTCACACCGTCTGAACAAGGGTGATTTGTCCCACTGGGACAGAATCAACAAAGCGAGTGAATCATATCATAGTTTAGCGATCGCAAATTTTAAATACGGAAAGTACGGAAGAACCCTCGTTTGAGGGCTGAAGCTGCCATTCAATTCGGCCCTCAATTTTATGATCAGCCTAAATTCTATTAAGCTGTTAAGCATCTAAATCAGGTATTGGATCATCGCCAAACCCTTGTAGTGCCAGTGTCCTCACTGGCTAGAATATACAGTTTAACTGCCTAACAGCTTAAGCAACAGGGGCGCGTTCAGGAACAATAAAGGTTTTTTCACCGGATAATTCAAAGACTTCATGAACCGCTTTTAATGCTTCTACGCCTTGGTCTTCATCAACTAAACAACTAATTTTAATTTCAGAAGTAGCAATCATCAAAATATTAATATTTTTGTTCGCTAAGGCTTCAAACATTTTAGCTGCAACCCCTGGATGATGGATCATTCCTGAACCAACAACACTAACTTTAGCAATCGATTTATTAACAACAATTTCACCGCAGCCTAATTCAGATGTCGCTTGTTCTAAAATCTGTTGAGCTTCATCGGCATCTCCTTGGGCAACGGTAAAAGCAATATCTCGCGTTAAAATCCCGTTAACCTGATGACAGCGTTGAGATTGAATAATCATATCCACGCTAATATTATGATCGGCTAATAACGAGAATAATTTTGCTGCCATCCCCGGACGATCTGGGATATAACGAATCGCTAAACGGGCTTGTTTGACATCTAATGCTACCCCACGCACAGGGGGTAAATTTTTATCAATAGGTGGGTTTTCTTGCTTAAAATTTGTCGAGGGTTTGGGATCAAGAGTTACTTCAAAAGATTGACATAATGCGGCAACTGCCCGTTCACAATCTTCGGTGGCAATTACACAACTGACTTTCACTTCTGAAGTCGAAATCATCAGAAGATTAATACCCGCTTTTGCTAAAGTATTAAACATTTGAGAAGCAACTTTAGGACGCCCAATCATTCCCGCCCCCACAATACTAACTTTAGCAATAGGAGTCTCATCCCCGGTGACTTCTGCACTTCCTAAATCAGAACTATTGGGTTTTCCTAAAGCGGGTAATAAGGCATCAGCAACAGCGATCGCTTTGGTAAAATATTCCCGTTCTACGGTAAAGGTAATATCATTACTATTGCCTTCATGAATGGATTGAATAATTAAATCGACATCTAAATTTTGTACCACAATTCCCTCAAATAATTTAGAGGCAATTCCAGGACGATCGGGTATTCTTAATAAGGAAACCGCCGCTTGATTCGTATCAAATTCGACACCATCCACAGGACGAGCTAATTCTAATCCTTCTAACGGTTGAGGTTGGGGTTTTGGAGCAATAACTTTGGTTCCAGGGTCATCTGTCCAACTGGAACGAACCACTAAAGAAACGCCATAATTGCGGGCAATTTCTACCGCACGGGGATGTAAAACTTTCGCGCCTAAACTGGCGAGTTCTAACATCTCATCACAGGTAATTTCTGCCATTAATTGGGCATTAGGAACCAAGCGGGGATCGGTGGTTAAAATGCCTGGAACATCTGTATAAATTTCACATAAATCAGCCTTTAAAGCCGCTGCTAATGCCACCGCAGAAGTATCAGAACCTCCTCGTCCTAATGTCGTAATTTCTAAATCATCTTGACTACTCACCCCTTGAAATCCAGCGACAACAACCACTTGTCCTTGATTTAAGTGACGTTCTATTCGTTGGGTTTCAATGCTTAAAATTCGAGCGCGAGTATGTTCAGCTTCGGTGACAATTCCCACTTGAGCACCTGTTAAAGAAATCGCAGGTTGTCCTAATTCCTGCAATGCCATACTCAATAAAGCCATACTCACTTGTTCTCCCGTTGAGAGTAACATATCCATCTCTCGACGGTTAGGAGTTGGAGAAATTTGTTGGGCTAAATTTACTAATTGATCAGTGGTTTTTCCCATGGCAGAAACAACGACAACCACTTGATGATCTTGGGCTGTTTTTAACACCCGTTGAGCAACAGATTGAATGCGTTCAACGGAACCGACAGAACTACCACCGTATTTTTGAATAATCAGCATATTAACTTCAGAGTTAGCAATGAGGAATAAACAATTAAACTGAACAATCAGGAGTTTAACCTGTGAGATTTAAGCGGATTATCCTAATTTCAGATCAGGATGAATAAGCCTCTTGATATTTTACAGGGAAAGACGAGAAAATTATCCTTAAGTTTCCAGAAAATCCTTGCAGTAATTTTGACACAGAGCGAATGGCAATGAGGGTTCCGGGTTGTGATACCATAGCCTAGAGAGATGGAATCCCGATGACTATATATAATCCCACCAATTTATTAAAAATTTTGCTTGCCATTACTCCTTACTATTCGCCATTTCTGGCACTCTTGATAATGTTTCTGCTGCTGTTTTCATCAGTTCCAATTCCGCCGAACTCCAAACATGAGGATATTGACAATGATGAACAATTAATAAACCCCAGAGTTCCTGATCAACAAGAACAGGAACAGCTAAATTAGCACGAACATTAATACTGCGTAAAAAGTTTTGATGACAGGGATGAATCGATGCGGTTTCAATATCTGCGATCGCCCGAGTTCTACCATTTTGATAATATTCAGCATATTCCTGATTAAAACAGCCATCTGCACCTATAGAACCATAGATCGAAAAGATATCTTGACTCAAGGATTCAAAGGTGACTTGTCCTTTCCATTGATAATAAAAATAATATAAAACAACCCGATCCGATTGGAGTTGAATTCTCAGTTGATCCAGTTCTTTTTGGATTAAGGTATCTCGTCTGATATTACTTTTCAATCGCAGGGTAAGCCGTTGTAACCCTGGATCGGCTGAAAAAGGTGTATTTTCTAAGCCTTCGATCGGGTTGAATTCGTTAGGGGTTGGAGAAGAATTCATACGCAGCCAATAAGATTAGATTTCAGTTTAGCATTGGATCACAACTTTGTAATATTAAGATCATCGGGGATATTTGGTAAATCCCGATAAATAGTAAAAATATATAGCATATTTTTTACTGTTTAAGCAATAATAAATTTAGGTTTATTTCTTTATTTTTGACTTTCAGCCTATGCTAACAACCGAACAACAACAGGAATTATTGACCCTATTGATCCAGTTAATTACAGTGTTTTGGACTCGAATTTTGACCGCAATTCTGATTTTATTTTTGGGTTTGTGGTTGGCAAAATTTATACAACGTCTCAGTAGACGGTTGATGATTAAAGCTCAACTGGAACCCACCCTAATCCGATTTTTAGTTAATTTAATTTATATTGCCACTGTTACTTTTGTAGTTTTGGCTACTCTCGGAAAATTGGGAATTCAAACCACATCATTTATTGCGGTTTTAGGGGCTGCTGGGTTAGCAATTGGTTTAGCATTACAAGGCTCTTTATCGAATTTTGCTTCGGGTGTGTTTATGATTATTTTCCGCCCGTTTAAAGTTCACGATTATATTGAAGGTGGGGGAGTGGAAGGACGAGTTGAGGAAATCCAAATTTTTACGACCCTGTTAACAACATCTGACAACAAAACAATTATTATTCCCAATAGTAAACTCTACGGCGATAAAATTGTTAATCACTCCATTCAACCGATCCGTCGAGTGGATTTAACCTTAAATTTTAGTTATGATACTAATCTGAATCAACTTCGAGAACTATTTACCACTCTAGTTCAGGCTGATCAACGGATTTTATCTGAACCAACACCAGGTATGGAGGTTCGAGAAATTGCCGCTAGTGGGATTAAAATTTTATTAACGGTTTGGGTTACTAATCTCAACTATTCTCAGATGCGTTCCGATCTCAATGAGCGCCTGAAACAAAGCTTAGATGCTGATGGGATTAAATTGGTTTGATCCGTTTGTTGTTTAGGGATTATCGCCCCAGTTGGGGTTATTCGTGCTAGAATTCTCCTAGAGTTAGGCAAACTAAAATCATGGCATCCGACTTAGATCGTGGGATTATGAAATTTAAAGGGGCGGACAGTCCCACCGCAATTATTGTTTCTTCAGTGCTGGTTTTGGGAGGTATTGGCTTCCTGCTTTGGTGGGCACTACAGACAGCCTATTCCTTGTCCTAAAGGCAGAAATGGGATTGACACTCTCAGGTCTAAAGACGCGCTCGATTCTTGGTTCAGCGAAACCACTTAATCAAAGTACCTTGCAGTGCTTTAACCAGAGGTGGGATTCTCCCCAAGCTAAAGAGCGGGTATGCCCTACCCTATTCGCATGACTGCGAGTTATTTTTTTGGCT
>CAITND010000236.1 GCA_903893625.1 uncultured Oscillatoriales cyanobacterium
GGAATCCGACATATTCGCCTTGTGGCAGTTCAGAGATGCACATTTCCAGTTTTCCTAATTCTGGGCAGGGCTGGGCCATGAAGCTAGAGAAGTTAATGCCGCCACTGGTTGCAAGGGTTAACCACCGTCTTCTTACTAGGTCTTCAATCTTTCTCACTACATAGGGATGTTCTAGCAGTTGTCCATAGATGTCATGTTTGAGGATCTCCGATAGGATTTTGCCGTCGGCTTCTTCTTCGCGTTCTTCTTCAGGTTCATCTACTTTTACCCATTGTTCGGTTTGCACTAGTTGGCAAAGTTGTTTGACATCGGATTGGGCTGCTACTAATGTTTCGGCTTTGAGTTGGGTGATTGGTAAGACATCAACCCTGCAATAAATTACGGGCTGAAAGCTAAAACCCGTTGAAACGGGTTGAATTCAGGAATTAGAGAACTCTTTCCTACAAAATCAACACCCCAGTATCAGCCCTCCCTACTTTGGTACAGACCAAGAACGAACTTGTCCCAAGGTAACAGGAATGATGTAACTAACATCAATGGTAAAAAGATAAACCTTTTTAGCTCTTAAACCACGTTCAGGATCAAAAAACTTTAATTTTACGTCCCAACAATCACTATTAACACGACAAAAAGGACTTTTTTCAATTTCAATAGTATCTAATTCCATTCCTGTGGAAACCGCTTGAACGAAGCTAGAAGCCGCTTGAAAAGCATTAGTTGCCGCAAAGTTTAAAGCCCGATCTTTAGAAGTTTTGCCTAAGTTTTGTAAATCAAAATAAACTCTTTTTAAGAAACTACTTAAACTTCTTCGCATTCTAATTTCTTCAATATCAACCAATTCATCAGAAAGAGTTTGTAACACTGCATCAACTAAACCGTTGATTTTCCAGCCATACATTCCTCTGATATTATTAATCGTAATTACAGGAACTTCTTGACCAGAAAATAGGGTTATAGTTTTATCAGTAATTTGTCCTGGAATACTAACTCTTTCAATGTAATTATCACTGCTTTCTAGTTCAATTTGTCCAGCTAACATTAAATTCAACATTTCATAAACATCACCCGCAAAACCGCCTTTTATTTCTAGGGCATAGATAGGATTTAATTCTTGATTAATTGTCCAAGTTAAAGATTTGCTTTCTGAGGGATTTTCGGCTAAATAATTGACAATTTGAGACGCATCATAAGGGTTAGCTGGAATCATTGTACCGTCAATTGATACAGGCGGCATTAATTGTTTAAAACTGTCCCGTCTCGCTTCACTGCCGAAGTCATAACCAATAGTTCCTAAAATATAAACCAGTTTAGATGCGGCACTAGGGGTAATACCATGATTAGATTGATTAGGGGCAATATTACTAACAGTTACATCTGCATAATTATCCCTAGTAATAACATTGCTGACAGTCACTGTTGTTAATAAGTCTCCCGTTAATAAATTATAAGCACCCGAAATATTTAATTTTCCTAATAAACAGCGTTCGGGTTCTTCTACTTCTTTCGGGTCGCAAGGAATCGCACTTTTTAAAATAGCTTGACGGACTTTTTCAGCATTAGGTTTTTCACCTCTTTGTAACTGCATACTCATTAATAAAGCCGAAATTCCAGTAACAATTGGTGCAGCGCAACTTGTACCCTGTTGTTTAATCGGAATATCTGTTCCAGGTTCAGCCCCTAAGATATTTTCACCGTTAGCCATCACGCCTTTTTCTTGATAGCCACCACCATAATTACTAAACTTAAATGGTTGTCCATCATCACGCATTGCCCCCACTGTTAAAACATCGGGTAAAATTGAAGGAATACACCAACATTCGCCTTTATCATTACCACCAGGTGCCACAATTAAAATATTACTATCTTGACATTGTTTTACAGCACGGGCAAAGATTTCTTGAGCCATGCCTGATTGAGTGGGATGACAAGCCGCAATATGAATAATATTAACCTCTGCTTTTAAGGCTTCGTTAATAGCATGGGTAAGATTCATAAAGGAAATAAAATCATCTCCAGCGAAGGAAATGGGAATATTAATTGCGGTACAATTAGGAGCAATTCCATCAACGGGTGAGCCATGTTGTCCTAAAATTGTACTAGCAATATGGGTGGCATGACTAGATAAATCAATGCGTCTTTTAACGTCTTTAGGAAAGTCTTTAAAAAAGGCTTCGCTTTCTTTTTTCGCTTCTTCTTTATCGTAGTCGGGGTCTTGTTTTTTTGCCTTTTGTTGTTGGTTAAAATCCGTAGTTAATTTTAAGTAATGATAATATTCATCATTGAGTTCAATATCTTCTGCCCAATAGGGTTTAAATTGAGTAATATTTGCACCTTTAAAACAAGCACGTTCTAAATCTGCTGCACCGTCGAGAATGGCAATTTTAATACGAGAATCGCCTTTTGTTTTTGTCCAAAGTTCGGGTATTCCAGGAATAGTAATTAAATTAGGCATGGGATTTTTACACTGCTATAGTATCAAACTTAGTTTACAGCAAATCGGATCAATGAATTGGATTCTCTTATTTCAACTTTTTCTTCTGAGCAGCAAAACGTTTAATTCTCGATTCTATATCAGTCGCAATTTCGTTAAGTTCTTCCAAGTCACTAGGAAGTAAATAATTAGACAAAATTTGTAATACTTCTTCTAAATCTACAGAATAATTTAATAACAATAAAAGAATATCATTTTCATAAATGCTGACTCGCTCGAATTTACCTTGTCTGTATAAAGAAGGTAGAGCATAAAATTTGAGAATAACTAATCCTTCAACGCTAACACAACGAATATTTTTTGTTCCAAATTGTCTAATTGTGGCAAATTCTTGAATGATTTTATTGAATAATCGGTTTTGAGTTAATAAAATATCAATGGTCAAACCTCTAAATTCACCGCGAATAAAATCATTATTTTCTTCGATAATCGTAATTTCTGGTAGTGCTTGTAAATCTGATTTAGCTAAAATCAAATCAATATCTTGGGTATTCCGTCCTTCTACATAACTTAATAAAGCAACTCCACCGACTAATAAGTAATCAATCTTTCGTTCAGTTAAAGTATCAAAGACATTTTCAATAAATTGAACAAATTGATCTGTATTCGACATTCCTTTTTTCCAATTTTTTAGATCAAACAAAATACCATTTTTAACTATTTCGCCAATGGCTACTACCATATTGTTACCTTGATGATTTTGTTACCTATCATTGATGATTTAGCTTTAGCACGTCCCAAGCAACAGTATATTTGGTTGACAATCTTTGGTCAAGAATTATTACAAAAAACTAAAACTCTTTTTCCAACTGTTCCAACTGCCATGGCGCACGGTTCGCATCAATAAATTGACGCGCACAATCCTTGTTAATTCGGGGCTTTCGGATAGTGGGCATCGGTGGGGAAGTAAAACGGGACTTAGATCTTTTTGGTGGGTATTTTGGGTTAATTATTATACCAGAAGCTCACAAGAAAAAAACAAAGATTGGAAAAAAACAAAGATTGGTTAATAGTTATTATAAAAATATAATTATTATAAAAAAAATTGACAAGTAGCCTAGCTTTAAGTTACAATTCCCTCAAGTTTAACTTACCAATCAACTTACTAAATGTGGAGACACAA
>CAITND010000237.1 GCA_903893625.1 uncultured Oscillatoriales cyanobacterium
GAATTACGAATTACGAATTACGAATTACGAATTACGAATTACGAATTACGAATGGGGAAAAAGAACTAAAACGATGATAACGGATTTCGGTTAAATAGATCACCCGGAGATATTATGAATTCTAATTCTACTTTAGCAGCGATCGCCCGTTTTTTTGACTTTCAAGAACTTCAGACTAATTTTAGGATTGAAATTCTAGCCGGAGTTACAACCTTTGTGACTATGGCTTATATTTTAGTGGTTAATCCTGATATTTTATCGAAGGCTATTTTTCTCCAAACCTCCGGGGATTTATTCGGAGAATTAGTTATAGCAACTGCCCTGGCTTCTGCTTTAGCAACGTTAGTCATGGGATTATATGCCAAATATCCCTTTGCCTTAGCACCGGGAATGGGATTAAACGCCTATTTTGCCTTTTCAGTGGTGTTAGGATTAGGCATTCCTTGGCGGGTTGCGTTAGCTGCTATTTTAATTGAAGGCTTAATTTTTATCGCCTTAACCCTAAGTCAATTTAGGACTCAAATTGTTAAAGCAATTCCCGAAGGAATTAAACACGCCGTCGCCGCCGGAATTGGTTTATTTATTGCCTATATTGCCTTAACGGGTACAAAAATTATTGTCACGGATGCAGCCACCACCACAACATTAGGAAACTTAAACGACCCGACTGTATTAATTACCATTGCTGGAATTTTGATCACTTCTGCTTTAATTGCTCGTCGAATTACCGGAGCCTTATTATTAGGAATTTTAGCCACAGCCGGGTTAGGATGGATTTTAGGAATCGCCCCCTGGCCTAAAGGTATTATCGCTTTACCCCAATTACCCGTTGATTTATTCGGTCAAGGAATTATTGGGTTAAAACAAGTCTTAGAAGTGAATTTTTTACAGATATTTACGATTACCTTTGTGTTTTTCTTTGTGGATTTATTTGATACGGTGGGCACTCTAACGGGATTAGGAATGAAAGCAGGTTATATTAACAAACAGGGGGAATTTCCTCGCGTCACCGAAGCGTTTATGGCCGATGCAGTGGGAACAACAACGGGGGCAATTTTTGGTACTTCTACGGTGACAACTTATATTGAATCTGCATCGGGAATTTCTGAAGGAGGAAGAAGTGGATTTACGGCGGTAATTGTGGCAATATTATTCACAATTTCCATATTTTTTATTCCTCTATTATCCGCTATTCCTAGTTTTGCGACGGCTCCAACTTTAATCATTGTGGGAGTATTAATGATGGGAAGTGTCCAATATATTCATTGGGATGACCCCGCAGAGTCTATTCCTGCCTTTTTAACAATTTTTATGATGCCCTTAACTTATTCCATCGCCGACGGTTTGGCTGTTGGTTTAATTACTTATCCTCTGATCAAATCCTTTCAAGGCAAGTTCCATGAAACTAATATTGCCATGTGGATTTTAGCGGTTATTTTTATTTTGAAGTTTGTTTTTGTTGGGAAATAAGAAAAACAAATCATAATCACGGATTTGAACAGATTATAACGATTTCACGGATTAAGCTAAGGTTAATCCTTTTGCTAAAACCCGACACCTGAAACCCTTTAAGATTTATCCCCAATATATTTTAATTTCCATAAACAACCGGACATAAAATTAGTCAAGATATGTGCAATAATCGGAACTAATAAATTACCTGTAGCGATCGCACTGTAGCCTAAAATAAACCCTACAATGATTGCCCAAATTACATAGGGCCATTGTTGAGAACCACTAAAATGTAAAACTCCAAAAGCAATACTGGAAACCACTAATGCCAGGGGAGTTAATCCTAAATCCGATAACATCACCCCTCGGAATAATAATTCCTCACTCAGTCCGGGTAATAAACCTAACCAAATTAAATCCGGCCATAATAAAGGACTTAGGACTAATTTTAAATAAGTATCCGCACTGCGACTATAGGCAGGCCAGATCCGATACATGACAAAACTAGCTATTGTAATGATTAAACCGACACCCAACCCCGACGCTAAACTGATCCAGGTAAAATTAACGGGTAAAAGGGTAACGTGACTCAAATATAACCAAGCTTTAGCAATTGCTAATAAGACAATGGCAGTTCCCCCCATTGCTACTAAAACTTGAGTCCGAGTTAACGGTTCCAGTTCAAAATTGTTCGGTGTTTTTTGTTCTACCACGCTGGTTAAAAATTAATAATATTTAAGTTCGCTCAGGGATAATAGATTTGGACGCAGGGCGTTTGGATCAACTCCAGCCTTGTGTGCGACTAAAACTCCTAAAGCCTCTAAATAAGAGTTTACCTGTATTGCTTGAATTCCTAACTGTTCTGGACTAACTTGCATTCGGGTTTGGTTTTCCCTGACAGCAATAATTTCAGTGGCAGTGTGGCTGAAACTGATAATAGCAGAACCGCCACAGGCTGTTGCGGGAACAACTACCGCATCCACTTGATCAGCCCAAATTGTTCCCGAAGTGGCAGCAGTCACCAATTGGGGAGCGCGACTCAACCCCACTAATACGCAGGGTAAAAACGTATATCCGAGTTCCTCTGCTGCTGAACGGGGGGATAATTCAGGATCAAGGGGAAGGGGGGAAAGGGCCGGAGCATGGGCACAGGGAATTTTAAAGGTGCGGACAATTAAATGACTGATCACGGCTTCCGCCCCAGCTAAGGGATCAACGCCCTGTCCGTGACGATAGGCTTCTAAAATACTGCTATTTTCAGATTCAGGAAAACGGGCGACAACGGCGATGGCTTCGGCTTTGGCTTCGTTAATTAAGCGTTCTGCGGCCCGTAGTAGGCTGTCTGGGTTGCCAATAGTTCCCCAGGAGGCGCCGGAGGAGGAGGTTCTCAGTTCTACGTTTAGGGGGGCATCGGTAATTATATAGTCTGTTAACGTTAAGCCTAATGTGGCTCTGGCTGCGTCAGCGACTTGTAAATGTCTCAGGCGTAATTCCGGTTCAATAGCTTGATCGAGGAGTAACCCAACACGGTTACGGTGAACGGGTTGAAGTCCCCACGTTCCGGCCGCAAATTGATCCAGAGCGTATCCTTCCACATACAGGGTATTGGACATCGGCCAATACAGTTGAGCGCCATTGAGAACGTTAGGATGGGTAATCAGAGTATCTGCAACTTTAGCGATCGCCCTAGCAACGGGTAAACCATCCCCTGCATATCCTCCAATGGCGGCACCAATTCCCGTTGGGATAATTAAAATAACCGTATAAGGACGAGGCATGAATCAGTTATCAGTTATCAGTTATCAGTTATCAGTTATCAGTCTACGGTCAACTGTCAACCGTTTTATCAACTGTTACAACAGCTTCAATATGGGCTTTTTGTTGTTCTGGATCAATACTGGTAATTGCCCAGCGTAGGGGTTCACCGCGTTTGTTTAATTCGGCTTCAATGGCTTGATTTAACTTTGTGGGTGATTCCTGAAAATCAATTTCAGCCGTAATAAAATGGGTTGTCATGTTTGATTTAATCCTCAATATTTTCGATTCCAAAAATTAACAAGGTACTAAGGAAGCAGCCCAGGACGCCGGGAAAGCAGTGCGTCCTCGCTTACTAACTATCAACAGTCGTAGGGGCGGGGTTCCCCCGCCCGTGCCCGTCAACCGTCAACCTACCTAAGTGAACTACCCACACTTCTCTACGAGTAAGTGTGGGCTTCCAACTTCAACGAGGATAGCATCTGAAGAAACAGAAATTTCATCAGACGACTTACATCCCCTCAGATTGGCAGTGTCGCTAGTTCCTAACGACAAGATCCGCAAGGCTTCATTTTTGATATTAACAGGACTTACGCAATGACGCTATATGTAGCGCATAGAAAATCGGGCGATTTTCGGGGCGATTTAGCCCAGAGAATCGCCAGACACCCGGATTAAATTAGTCTCAATTCATGAGTTTAAAGCTCAATAAATTTTAGCTTCAA
>CAITND010000238.1 GCA_903893625.1 uncultured Oscillatoriales cyanobacterium
GGGAGCAGGGGGAGCAGGGGGAGCATCGGGCATCCTCCCTCGCTAATAGTCAACAGTCAACAGTCAACAGTTAACCCCCTTTTAAATTGTTAAAATCCATTAAGATAAAAGAAGAACCATATTGTTTTAGAAGTTAAGAGTAAGCCTTCCATGACATCACAAGTTTTAGTTGAAAAGAAAAAGTTAGAAAAACCGCCCTTTGAGATCCACTATTTAGGCGATCGCGCCTTAAGAACGCCTGCAAAACGAGTTTCCCGAATTGATGATGAAATTCGCCAACTTGTGCGGGAGATGTTACAAACGATGTACAGTGCGGATGGTATTGGTTTAGCAGCGCCCCAAGTCGCCGTTAATAAACAGGTGATTGTGATTGACTGCGAACCGGATAACGCTGTTAACCCGCCTTTAGTGTTAATTAATCCCACGATTATTAAAAGCAGTGCCGAAATTTCACCGTTTCAAGAAGGGTGTTTAAGTATTCCGGGGGTTTATCTGGATGTGACTCGCCCAGACGTGGTGGAAGTGTCGTTTAAAGATGAAAATGGCAGACCTCGAACCCTGCGGGCTACGGAATTATTAGGTCGTGCTATTCAACATGAACTGGATCATTTGAACGGGGTTTTATTTGTAGATCGAGTCGAGAATCAATTGGCATTAAATGAAGAGTTAGCCAAGCATAAATTCTCACACAAAGCTGTTAAACCCATTAAATAATATAGGATAATTCAACATGGTTGGCACTCCAAAAAGCATGGTTTTGTTATTAGGGTCTTGTGTGGCTGCGATCGCCGCAGTGGGTTCAGTGTTTGAACTCTCTTCGGGAGTTCCACAACTGGGAAGTTTAACCACCAGTGTGATTTTAGCCTTGAGTATTCCGTTAGGTGTGTTTCTATTTTTTGCCGCAGTTAAAGATGCTCAAATGAATCAAGAATAAACTGGGTTTGTAGGGGCGAAGTCTCCTCGCCCTTACACCTTGTTAACATCTCGATCGTGAGAAGTACCGCAATTTAAGCAAATCCATAAGTCTATTGAGCCACTGGAATTCCTGACATCTGTAACTGCATTTTTTGGTCAGGATAATCGGTTAAACTCATGGTCAATTCTTTAGAATTTTCCACTAATGCCGTTGGAATTGTTACGGTTCCCGCATAGACTTTGCTATTCGGTGGCAATTGACCCGGTAATTCTTCAACACTGGCGCTCAAAGCCCGACCCTTATCATCCGTAACATTTAAAAAACTATAGAGAAAACGAACAGACTGTTGGCCTTCATTTTTCAAATTCACGTTTAAAACCAAAGAATTGCCTTGGCGAGTTGTTTCCACCACTTCTAAACTCACCCCTCCATCGCGGCTAACAATGGGAAACACCGATTTATTATTCGCCGATGCTGAGGTGGAATTTTCAGTTTTCGGCTTCTGGGCTTGAGCAGAGGTTGGCTTCTTGGCATCTTTACCAGGGGATCTCGCTACTTCTGCATCTTTCCCTTCCATGCGTTTCTTGACCGTTGCCAAGATATCCTTTTCTTGGAGTAAGATCACGCCGTCATGGTGGGTAGCGTTTTTATTTTTATTAGCTAAATTATTCGGACGCACATCCGGTTGCGTAATTTCTTTCAAGGCAGAACGACCTAGACCATAACCCCAGACGGCACTGGTAAAGCCAGCCCCAAACATCATGGTCAGTAAAACGACAGTCAGAACAACAGTTGAATTTAGTCCCATCTCAAGATTTAGATATGATCTAACTCGCTATTTTAACGGCTAATGCCTAGAGGATATGCTATCACCTACACAGTCAACTCAAAATTTAGGCCGAATTAACAATCTTGCCTGTGGGTATGGTATTGTATTATTGGAAGCGCCCTTGGCCGATTGGGGAGGCAGCGAACTCATAATTCGCCTTCAGACTGGTTCGATTCCAGTAGGGCGCACTTGTCAATTAACAAATTCATCTTGACAGTTAACAGTTGGCTGTTGGCTGCATTAGATATTGGGGAGCAACCCATAAAATTAAAAACCTGGGTACTTCACCAATTGAATTAAATCATCCTTGATCCTGAAAGGATCTTCTATTTTATCCATTCATATTGTCTTTTTATGAGTAAAAAATTTCGTCAACCCGGCTATCATCCGATGCGAAAGTTTAAAATTATCTTATCAGGACTCTATTTTGCAGTCGTGTCTGATTTTAGTGTTGCCTATAAGGTGGTTTTATCTATCGTGGTATTGGGTCTTTCTTTCATTTTTCGTCAATGGGTAGATTTTACCCTAATTCTGTTAGGAACAGGACTGATGCTAATTGCTGAATTATTTAATAGCTGCATCGAAGCCTTATGCGATTTTATGAAAGAACAGCTAGATGAGCGAATTCGGATCATTAAAGATATTGCTGCGGCGGCGGCTGGAATCAGTATTTTGGTTTGGGCTACTATTTTAATTATTGAAATTAGTCATATTTGGGGGTTATTGAAACATTAAATTGTCAGTTAAATAGCCTATTGTTTAGATAATATTTTCCCAAAAAACAAGTAATATGAAATCTAGTTATTAACGCTACATATGATCCCCCCTGCCCCGCGTACACGGGGGTTTGGGGGGAGGAAATTTGTAGAATATGTAGCATACATTTAGGGATTTCATATAACTTTATCTTGACTGAAATGCAGCTTTCTCCAAGATTGGTCTAACGTCAGATGGATTTCTTGAGACTTCACGTTGCCAATGACCAAAGCCACCATGCTGATTAACAGCTTGAATCCATTGATCTAAAAATCCCCATTTAGCCTGATCTTGGCGAGTTGGTTGCCCTTTTGTTTCCAAAATCAAGAAATTACCATTTTTCAGACGAACTATAAAGTCGGGGCGGTATTTGCGAACAATTCCATCAAAAATATACAGAATTTCAAATCCCAAGTGTTCGTTTTTCATCCAAGCATCAACATGATCATTCCGATCCAATTCAAAGGCTTCACTGGCTTCCCATGCACTATCAAAAATGCAACAATTAATATGAGATTTTTGGCTATATTCGCAAGGTTTACCCGTGTACCAAGGACGCATATCACCCGTAGATTGGATGGGATGTTCTGGATCAAATACGGGTTCAAGTTTTTCTGTATTTTCTAAATAAATAGCCTGCCAAATGTGCTGAACAATTTTTCTCAGATTAAGGGTAATTAGGATACGCCGTCGAATTGCATCCTGATTGAATAAGGTTGGAGTAATTTCGATAAAATCTGATTGGATCAATTCTTCGACTAATCGAATCAGCTTTGCCAGTAAGTATTCTCGATTACCCTGCCAACCCGGTTTCATCTGGTCAAAAATATCTCTAGCAACTTCAAAAGCAATTTTTTGGAATCGAAATTTTCGACCTAAATCTTCTAGGTCAATCGATTTAATTTTGGTCACATCCGGTTTACCATCGACACTGGGAGCGAGTTCTGCTAAGGTAATATTTTCAAAGGCATCTAACTTTAAAGGTTCAACCTGACTCAGATCGAGTTTGAGTTCTGGCTGATAAATATAATCAATGCGAACAATATTGGGAAAGCTTATTTCAAACTGCTGCTTTTCAATATCGGGTTTAATTTCAGTCTTAGGATTAGGTGGTGGTGGCGGAGTTCCTTCATTAGATTCGTGGGGAAGAAAGGTAAAAGGAACACCAAAAATATTAACATATTCAGCTTCAAGTAAATTAGTTTCTGGGTTAATATCATAAGCAGTTCTCCGTAAACCTCTACCTACAACTTGTTCACACAAAAGTTGGCTGGTAAATGCCCGAATCCCCATAATATGTGTCACAGTTTTGGCATCCCAACCTTCAGATAACATCCCAACAGAAATAACATTTTGAATCTGTTCCCCAGGTTTCCCAACTTGACCAACTGTATCAACTGTTTTTCGTAAAAGTTCTGCTTGTTCTTTCTTTGAAAGTTTGCGAATAGGTTCATCCTCAGAGTTATCATCTTCGCTATTTTCTGCGGCTGTATCTTGTATTTCGGTGCTTTCTTCTTGGGATTCTGCCATTTTTAAAACATTAGAATCAATGTGTAAAGTGCGTTCTGAATTGCAGAGTTCTTCAATATGAATTTTGTGATGATCGAAAGCATATTTAATTCTAGCCGCAGTTTCAGTACGGTTGGCAATAGAAATCATGGCTGGTGGAACTTTATGCCCCGATTCTTGCCATGCTTTCGCAGTTTCTAGCCAATCTTTTCCCAATAAAAGATAGCCATTAGCAAGCAAATCAGGCAGGGATTCATCAGGTTTAGCTTTACGATTAACATTATCATAAACTTCGGGATCTCGATAAAGATGATAAAGACGGGATTTAAAGTCTTTTACATTCAGTCTGGCATCGTCACGAATCACCACGCGAGGGGTTTTAACTAAACCAGATTCAATGGCATCGTTTAAGCCAAAATCACTAATAATCCAGCCAAATAAAGCTTCTTCTGAACTCTTTTTACCAGAAGGTGCAAAGGGTGTGGCAGAAAAGTCAAAACAGGTAATAATTTTTCTAGCTTGGTGAATGCGATCGAGTCCACCAACCCATTTTGTAGCCTCGTCTAAATCGTCTTTACTGACACCTTTAACTTTGGATTCAGCAGGTATGCGCCATGCGTGGTGTGCTTCGTCGTTAATAACAACAATGTTGCTAGAATTGGCAATTTCTCCTAATACTCCTCTGGCGTAGGCTTCGTTACTTTTTGCACCACGTTTATCAACTCCTTTTTTCTTCTTAATTTGTTCTTCTGTTTCCCAATTCAAGGCGTGCCAATTGCGGATTAAAACTTTCCCTTGACGAAGTTTATCGAATAATCCCAGAGGAACAATATTGAATATTTCATAATAGTTATTTTCCGCAGAGGGAATCAGAACTTCCAGACGATTTCTTACAGTTAGTCCGGGGGCAACAATAAAAATGGCTTTAGAAAAACGGGTATCTTGGGGATAGGTAATTTTATTGATAATTTGCCATGCAATTAACATCGCCATGACAATAGTTTTGCCCGAACCTGTTGCCATTTTGGAACAAAGGCGTTTGAAGTTTCCGCCATCGTCAGGAATATCAATGCCTACTTTTGCAGATGGTGGGGATTCTGTTAGCCAGATTAGGGTTTTTATGGCTTCTAACTGACAGAAAAAGAAGGGAAAATCGCGTTCTTCTGATTTGTCCCAGTGTTCTAGCAAACGCTTGGTAACGCCTGTGACACCGGGGTATTCTTCATCGCACCAAGCTTTAACGCGGGGGCGGATTTGATTTACTAAAGGAATTTCGATAAATTTACCGGGATCGTCGAAAGTTTTGGAGTTTTCCGAGGCGATAATATAGCCTGCGGGTCGTCTTCCTGCTGTACGATTAAATAGGCGAGAATTGCGATCGTAGTGCCAATATTCTTGCGGTTCTTCGTAAGGAGAATTGATGATAAGTTGATTAATTGTAGTTTTTGATGACATAAGTTTTACTGTCTTAAAAAAATATTAACTTTGAATTGAATATCGTCTGAATACTTACTCACCATTAAAAATCTGCACGGCGGTCAAATTCAACTCTGGAAAAACTACTGATTCAACTCTTTCATCTCCTCGAAACAGCTTAATTTGATACTCACTATCTACTAACTGATAAACCGATAAAGTTGGCTGTTTTGGAGAACCAATATAACGGCTACCACCTAAACCCAAATAATCGACAATCCAATATTCGGGAATGCCTAATGCTTCATAATCGATCATTTTGTGGGCATAATCATCGCGCCAATTTGTGCTGACGACTTCAATGATTAGGGGAATGGACAAGCCTTGCGTAATTGTTGAGGATTTTTTCCACAAAGGTTCTAGGGCTAAAGCATCACCTTTGACTACCAAAATATCAGGTAAATAGCCCGTTTCTTCACTCGGAGATTTAACCAAAGCATTCTTAGGAAATCGATAAGGAAGTTGCAGCCTGCCAGTTTCTAGGATTAGAGATGTCTGTAAAAATTCAACAACCTCTTCGTGTTTTCCTGTAGTTTGCATTTCTACAATAGCTCCTCGATGTAGTTCATAGCGTCCGTTTTCTGGTTTCCATTCCAGAAATTCATCAAAAGTCATTAACTTAGATATAGTTTGAATCATGGTAAAATCTCCAAGGCTCTAACATCATTTTAACGTACAAATAATCTGAGAAATAATCATGGCGTTAACCGAATAATCTTCAAACTTTCAATCCCCCGATCGTCCACAATTTTAACAGCAACCCGCTGATATTCTCCCATTTCAAAAGGTAACGAAACAGTTCCCTGATAAGACTCGATTAAATCCTCATCAATTTCAGCTTTCAAATTCTTAGCTAAACGCGACCAAGCATCTTTTTCCCCTGCCATTGGAAAGAAAACCTGACGGGGGAAAATACTTCTACCATCATAATCGGTATCTAACATCCAAACAGCTATTTTTTCAACACTGCCCGACTCGATATTTCCCGTCTTAGTGTTATAATAATCGAAGCCAAAAACTTCTACTTCCCACTTACCTTTATTTTCCCCTTTCTCGATCCGCCGCAGGGTGACATCTGGCTGCCCCATCAACCAAAAACTCTCATTACTAGCACGTTTTTTCTTCAGGTCTTCTGTTAGCAAATCGGCGTTCATTTGCGCTTTTAATAATGTTACTCCTGGCCAGTTAGTTTCTTCGATATCTTTGGCAGCTTCGGGGTCAAATTGAAAGGCGGCAAAGATAATTAATTTCGGTTTTGGGACTAAAGTTTGTGCTTCTTCAATGGCTTGGGCAACTTGTCTTTGTTCTAAAGGTGCGTATTCTGGGCCGAAGGAAATTACCACTCGCATTGGTTGACCATAACTACCACCAGTTTCTTTTACTGTATTAGCACCAAGGTCATTTGGTTTGGTTTCGGCATCGGCGTGAAGCCAACGAGTGCCGGGTAAAGCTTCAACTCTGGAGAATAAAATATATTGCCCGTTTTTACCGCGAATCCCCGTTTTTAGCAGTTCATCTCGCCATTCTGATTGGCGCAATGTTTCGCCAGAACGAGCAATTGAATTATCAAGAATGGGTGAATTAATAATATCATCAATGGGTTTAACTGTGGGTGCGGGGACGGCTTCAACGGTGAAGGGGCCAGTAACTCTGGCTTTGGATTTGTCTAATAATGGTTGGTCATAAAGTGTTTCTTGGTCAGCGTATTTATTAATGGCTTGTTCGATTTCTATGCGTTTCATGCCTGACCGAATTTCGGGGTTATTGGCAATAGATTTGAGGGTGATATGAGGGACGGTTTTGTATTTGAAACCATCGCTTACGCCTGCTTGGGAATTTGCGAGTTGATAATAGTCAAAGGTGGCGGTCATTAACCTTTGTTTGGCTAGGGTTATTGCTACTCTTGAGGTATCGCAGGTTATCCATCTGCGTCCCCATTGTTCGGCTACATAGGCAGTTGTACCACTCCCACAGTTGTGAACTGTACAAACTTCAGTAATAAAAGAATGACTACCTTCAATCTCTAAATCATAGACAGTTTCATTTGACCAACAATTTTCTACTTTTGCAATTTCAACACATTGAAGACTAATCTTTTCTCCCCCTATTTCTCCCCCCATTTCTCCCCCCATTTCTCCCCCCATTTCTCCCCCTATTTCTCCCTCTCTTTCTCCCCCCGTACACGGGGGGTTGGGGGGGGACACAAGTGCACTAAAAACAATATCTCCTGGTTTTAAATTACCTGCTTGAACCCAACTTGCACCCTCAATTGATTCAGTGCGGATGCGACATTGAGATTCAATTGCTAAACAAACTCCTTCTAAATTTTCGTAAATTTCTTTTGTCGTAAAGCGCAGCACATCAAGACCAAGACTACGCATAAAACTATCTCGTTGTCGATCATATTCTATTGCTTCTGGTTCAAAGTGGGTTGCGCCATCTATTTCTACAACTAAATGAGCATCTCGGCTATAAAAATCAGCAATATATCGACCGATAGGATGTTGACGACGAAACTTAAATTCTAGTTTTTTCCCTCGTAAAACATCCCACAATTTCTGCTCAGGAGGTGTCATTTCTTTACGAAGTTTTCGGCGAAGTTCTAGGTGAGTGTAGGGGGTTGCTGACCAGTCTTGATTACCTCCTAAACTGCGCGGTCTAAGTTTTGCTAGTACGCGATGATCGGCTGTTAACCACATAGTTGTATTGTTGTTTTTACAGGTTAACCCAATCATTTCTCCTTGGTATTGTTTTTGGATAATGCGTAGGACTCGGTGCGGTTTTTGGTCGTGACTGTAGACTAAAGTACCGGGTTGTATTTCTTCGATGGGAATGAGTTTTCCCCCCCTAAATTCCCCCGTAAATCCCCCCCTAAATCCCCCCGTGTACGGGGGGACTTTGAGTTCTCTTGCTCCCTCCCCATTCATGGGGAGGGTTGGGGTGGGGGTCAATATTTTTGTTCCTTTTCGCAAACAGGTAATATCTAGGACTAAATCGCCTGGGTCGGTGGTCATTAGGAGACAGCGTTCAATAACTTTAGTGTTTGTCTGAACAACGTAAATCTTGGATGCTGAAAATGTACTTAGTCTTGTGTCACTCCAAGTATTTGAAATAGGTGTTACTGGAAAATCATTTCGATATCGCTTGTAGCAAAGAGTCTTACCAACTACCATCAAACGTTGAGCATTCTTTAAAACATCTAAACCTTCTAAACTTGTTTTCCAATGATTTTTACCAGGATGAAATACTTTATTTTCAAATTCAAAATCAACGGTTGTATTAGGACTGAATCCATCTGATGTTAGATTATCAGAACGGAAAACCATAGCATTTTCGGGTATATTTATTGGATTTCTTAATTCTTCTGAAGTAGGTTTTCTGAGATTTCCATTAACTTCTTGTATCCAATCATTTGAAGACAAATATTCTTTGCTACCAGTCCAAAATATCTTATTATATTTAACTTTTATTTTGTCTTTTGCGTACCAAATCAAATAATCAGCAATTGAAGGTAGTAATGCCGAACTTTGACCAGTTGTTGTCTGAAAATTTACAAGAGAACAAAAGTTATCTATTCCAAAAACCTCATCCATCAATTCCCTAACATGATGCACATTCTCATCCGAAATCTGCACAAAAACACTACCAGTTTCCAACAATAACTCCCTCGCCAATAACAATCTATCTCTTAAATAAGTCAAATAAGAATGTATCCCCAATTCCCAAGTATCCCGAAATGCTTTAATCATTTCCGGTTCTTGAGTCAAATCCTCATCTTTCCCATCTTTCACATCCCGCTTATTCACAAACGGCTGAAAATTTGAACCATATTTAATCCCATAGGGCGGATCGAAATAAATCATCTGCACTTGTCCCGCCATTCCCTCTTTTTCTAATAGGGAGTTCATCACTAAAAGCGAATCTCCAGCAACTAAACGGTTACTCCAATTATGCTTATGTTTGTAAAATTCGATCGCTTGACGAATCGGCGGATTTTCTTCTGGTATTTCAAACAGAGATAACTGCACACCCTCACTTTGATTTTGCTTACGAACTGCTTCTATAATGCTACGAGGATCGATACGTTCGTGAACGTGCAAAGATACAGTTGGCACTTCAAAATTAGTATGTTCAGCCTTACCCGCCCAAACTAACTGCGGATCAAGGTGCGGATCATAGCTATAATTTTTCTGATCCCCATCAGGATCAGTTTCTGGCGTCACCAGTCCCACAGGTGGATTATTCACTCGTTGCTGATTTTCGTGATTATATTGATCTATCTGTCTTTGATCCGGTTTCTTTTGCCTTGCCATGCGACTTCCTCCAGCCTCAAAGCCTTCACTTTACATTTATATCTAACCACACTGGAATCACAGGCTGACCCAACTTTAAGAAAGCGATCGCACTTTCCATCTCAAACTCTACCAGTTGAAGCGATCGCTCTTGTAAAAAAAAGGACTCCTCGTATGGAATCCTTTCTGCTAAATTAATAATGTGGACAAATAATTGATCAAACCGACAACAATCTGTCACTACAAATTAAAATAAAATAGTTACCGACTTAGAATCGGAGCGACAGGATTTGAACCTGCGACCCCTACCACCCCAAGGTAGTGCGCTACCAAGCTGCGCTACGCCCCGACACAATTAATTAAGGTAGCATAGCAAATATGAATTTGTCAAGTCTATTTCAAAAAAATTTTAAAAGTTTTTGTTGCTTGTACCAATTCGGCCGCCACTTCCACGGGCCAACTCCCCTCCGCCCGACGCCCCGTATTCAATATCAACTGCACAGTATAAGCATGGGGATAGCCTTCGACCTGTATCCACAACCGATCACTTTCGGCTTCACAGGCTATTTTTTCTTCATCCATCAACTCCCCGGCCATTTTGGTCATCGTCTCGGCCAATTGACCCAACAGCCGACAAAAATCATCTAACTCTGTTGCTGTCAATTCCATCGCCCAAGTTTCGCCCCCGACTAATCCTTGAAATTCCGTTGCTTCGGGGTTCCAACCCAAACGCCATCCAGTTCCCGTTTTTAGAATTCTCTCCACGTTCTACCTGTTATTTCAGTAATTCCGCATCCCCCGACTTAGGAAGAGGGGTTAGACCAGGATTAGGCGTTTTAGGGGTTGTTGATGAAGAATTGGGTTTCGGAATTGTTCTATTTTGAATATTGGCTGCATTAGGATTAAATAAACTAACCAGCGTATTGACTAACGCCTCCCGTTGGGTTCTATTTAACTGTTGAATCGCTTTTTGATCCCGTTCTAAGGGATTTTCTTTTAGTGCTTCTTGACCGGGATAATCTAACACTAACATCGGTTCATTTACCCCTAAATAATCAGCTAGGGTGAGTTTCCAATCTAAACGATATTGGGTAGGTCGAGCTTTAACATAAACATGATAGCGAATTAACCGACCAATTAAAGTATTGTCTTCCGCAACTTTTCCGGTTTCTTGGGAAATATATTGATTTTCCTGGGGTAAATTCGGTAACTGTTCATATACTTTTTTCCAAACCTCTGAGACTCTCACCCGTCCCGATGAGGAGGTTGTTTGTTCAGGGGGAGTTTGGGCGAGTCCCTGCATTTCTAGGGAATCAAAAAAACCACCCAAAACAATTAACAGGGTGATGCTAAAGGCGACGAATAGAAAACTTAACCCTCGTTGTTTTTGAGGTTTTCGAGGTTTCAACATAACGTTGTAGATATTGTTTGAAAGTTAAGAGGGGGCGATACCAACAACTCAAGAAACCGGGTTTCTCATTGAGATTAATGGGATCAAATTAACGTCTATTCAGAAACCCGGTTTCAGGGGCGATCGCACTTTTCCTGATGATTAAATCCGACACCCGACACCGCAAAACACCCTATTAACGATGATCAGAAATAATTTCCGGTTGGGTCAGTTCATCGGACATTTCAATAATGGCCCGTAAAACGGGTTTGATGGTATTCTCATCCCCACTATCAAAGTCTTCATACCGACACCGTTTTGCTCGGTTTGCTACTTGTACCGTAATCCGATAGCGATTAGACGCCGCACTGACGAGATCAGCAGCGCGACGGGTAAGTTCTATAGAGTCAATCGTTGAACGCTTTTGCATGAAGTTATGATTTCCTGGCCCTAGAGTTGCTTCTATTGTACCAAAACCCAGGATATCGGGTGTCGAGTGTCGGGTGTGGGAATGGGTAACTAAGGGCCTATTGATAAAAAAATTGCAAAATGTAGCATAGGAATCTAGTCAAACGCTCGCAGAGGTGTTAACTTTTATGAACAGCCTGTAGGAAGAAATAACTATTCTCCCAGGCCTATCGTCCATAAATTAGGATTTTCAAGCAATGCAAGCAGCGATAAATCCAACCCTAATCAATTTATCCGTTGTTACCCAACGTCAACCTCTGAAAGTCGTGGTTTTGGGGGATAGTCTCGTCTATGGATTTGGTGATCCTGAAGGAGGGGGTTGGGTTGAACGACTGCGACGTCAATGGATGTCACCGGATACAGTCGGGCCAATCCTTTATAATTTAGGAGTCCGGGGAAATCGTGTGATTCAAGTCCGCGATCGCTTAGAACAGGAATTTCGCCATCGGGGAGAATTGCGAAACCGTTTACCGGACGCCAGTATTTTTTCTGTGGGATTAAATGATTCGGCGCGGATTCAATCTTTTCAAGGTCGCAATTACACCGAATTTAATGAGTTTGAAACAGCCTTACACAGTATGTTAGACCAAGCCCAACGGCTGTGTAATGTCTTGTTTGTGGGGATGGTTCCCGTTGATGAAAGCAAAATGCCGTTTCAAGGCTGTTTATACTATACGTTGGCGGATCAATTTCGTTACAAAGAAGCCACTCGTCTCGCCTGTTTAGATCGCAATATCCCCTATTTGGATTTATTTGAAATTTGGTTAAACCGAGGGGAATATTGGTGGAAACCTCGGTTATGTTGCGATGGGTTACATCCCAATGTTATCGGATATGAAGCGTTATTGCAAGATATTTGCCAGTGGGAACCGATTCAAAAATTAGCACATTAACCCTGAGTGTTGCTAAATGGTTTAAACTGTTTTTTATAGTAGGGAATAGGGAACAGGGAATAGGGAATAGGGAATAGGGAATAGGGAATAGGGAATAGGAAACAGGGAACAGGGTTAATACTTTTTCCTGTTTCATTTTCATGCAAAACCCTAATTTTCTCTAGGCTGAAAGAGACATTAACAAGGATTTATTCATAAAATTTGTGAGTTAATTATGAACCGTCGAACCTTTTTAACTTGGGTCGGTGTCGGAAGTTTAGCCAGTTTCTTTCCTATGGCTTTAGCACTTTGTTCTAACCCGAAAGATGCTGCCAATCCCTCCACTCGTCCTGATGGTTTTATCCCGGTGGGAACGATTCAAGAACTGGATCAAAATGGATCTATTTTGAATTCAAAACTTCCGGCTTGTCCCCATGCAGGTTGTGTTGTGAAATGGAAAGCTGATAAACAAGAATTTATATGTCCTTGTCACGGTGCTGAATTTAGAGCAGACGGTCAACTGATGAAAGGCCCTGCTCATAAAGGATTAAAACCTTACATTGCTAAAGTAGAAGGAAATATAATTTTAATCAAAACCAGTTAACGAAGTAAGTGGGCGGGAAAAAGGATTTTTGTGCTTTATGACATTGATGTATGGGGCTGTATATTTTAGGCTTGTCACGAGATTGTCACTTTTTAGGTTTACCCTTAATTTTCAGTAACAAAACAGTTATCTGTTCAATACTGAGCCAGGAAACCTCATGAACTATTCCTTAAAATTGCGTCCCCTATTTCGCCAAACAGCCAGTCTAATCACGGTTACGCTTTTAAGTGGGTTGAGTTTGGTCGGTTGTAATTCAACTCCACCCACAGCCATAAACACTCCAGCGACACCTGAAGCAGCAACCTCGGTTACTCCTGTAGCGAACACCGAATCCGTCACCCTGAAAAATTTACAAGCGGCTTATAATGGGGAATCTAATGCTCATGCTCGTTATCTAGCCTTTGCCCAAAAAGCAAAGGATGAAGGATACCAGCAAGTTGCTTCTCTATTTCAAGCGGCGGCTGATGCAGAAGCGATTCATGCGGCAAATCATGGCGCCGTCATTCGCAAATTAGGGGCTACACCTGAAGCTAAAATTGAAACTCCCACCGTGAAATCAACGGCTGAAAATTTGCAAGAAGCAATTAAGGGAGAATCCTATGAACGAGATACAATGTATCCCCAATTTATTGAACAGGCGCGTACTGAAGGCAATAAAGATGCAGTTGTCACCTTTACTTATGCGATAGATGCTGAAAAACAACACGCTAATTTTTATACCCTAGCTAAAGATAATTTAGCCGATTGGCAAGAAGCTAAAATGACGTTTTATGTCTGTCCTGAATGCGGTTTTACAACCAATGCTTTAGGCTTTACAAACTGTCCTGAGTGTAATACGGCTGAAAATCTTTTCTTAAGTGTTGCTTAGTTGTTTAAACTCTTGTTTATTACTCCATTTTTTAATTCCAGTTATGTAGAGATGTTGCCTAAAACGTCTCTACATAATAGTAAGAATTTATTCGTAAAATTTCTGAGTTGATTATGAACCGTCGAACCTTTTTAGCTTGGGTGGGTGTGGGAAGTTTAGCCAGTTCTTTTCCCGTCGCTTTAGCTGCTTGTTCTAACTCTAAAAATGCTGCTAATATTGCTACTCGTCCTGATGGTTTTATCGCGGTGGGAACAATTCAAGAACTCGATGAAAAGGGATCTATTTTGAATTCAGAACTTCCCGCTTTAATTATTCGTAATCCTAAAAATACACAAGAAGTTTCTGCTGTTAATCCTAATTGTCCTCATTTAGATTGTGTCGTGGAATGGGAAGCCAGTAAAAAAGAATTTGGGTGTCCTTGTCACGCTTCCCAATTTACGCCAGACGGTCAAGTAATTAAAGGGCCTGCTAATAAAGGATTAAAACCTTATCTTGCTAAAATAGAAGGAAATATAATTTTAGTCAAACCTAGTTAATTTAAGTTTGAATCAGTAGGAATTGAGTTCGGAAATTAATGACTGATATCAAGCATCGAAAAGTATGTTACGATACAAAGTATGGCTTGTCTAACAGAACTATATTAAACTCTAAACCCATTTAATTTAATGGGTGTATGCCAGTCTAAAAAAATAAATCTCAAAACTGATATTAGCATTTAATTATGAACTCATGTATACTTCATCTAATTCCCTAAAACCTCTGTTAGAATCTCGATTTACAGGAAATCCTTGGAGTGCTTTCTGGGGTGAACTTTTAAGTAATAGTGGTTATTTTTTGATCTTAAAAAGTCTCTCTACTATTATTCACAAAAGTTGGATTGAATATTTAACTAATCCAACAGAATATTTATTAATTATAGCCATGTTAGTACAAGCATGGGTTCTTTCTCGTCCGAAATCTAATAGATTTTGGGGGAATTTGGTTGGTGTTGGTTTGTACACAGCAATGGATTTACCCCTTGATGGAGTAATATTTTTTAAAGAGCCAGTTCATCTGGTATTCTTAATATTTTCTTTTCTAATTGCTACTCTCCAAGGATTAAGATTTCATAGCAAATTAAAAGCAGATTGGTTATTTTTTCCTCTGGAAAGTATAACCAGAACTTTAATGATTATTGCCTTCTATATTGTCGTTGAAATTCCTACGGATTCTTCTCGATTATACTGGCGAACGTTTCTGGATTTTCTTCAAAGTAAGACCCATTCATTTTTGACATTCAGTATGATTTTAATTGGGTTACTTTTGGGGTTACAATCTTTTCAATTATCACAACAGCGAAATCAACTCCAACAAACGGCAAGACTATTAGGAAATATGGCAGAATGGGGGATGGGAAGTTATATGGTAGCAACAGCTTTAAATAATCCTGAAGCCTTAGCCTTTCAAAAATGCGATCGCACAATTTTATTTATGGATATTCGCGGTTTTACTCAATGGTGTGAACAAAGAAAACCGGATCTTGCCGCCCAAGTTTTAAACCATTATTATCAAACAGTAGAACCGGAAGCTTCACGATATAATCCTTTAAAAGTTACCCTAACCGGGGATGAAATTATGGCGATTTATGCCAGCCCACAACAAGGAATTCAAGCGGCTCAAGCGATGCAAGAAGCAGCTAGAAATGTTCTAAATCCCTACGGTTTGGGGGCAGGTTGTAGCCTCCACTGTGGAGGAGTAATTGAAGGATTATTTGGCGGAAAGGATGTTAGAACTTATAGCGTTATTGGAGATGTGGTTAATACGGGTAAACGTTTGGAAGGCATTACTCCGGCTGGAGAAATTACGATTTCTGATGCCATGTATCAAGCACTCAATCATAAATTAAACGTTGAACCTTGTGATCCAATTTTTGTGAAAGGTAAAGTTGAACCTTTAATTGCTTGGCGTTTAACTGCTTAAAATTGAGGAGGAAAGCCTCCAAATATGCAGGATTTCCGCCAGTAATTGCAGGAGAATATGGAGAATAGGGGATTCGAACCCCTGACCTCTGCGGTGCGATCGCAGCACTCTACCAACTGAGCTAATTCCCCGAATTATTGGAGCCATTTATCGGTGAGGAATGACATCTGACTCCGATTCACTATCTTAACATAAGGGAACCCCAGATTGTAAAGGTTCTTGTAAAAATTTTTTTTGAATTCTCTCTAATTCCAGATCCGAGAACCGATCCACCGCCCAATTTGCCCAGCGTTGCAGCAAATGCAGGGGATAGGTATGGGCAATACCCACGACTTGCATTCCGGCTCGTTGGGCTGCGATCATGCCCACAAAGGTATCCTCCAGGGCGAGACAGTCGGAGGGTTGTAAATTTAAGTGCGGGTAAACCTGGTTTAACCGTTCTACCGCTAACAAATAGCCTTCCGGTTCGGGTTTGCTGAGGGTAATATCATCTCCAGTCACAATAATGGGAAAATTATTCCTCAGTCCACTGTGATTTAAGACAAGTTCCACTTCCTCCCCCATCGCCCCCGTCACCAAAGCTAATTTTAGATCAGCGGCTTGCAACTGTTGAATTAAGTTCTGAAGACCGGGATACAGGGGCAGGGGTTCTAACTGTTGTAAGCGATTTTGATAGGCGATAGATTTACGTTCAATTAACTGATCTAAGTAGGAATTGCTAACAGCACGACCTCGATAATTTAACAGGTCTATTAAACAGGCGCGATCGCTACGTCCTAAACAAAATTTGCGAATTTCCTCCCTTTTAGAACGCAGGTTTTCTGTCAGCAATAGTTCTTCAATGAGTTGCTCATGGATGGGTTCATCATTAATTATGACTCCATTAAAATCAAATAGAACTGCCTTTAAACTCATCGTCGCAAACCTATGATTCTGGGAATTACGAATTACGAATTGGGAATTACGAATTACGAATTACGAATTACGAATTACGAATGGGGAATTACGAATTACGAATTACGAATTACGAATTACGAATTACGAATGGGGGGAGTAGAGGAGCAGGGGGAGCATCCTCGTTCTCCAACAGCCAACAGCCAACAGTCAACAAATTAACGTTCTAAAGCAGACCACGCCCGGAGAATTTCTCCTACTGACCAAGCTTGGGCAATACAACCCTGGGGGTACATGGGGGCATTACCATCAAAAATTTCGCTGATACTTCCGAGTCCGGCGGTCGTGATATGGTTGGCAATGGGGTCTAAAAAACTACGGGCGACATGGGGATTTTGGAATACCCGTAAATGGGCGATCACATAAGGCCCCAGAAGCCAAGCCCAAACAGTACCTTGATGATAGGCGCTATCTCGCTGTACGGGATTTCCCCCATAATACCCTCGATAGTGAAGATGATTAGGAGCGAGCGAGCGCAATCCTGATGATGTTAACAAAAACCGTCCACAGGTTTCAACGACGGCCCGTTGTTGTTCGGGAGATAGGGGGCTGTGAGGTAGAGAAACGGCAAAAATTTGATTGGGACGCAGGGTGGCATCATCTCCATAGATTCCATCCACAACATCATAACAGTAGCCCAATTCAGGATGCCAGAACCGTTCAAACCGAGCTAAAGCCCGATCCGCTAAGGCATCATATTCTTGATAGGGTCTGCCAATTTGACGGGCAAATTTCCCCATAATTCGCAAAGCGTTATACCAAAGGGCATTAATTTCAACGGGTTTACCGATGCGGGGAGTCACAACCCAATCTCCAATTTTGGCATCCATCCAGGTTAACTGTGTTCCTGGTTCTCCGGCATATAGTAAACCATCAGCCGGATCAAGGTGAATATTATAGCGAGTTCCGCGACAGTGATATTGAATAATATCCGCCAGCACTGGAAACAAATTCTCGATCACATCAATATCTTCAGTGACTTCATAATATTGACGAACGGCTTCAAAATACCACAGGGTAGCATCAACGGTATTGTATTCGGGGGTTTCTCCGACATCGGGGAAACGGTTAGGTAACATCCCTTGATCAACATATTTGGCGTAAGTATAGAGGATGGCACGGGCGATTTGTAGACGACCTGTAGTGATGGCAATGCCTGGTAAACTAATCATCGTGTCCCGTCCCCAATCCCCAAACCAGGGATATCCGGCAATAATGGTTTTACCGACTGGATTTTCAGGAATGGCACGATTAACCACAAATTGATCCGCCGCCAACACCAATTGTTTCACCCATTCAGGAATTTCTCTAGTATTCACCGGACAGCTATCTTGCCAAAATCCTAATAATTTGCGTTCGTGGGTGCGACGGACTTCTAAGGCAGCTTCTGCATTTAAACTGGGGTTAGGTTCAGTCGTAGCTACAAAACATAAGGATTCTCCGGGGTTCAGGGTGACGGTGAAGGTAGCCGCATGAAGATGATCTTCGTGATCCATCAAGCCCCGCTCTCGTTCCCGTGCTAAATCAAAGTTATAGTACCATTCATGGGCTGGGGTTACGGTGGCCCGATCTGTTAATAAATAAAAGGGAACAGCATCGGAAAATGCAGTCACACAAACCCCATTTTCAACGGGTTCTACCTGCATTTTCCAGTTCCAAGAGTGGGTATCGCTGTGATAATCTCGATAGTTGACTAAGGCTTTCAGGGTGAGGGTGATTGGCCCAGAGGCGCGAGTTAAGCTATAGCGAATGTATGTCATATTGGCTTCTGGCTGCATCCAAATCCGTTTTTCTAGGAGGGCGTCAGCACAGGCAAATTTCCAGGTGGGAACGGTACGATCTAAGTGAAACCGTTCAATATGGTGATGTCCATAACCGTTAATATTGCCTCCGGCCCAACGATTGGTATACAGAGGATAAACTTGTCCCTGGTATTCTACAATCTCGTCTATTTTCGCTACCAATAAGGTACGTCCTAATGGGGGTTTTAAAGCCGCCACTAATAAACCCTGATAACGTCTGGTCAGTAAGCCTGCTATTGTGCCTGAAGCATAGCCACCGATGCCATTGGTCACTAACCATTCTCGTGCTTCTGCACTGGGCAAATCACAGCACGTTTCTCGTCCAAAATTAATAGTCATACTGTCTTAAACACTCAAAGTTTTGCATCAACAATAAAATTTAAGATTTAGAAGCCTTTCACTGTCTCAATTCAAAAATTAAACACCTACAACGGATGAATGATCATTTGTCCAATTTAAGGATAGAATATCAGCAATAACTGTTCATCAGCAGAAAGGTTGTCTTCGTTACCTCCCAGCAAAGACCCATCGTTATTAACTATAACGTTTTATCGTCCAAATCAAAACCCCCATGCCCTGAAATTGAACACAGATTAAACAAATTTATCAAATTTGACGAAATATGGCAGATCATCAACAGCCATTTTTTTGTTCTCTGTGTTCTAAAGTGTGACTGAATTTGTATTTTTCTCCCATTCCAATTGATCAAGATTTAGTTTTATGACAAAGCCTGACTTATTGACCCGTTTACCTGTTTTAGAAGACTTGCGTTCCGGTCTACCCAATTTGTGTGGGTGGGAAGTTGAAATCGAAAGCGTTGTTAATCACAATCAGCCGATTTTCTTGCCCCATACTCATTTAAAGTTAGATCAAATTCAAGCCGGATTTGCTTGTGCTTTACATTTTCATCAACCTACAATTCCAGCAGGTATTAATGGGGGATTAATTAGCAATCTTCAATATATGTTTGAACATCCCCAAGAAGGGGATAACCATAATGCTGAACCCTTTGCCGGGTGTTATCGTCGCATGGGAGAGTTTATTCCTCAATTAATAGCAGAAGGGTGTAATCCTCGAATTATGTTGGATTATTCGGGGAATTTATTATGGGGATTACGCCAAATGGGGCGGGATGATATTCTAAATTCTTTGAAAACAATTACTTGTAATTCTGCATATCAACCTTATGTGGAATGGTTAGGAACGATGTGGAGTCATGCGGTGATTCCTTCGACTCCAATTCCTGATATTTTATTACAAATTCGAGCTTGGCAACATCATTTTGCCTCTATTTTTGGGATAGAAGCGTTGAAGCGAGTTAAGGGTTTTTCTCCCCCAGAAATGCACTTACCTAATCATCCTGATACGTTATATGAATATATTAAAGCGTTGAAAGCTTGTGGTTATCAGTGGTTATTAGTTCAGGAACATTCGGTGGAAACTTTGGAGGGTTTAGGTTTACCCCAAGACCAAAAATATATTCCGAATCGCTTAATTGCCAGGAATTCTAACGGGGAAGTAGTTAGTATTATTGCTTTAATTAAAACCCAAGGTTCTGATACTAAATTAGTTGCTCAAATGCAGCCTTATTTTGAAGCCAAAACCAAGGAAAAACAATCGATTAGTGGGGTTAAAGTTCCGCCTTTAGTGTCACAAATTGCTGATGGGGAAAATGGCGGTGTGATGATGAATGAATATCCTCGTGATTTCTTTAGAATTTTCCAAGAATTACGAGATCAAAATTCTGGGGTTGTGGCGATGAATGGAACGGAATATTTAGAACTTTTAGAAGCGTCGGGGGTGAACTCGGAAGATTACCCCACTTGTCAAGGTGTTCATCAGCATAAAATTTGGCAACAAATTGATCCCAATCAAGTGACACCGGAAGCTGTGGAAGCCGCGATCGCTATTTTAAAACAAACCGATCATCAATTTCAAATGGAGGGCGCATCTTGGACAAATCATTTAAGTTGGGTTCAAGGATATGAAAATGTTTTAGAACCGATGAAACAATTAAGTATTGCTTTTCATCAAAAGTATGATTCTTTAGTTCAAAATAATCCGAATATTACCCAAGAATTCGATTATCAACAAGCGTTATTGTACAACTTGTTATTACAAACCAGTTGTTTTCGTTATTGGGGACAGGGAACTTGGACAGATTATGCTAAAGAACTTTATCGTCGAGGAATGGAAGCGTTGAATTAATTTGACTTGTTTTCCTAGGGTGCGTGCGATGCAGCTTACGCACCCTACGAATGCTTAATAATGACCGAAGGAGGGATTTTTCCAATCATAATCATTAGGGAATTTAAAATTAATAAAAGAAACAGAAATACTGATTTCTAAACTTTTGACATAATGCCACCATCCCACCGGAATAAAAATCACTTCTCCGGGATGTAAAATTACATCAATGGAACGAACATTGCGATATAAAGGATAACGATTATAATCAGGATTAGCCGGATCAATGGGACTGAAAACCCCAATATTATTATAGAGAAATGGGGTTTGTTCAGGGGGGATCATTTTAATCAATTTTCGCCCAGAAACTTGAGCTAAAAAGATATTAATGGTATCATGATGTAAAGGGGTAACAGTTCCGGCTGAACCATACCAAAAAAACGTTTTTCCTACTTTTTGGGCTGAGTCTAAATATTCGGGAAAGATTTCCATATCCTCAAAAAGTCCCTGCATTTCTTCCCGATTCAGGGTATTATTATTGGCGACCATATAGTAATCATTGGTTTCCCCTGCCCGGACGACCCAATCAATATAATCTTCAAATAACATCGTTTTTCGATGTTGTTCTAAATTAATTTCATAATTCGGGTCAGCATTACGATTTCCTTGAACTTGAATACTAACCTGACCATATTTTTCTTTAAAATATTCGGGAGTCCATCGTTGCATTGCCTGCCAATTTTTCATAATATCCGTGAAAATAACGGGTTTATTTTGTGAATAATATTGATCTAAAAATTCGTTTTGGGATAAAAAAGGAATTCGCAGAATACTATTATAACTGGGAGCTAAAGTAGCGAGTTGATGTTGAATTTGTAAAAGAGATTCTAGTTTTTGGAGCTTTTGCAAAATCTCTTGTGCGGCTTGAAAATAGGGTTGATTAGCAATGCCTGTAACTTCCTCGACGGCTAACTTAACATCAATCCCATTTTTGACCATACATTCAATTAAAGCTTCATCGGATTGATTGATAAATTTATTAGCAGCAATCCATTTTTTCCAGCCATCAGGAAGTTGAGGCGGTTGAGGATGTTGAGGATGCTGAGGCAGTTGAGAAGGTTGAGGAGACTCCGGCAGAGGGGATTGAGGCAGCCATTGTAAACTAACTTGCTGTCCATCATTTAAGGTAATTTGTAATGGGGGAAGGGTGATTTTCAAGGGTTGAATATCGGTCATAGAGTGACAACCTTTTGTGCTTAAAAATACGATGGTTTAATAAAAATTGGAACGGGTAAAACCGGAAGAATATATGCTAATTATATCCTAACTGTTTCTAATTGTCTACAATATCATAGAAGTTGGCAATTTATTGAATCCATTGCCGAGTTCCAAAATGCAGGCAAGACTGAGTAGCAATTTGAGCGGATTCGGTTAAGGCAGTTGCAAAGTTTTGGGATAATATAAAGTGACAAAATGCCCCATGAAAAATATCTCCCGCACCTAAAGTATCAATGGCTTGAATAGTGGGAACGGGGATACTCCCGTTACCTTCTTTGATGCTAACATATTGAATAGGTTTTTCTCCTTGGGTAATCGCAATATAAGGAATATTCATGGCTTTGAGATAAGCAAAAACATCTTCGGAAGTTTGACAGTGAGGAGGATAAAAGTTATCGGAACAAATTGCATAGTTAATATCCGGTAAAATCGTTTCTAATCCCGGTTTCCAACTCCCCCCATCTAAAACAATCGGAATTTGTTTGATTTTTGCCTGTTGAATTAAGGCGTGACTGATAGGGATTTGATGACCATCGATTAAAATAATCTCAATATTGTCTAAATCTTGAGGTAAATTTGATAAATTTAAGATTTGGGATTTTGTGGCATTAATAGAAACAACTGTGCGATCTCCTGTGGCGGGAGTTACAACAATGGAAGAGACTGGAGGAGTGTCTAAACAAGTTGGATCTAAGTCTATAATATTAACAGAATATTGTTGTAAATCCGTCCGAATCAGTTGGGTGAGGGCATGGTTTCCTAATACACCCAATAGGGTAGATTGGTTTCCTAAACTGTTAAAAGTAACGGCGGCATTTGTCGCTGGCCCTCCGGCGGCAACGGTATAATCAGAAGCGACAATTTTTTGATTTTTATGCGGATATTCGTTAACCGCATAAATTAAATCGAGGGTAATTAATCCCACAAATAAACCATATTTAGGCATAAAATTAGGAGTCAGGAATAAAATAAAGTAAAGTAGTTGTGCGAAATCCTGATAGCGTAAGGCCTTTAATTAAACATGACAATTCAAGCTGGAACCCTTTATATTGTTGGTACTCCCATTGGCAACCTTGAAGATATAACATTACGCGCGATCAAAATTTTACAAAGTGTCGATGGGATTGCCGCCGAAGATACTCGTCATACGGCCAAGTTATTACACCATTTTGACATCAAAACTCCGCAACAGAGTTATTATGAACATAATCAACATCGCCGGATTCCGACTCTGGTTGAATCTCTGCGTCAGGGAAAGACAATCGCCTTAGTTACCGATGCTGGAATGCCAGGAATTTCTGACCCCGGATATGAATTGGTTAAGGCTTGTATTGAAGCGAATATTCCAGTCATTCCTATTCCTGGGGTTAGTGCTAGTTTAACGGCTTTGAGTGCTGCGGGACTGCCAACGGATCGATTTATTTTTGAAGGCTTTTTACCGACGAAAAATAAAGAGCGCCAAAACCGTTTAACCATATTACAAACGGAATCTCGGACAATCATATTATATGAAGCGCCCCATCGTCTTCTGGAAACCCTAGAAGATTTAGATCAAAGTTTAGGATCAAAACGGCCGATTGTCATCGCACGGGAATTAACAAAACTGCATGAAGAATTTTGGCGAGGAACGTTAGCAGAAGCCGTACAATATTATCAAAATCACAACCCTAAAGGAGAACTAACTTTAGTGATTGCGGGTGTTGAGGAAACGACAACTCCTCTCACCGAAGATCAAATTAAAGCCGAGCTCCAACGTCTAATTCAGCAGGGGATGTCCCGCTCTGAAGCCAGTCGTCAACTCGCTGAAGCCACCTCCGTTCCCCGTCGCCAAATCTACCAACTGGCTTTAACTTTACTTGATAGTTGACAGTTGACAGTTGACGGTTGAAGATTAGGGGTTAAGCGTTAAGCCAGTAGAAACGTTGCACGCAACGTCTCTACACAGCCAACAGTCAACAGCCAACAAACAACCAATATGGCTTATATCACCCAGCGCCGTCGGTCTGTGCGACCTTCTTCTGTTCGAGGCTATTCTTTAAGGAGATCGCCTGTTAAAGTTAGGTCTAGATCTCCTCATCCCTTAGCACGGTTAAAATACTCTCGAATTCTATTTTTAATTGCCCTATTATTAACCGTTAACTGGACAATGGGAGCGATTTTAAAACTATTATTTCCACCCGCGAAACCCCAACCCCAAACTCAGAATATTACGATTTCTGCTCCGGTTTCCGAGAGCGATAAAACCGTTGTTTATAATATTAAAAATCCTCCCAATTTAATCCCCAGTAAAGACTTACAAGTTATTGTTGATGGGGCCGTTGATATTGCCAAAACTCAAGGATTACCCACCGAATCTTTATCAATTACCTTAATTGATGTTAGTAAAGCTGCCAGTCATAGTATTGCTGGATATAATAATACTAAGCTGAGATTTCCAGCTAGTGTTGCTAAATTATTTTGGATGGTTGCCTTTTTTGGTTATGCAGAAAAAGGATATATTCCCAAAGAATCCCCCTTTTATACTGACCTATCCCAGATGTTGCGAATTTCCGATAATGATTCAGCCAGTCGCATTGTCGATGCGATCACGCAAACTGAATCAGGAGAAAATTTAGACAAAACTGAATTAGACAAATGGGTACAAAAACGCAGTCAAGTTAATCAATTTTTTGAAAAATCGGGTTATAGTGGAATTAATTTAACAACTAAAAATTATCCCATTACAGGGATAGGAGAAGAACCCACAGGTCGAGATTTACAACTCCGAGAAAATCCCCCCTATTCCAAAGGAAATCTCGTCACCACCGACCAAACTGCACGATTAATGTATGAAATTTACACAAAACAAGCCATTTCTCCCTTAGCAAGTACAAAAATGGCTTATTTATTAACCCGTGATTTAAACCCGAATGCTTGGAAAAATATTGATGCTAACTCCGTTGAAGGCTTTTTAGGAGAATCCTTACCTCCTGATATTTACTATGGGTCTAAAGTTGGTTATACCAGTCGTTCTCGTCAAGAAGTTGCTTTTGTTAGAACCTTAAATGATAAAGCCATTTATATTCTAGCCGTATTTGGAGATGATCCCGCTTATGCTAAAAATGAACAGGTTTTCCCTAAAATTTCCCGTTATATTTTTGATCGTTTAAATCAAACTCCCTTAAAATCCACCCCCGAAAAAGTTACTCAACTCAATTCCCTATCTTTCCCGATGGTGGGAATGAATAATTAAATTGTAGTAAGCCCTTTAGGGCTTAATTCCCCTCTATTTTTATCAATGAAAAATATGATTCTGCATCAATCTTGCCCCCATTGTCAAGGAAAAGGCTATATAGAAATGAGTCAACGCAGGAAATACCAGAAACTCTATAGCAATCCTAAATAGGTTGTAACATTTTATCGTAGGGGTTGGGTCTCCCAACCCAGGCGTCAAGAGGGTTGGGAGGGACGCCACCCCTACGGATTTTTATCACAAATCATTTAGGATTGCTATATTTGGCTAATAACTGAAACTCCGAGTTCCCTGCTATAATTCGATATAAAAAACCTGATTTCTGAATCAGAAACCAGGTGAGGAATGAACTAAAAAAACTAAAATCAAGCCACATTAAAATTATTTAATGGAAACTTTAGCGCCAGCTTCTTCCAGTTTTTTCTTAGTGGCTTCAGCATCATCTTTGTTAGTACCTTCTTTGACGGCTTTGGGAACTGCTTCCACTAAATCTTTAGCTTCTTTCAGACCTAAACCTGTCAGTTCACGCACCACTTTCAGAATGGTGATTTTCTTATCAGCAGGGTATTCTTCGAGAATGACATTAAATTCAGTTTGCTCTTCAACTTCTTCCGCAGGTGCAGCTGCACCAGGAGCAGCCATCATGAAACCACCGACGGCAGGCGCGGCACTCACACCGAAGGCTTCTTCGATTTGTTTGACTAATTCAGCCGCTTCTAACAGGGTTAAAGACTTCAGTTGTTCCAGAATTTGATCAGTAGTTGCAGACATTCGTTAAACTCCTAGACAATGTAACGGTTTGTAGTTAAGACTCGTTGCCAAAGCATTCCGAGAAACTATGCAGCTTCGTCGTTTGAGCCATCTTGATCTTTTTCGACATAGGCATTAAGTGCCCGCGCCAAAGACCCAGGAACTTCGTTGATGCCCACGGCCAGTTTGGTAGCCACACCATTGATAGCACCCGCAATTTGAGCCATAAGTTGCTCTTTAGAAGGCAACTCTCCTAATGCTTTAACGTCACTTTCACTCAGCAGTCGCCCTTCCATAACCCCACCGCGAACTTCCGATTTCTTGGAAGCTTTTTGGAAGGCTTGGTAGGCTTTAATAGCGCTGCCAAAGTCTTCTTTAACTAATAAGAAAGCATTAGAACCCTTCAGTAATTCATTCAGAGGCTCCCAATTGCTTTGACCTTCAATCGCAATTCGCATTAAGGTGTTTTTTGTCACCTTGCAAACACTACCTGAAGGACGAAGCTGTTGCCGTAAATTGGTGATTTCCGCAACGGACAAGCCGCTGTAATCAATCACAATTGCCAGTTGTGAGTCTTTGAGCGTTTCCTTGAGTTCGGCAACAATTTCTTGTTTATTTTCTAGGGTTCTTCCCATTCTTGTTGAAACTCCGTGTGGCATTGCCGTTTATCTTTACCCGTTGAAAGGGATAGAATAACTAGCAATGGTTGACTCCTGACCCGATTAAACAGCAGCGATTTCGCCATAAAAAACCTCGGTGAAAAACCGAGGTCAAGACTTAAAACTCAAACATTAACTCTAAAGACAGACTGATAAATTAGGTCTGTAACCTTATTCTGATTGTTTAGTTTTAAACTCGTTTAGCCTCGGCAGGACATTAAGCGTTTTGCCCCTGCTGTCTGCGGTAAGTTAGTCGTTTATTGGTTTAAATACGCAATTTTTGATCATTGCATATTTTGTTGAATTTGTCAAGCCCCAATTAAACTACATCTGCAATTTTCAGTTCTCGCAGTGCTGTAATATCCACTTCAATCGCTGGCCCCATTGTTGCCGTGATAAACACACTGCGCCAGTAACGACCTTTAGCCCCAGAGGGACGGTTGCGGTCAATACATTCTTGCAGGGCCGATAAGTTCACCAGCAAATCCTCTGCGGAGAAGGCTGCTTTGCCAAACATAACGTGAACGATTCCGGTACGATCTGCCCGGAATTCTAACTTCCCGGCTTTAAATTCTGCGATCGCTTGTGTTACATCCATCGTCACCGTTCCGCCTTTGGGTGATGGCATTAAGCCTTTAGGCCCTAGCAACCGTCCCAGTTTTGCCACTTGAGGCATCATATCCGGCGTGGCAATTAAGCAATCAAAATCCAGCATTCCTTTCTGGATATCATTAATTAAATCTTCAGAGCCAACGATATCAGCCCCAGCCGCTTGAGCTTCGGTGACTTTTTCCCCTTTAGCCAATACCGCAACTCGCACCACTTGACCCGTGCCTTTCGGTAAGCTCACCGTTGTCCGCAGTTGTTGATCCGTATATTTAGGGTCAATCCCTAAACGAATATGGGCTTCGGCTGATTCAGGAAACTTAGCTGTAGCGGTTTCCTTCAACAGATTAATCGCCTCTAAAGGTTCGTAAGGTCGTTCTTCAACCTTTTTTCTGAGTTCTCGTAATCGACGGGATTCTTTTCTTGCCATTCTATCTATATCTCCTGGGGTGGTTAACGAAGATCTACTTCTCCCCCACTAAAGGGTTAACTTAAATCTCCTGGCATCAGCAGGAATTCAAGGATCAGTTATTGAGGATCAAATACAGTTCGCTTACAGTCAGCATTGAGTCCAACCGCATCGGTTTACTACTGCCCTCTGTCTAAAACTGAATCAGCCTCAATCAACAATCGTGACTCCCATATTACGGGCAGTGCCAGCCACAATTTTCATCGCAGCTTCCACATCATTTGCATTCAGGTCGGGCATTTTAGTTTCGGCAATTTCTCGTAACTGAGCTTGCGTAATTTGGCCGACTTTCTTGCGGTTGGGTTCCCCTGAACCCCGTTCAATTCCGGCGGCTTTGCGAATTAACACTGAAGCCGGAGGAGTTTTGAGGATAAAGGTGAAACTGCGGTCTTCAAAAACCGAAATTTCAACTGGAACTACAAGACCGACTTTATCTGCGGTTTTGGCGTTATATTCTTTACAAAACGCCATAATATTCACCCCGTGTTGACCCAAAGCTGGGCCAATTGGGGGCGCAGGGTTGGCTTTGCCCGCAGTAATTGCCAACTTAATAACTGCTACAACTTTCTTTGCCATTCCTTAGCCTTGTTTTTCAACCTGATTAAACTCTAATTCTACTGGGGTATCTCGCCCAAAAATCGAAAGTAAAGCTTTAAGCTTACTTCGTTCTGGACTGACTTCAATCACATCCCCTTCAAAGTCTTTAAACGGCCCTGAAAGCACAATGATATGATCCCCAACGGCCATTGCTGCCTTGACAATGGGTTCCTGTTGTTGCGCTTGTCTGAAGATTCGCTCCACTTCGGCATGGCTCAATGGTAGAGGTTTAACGTGACCTCGACCCCGACCCGAATGCCGTTTTTGTTCCGCCCCTACGAAGTTAATTACGTGCGGCGTGTTCTTGACCACCTGCCAAGCTTCATCGTCAATTTCCCAGCGATTGAGTTCGTTATTCCATTTCAGCCTCATCTGAATGAGGACATAACCTGGAAAGACTTTCTCTTCACCATGTTGACGACTGCCATCCTTCCGCAGTTTAATCATCGGGGTGTGGGGGATTTCCACCTTCAAAATTCGATCCGCAACATCCAGGGTTTGTACCCGTTGCTCCAGGTTCGCTTTGACTCGTTTCTCACAGCCAGAAGCCACCTGAACAGCATACCAACGACGCTCTCCCGGTGAAAACTCCTGGGAAAGTTCGTTTGCATCTGCCATGAGGTCTGAATGTTGTGATTCGTCCGATGTAAAAGTCATCCGAAGATTTGCCCCGACGCCCAACGAAGGAAGTTGTCTGCTAAATAGATCAAGGTAGCCGAGAGCGTGACCATCAACAATACGCCTGCCGACTCACTCAACAGTTGCTGTCGGCTTGGCCAGACCACTTTGTCCAATTCCTCTTTTGTTTCTTTGAGGAATGTAGAAGCGTTAAAGCCAGAAGTTGTTTCTTTAACTCCAACTTCTTCTTTCTTGTTGACCACCATGAACTCCCCTTGCGATCTTACGGTATCTGATCCTGATCTTAGCTGAAAGAGGGTAACACATCCGCCCAAACTTCTTAAACTATCACACTGAATCCCTCAAAACAATGTTCCTTAATGTTGCTTTTCGGAACAATGCCCAGACGTAAGATTTCCTTTCGTCTGGGCATTGGAGGTATCCAGCGCGCCCTGGAGGACTTGAACCCCCGACATCAGGTTTTGGAGACCTGCGTTCTACCAACTGAACTAAGAGCGCATAGCGGAGTGGCTGATCTTTTACCTTATCTAGCTTAACACAACTTGCAGACTTTAGTTAAAATTTTTTCCGAAAGTCCCCAGGGGAATCATGGATTGTCTGGTTTTGCCCAATTTATAGGCTCCGATCAAAGCGTTGTTTAACGCGAGTGGCTTTACCGACGCGATCGCGCAGATAGTAGAGTTTTGCCCGACGGACTTTACCGCGACGCAGAACTTTAATACTGGCAATTCTAGGAGAATGAATTAAGAAAACTCTCTCAACACCCACTCCTTGAAAAATCTTCCGCACGGTGATCGTGGCATTAATACTGCCATGACGTTTGGCAATTACAACTCCTTCGTAGGGCTGAATGCGTTCTTTCCCGCCTTCTTGAATTTTGACTCCAACTTTCACCGTATCCCCGACATAAATCTCAGGGAGATCGGGTTTATTCAGTTGTTGTCGGAGGTTTTCAATTTCTGCCGTTTCAATAAAACGGATGATTTCTCCCGCCTTCATGATGATTTTCCAAAACTCACAAGCCCCTATTATAGATCGAAACGGATTGCAAAATCTATCAGTAATCAGTCAACAATTCTAGAATGTTAAACCTTTCAATGGATTCAATTGTGCCCATCGTCCTGTTATGCGGGTTAGCCTTCTATGTCGCCTGTAATTTAGGGGCTAATGATGTGGCGAACTCGATGGGGACATCGGTGGGTTCCAAAGCACTGACGCTCAAACAAGCGATTATCGCAGCCGGGATATTAGAATTTACCGGGGCGGTATTATTTGGAGAACGAGTCTCTAAAACCTTAGCAACGGGGGTTGTCAATCCCGAAGTCTTTCTCTCCATACCAAGGGTATTTGTGATTGGGATGGTATCGGTATTGATTTCCGCCGGACTGTGGTTACAAATTGCTACCCGTTACGGATTACCCGTGTCTTCGTCCCATGCGGTTGTGGGGGCGATCGCCGGATTTAGTTCCATCGCCGCCGGACTCAAAGCTGTAGACTGGCGCACCATTGGTGTGATTTCCCTAACTTGGTTAATCACGCCCCTGATGAGTGGCCTAATTGCGGCTTTATTCTACACGCTGATCAAACGTTGGATTTTAGACCAACCCGATCCCCATCGCCAAATTCGAGAATGGATTCCTTGGTTGAGTAGTTTCTTAATCGGAATTTTTGGGGTGATTGTCTTCCCGATTTTGAGTGTTCCGTTACAAAAAACCTTAACCCAATGGGGTTGGACGCTACCCGTTCATGATATTCCTTTAGCGATTGGGGGAATAGCGGCGGTGAGTTTAACTTGGATTAGTTGGCGACAATTAGAGCAACAGCAGAGTCCTTCTATTTCTAATTCCACACCCGAAAAATTCCCAGGGATAGAAAAACAAATGGCTCAATTTCAGGTGATTAGTGCCTGTTTTGTTGCCTTTGCTCACGGGTCAAATGATGTGGGGAATACGATCGCGCCCTTAGCTGCAATTTTAACAGTGATCAAAACGGGTTCCGTTCCCTTAGCCGATATTGAAATCCCCACTTGGCTTTTACTCTTAGGGGGGAGTGGGATTGTGACCGGATTAGCCATCTGGGGCAAAAACGTGATTATGACAGTGGGAGAAAATATTATTTCCCTGGTTCCCAGTGAAGGATTCTGTGCAGAATTAGCGACCGCAACAACAGTATTATTAGCCTCCCGTTTAGGATTACCCGTTTCCACCTCCCATGCTTTAGTCGGGGGTGTGGTGGGAATTGGACTGGTGCAGGGTTTAAAATCTGTGCGTTTGGATACAGTGCGTTCGATTGCCTTAGCTTGGGTGATCACGGTTCCCAGTGCTGCCCTTATGAGTGCGATTCTGTTTAAAATTATCACCTGGATTTAAACAACCCTGATTTTAATCCTCTAAAATTTCGTGAATCACTAGAGAATAAGCTATTGTTTAGTTGAGGTTTTTTGGGGATAACTCTCCCCCAGTCCGCCATTTTTCCCGTTGTGCCTTTATCGGAGTCAGATTGTGAAACCCGGACACAGGCAGCGTTGGTCTTTTGGCGGTATAGCTGAATGAGCAGATCAATAAGAGGTTAATCACGAATGGGGACACAGGACAATCAACCGCCACCCTTTGGATCGGGAGAAACCAGACCCGCAGAAGAAATCCTCAGTTCGGTGATGCAGGAGTTGGAAACATTCCATCGCCAAATGAAGGAGCAAATGTCTCAGGACATTCAACGACTCCAACAGGATAAGGTTCGCCTAATTGATGATATTGAAAGTCTGCAAACGGAATATCGGCGACTGCAATCTCAGCAGTTCCAAACGCTGTCCGATCGGATTCCTCCTAATCCAGCTTGGCTGAAACAACTGACCCAAATTGTTGCTCGTAATGTCGAACAAGCTTTAATCACACGGATCAATCAAATTAAAGCAGCCAGCGATCCACCTTTCTTGGCGACTGATGCCAGTGGACTGGTTCCCCTGTCCGATCACGGCAATGAAAACTTGAATAATCGAGAGTTGGAAGCGGTTTTGGAAACCAGCCTTAACCATACATTCCAATCGTTACAGCAGGAATTAAATCACTACCAAAGTGACCTGTCTCGACGCTTGAATAATATGCAAACCCTGGAACAGCAAGTGGAAGCTTTGCTGGAAACCATTGTTGCTCGTTTGCAAGAACAGGCGGTCGCGCCCTTTATTCGAGGAGATCACGACCGACCGGAACTACCGAGTGGACGTCCTGAAGCACTGCCCCCGGCTAAGGCTGCATTGACCAAGCAACCGGAAACTGTTCCTTCTGGGCCAAAGCCATCTTCTCCTGTACAACTCGGTCTATTTTTGGCGTTACTCTCGGCGGTATCCCTATCGTTGTTTAACGTTTGTCTCAAGATTATCCTCAAAGGGCCACACCCCCGTGAAATCTTTGGTCTATTTTCACTAGAAGGAATTATTTCTCCGGGGATTGGAAATTCCTTATTAATTTTGTTACTCCGCATGATTGTGGTCATGGGACTGATGCCGATTGTGGCGTCGTTCCTGTATCCTCCGGTGTGGACGGATCTTAGACGTTTTCTCCAGTCCGGTGATCGTCGCTTAATGTTGACGGTAATTGGCAGTGGATTTTTCTTATTTGTATCTCAAGTCGCTATCTATGTGGCGATTGGTGAAATTCCAACCGGAATTGCGATTACGATTTTCTTTATCTATCCCATTGTCACGGTGCTGGCATCTTGGGGTTTATTTGGAGATAAACCGACGTTCATCCGAGTGATTGCCATGATTACGATTTTGGCTGGAGGTATTCTCTGTTTACCCGCCCGAAATCCAAATATCGCCATGGGAAATGTACAGGTGGGGGTTTTGGCTGCAATTCTTGCAGGTGTGACTTTTGCTGCTTATGTGTTGCTAACTCAAGTGGCGGGGGGAAAACTCCATCCTATGCCCTTTACTTTGGTTAACTTTGGCTCAATTTTTGTCTTTTCTTCCGTGAGTTTAATGCTATTACCCGATAACTTAGGGATTAGTCTTGAACCCGGAGTTTGGAATGGATTAATTATTGGGGGTGTTGTTTTAGGCGTTCTCACCCTATCGAGTTATTTATTAAACAATTTTGCCATTCGTTCGGCGGGAGCTTCCTTAGCCTCGATTATCGGGACAACGGGGCCAGCATTAACGACGTTGTTTGCGTTCTGGATTATTGGTGAGGCGATTAAACTCCAACAAATCTACGGGATGGCTTTAGTTATTTTGGGTGTGGGCGCAATTGGTGTTGAACGCTGGATCGTCACCAAGCGTAAAGCCAGCTAGATGTTGACGGTTAACGGTCAACGGTTAACCGTCCCCCCCAACCCCCCGTACACGGAGGGCAAGGGGGCTTCAACCGTCAACACTCCTCTACTGTGAAAATACTCCTGTTCCTCTTAAGACATCAAGAAAGGCGAAGACGGCGGGGACATGACAGCCATTTGACCAGATTGCAGCACCGATGACTCGTTCTAGGGGAACAGGTAAGGCTCGGACTTGGACTTGAGACGGAATGGGTAAGGCGGCTAAACGGGGTAAAATTGCGGCCCCTAATCCCTGAGCCACCATGCTGACAATGGTTGAATCTTCTTTAATTTGATAGGCGACTTTTAACGATTGTCCCGATTTAGCCCAATGTTCGCGCACCGCAGAGGTACATTCGGCATAATTAAACAAAATGAAAGAGTAGGTCGAGAGTTCTTCCCAGGTTAAGGTTTCGGGAATTTGACCCGCCCCCGCCAAACCCCCCGTACACGCAGGGCTTGGCGGGGTGGGAAGCAAAACCACATATTCATCTCTAGCAATTTCCCAGGTTTGAAATTCTTCAGAACGGGGTAAAGGAACTAACCCAATATCCACTTGACCCGTGCGTAAAGTCTGTTCGACTCCTAACGGGTCGGTTTCGGTAATGGTGATTTCCACATCGGGAAAACGGTTGCGAAACTGAGCAACTTTTGAGGGGAGGATGTGGGTTGCCGCACTGCGGAAGGACGCCACCCGAATTTTTCCTCGATGTAAACCTTTTTCTAAATTGACTTCATAATCAATGGTTTCACGCAGTTCTAAAATTTTACGTGCGTGTAGCATCACCCGTTCTCCAATTAGAGTGGGACGAGCGCCAAACCGTCCTCGCAATAGCAAGGGGACTCCGAGTTCATCTTCTAAAGCAGCGATCGCTCGACTGACGGCAGATTGAGAGATACTTAAACTCAATCCTGCTTCTGAAAAGCTTCCTTGTTCTGCTACCGCCAGTAAAATTTCAAGTTGGTCAATGTTCATCTTCGTTAAGCTGTTAGCTATTAGCCGTTAGCTTCTGTATTTTGGAGAAAAAGTTGGAAGTGGGTAGGTTAGAAATCAGCCTCAAAAAATTAAATTGTAGGGTATTGAGGGCAACCATTGGTGTCAACTTTTCTAACAACCTTGAGTTAACTTTAATAAACTAAGTTATATTATAGTAAATTTTCATTCCTTTTTGCCTCAAACCCGCTATAGTAAATTCAGCATCATTCATGAATGTTGCTACGTTGTTTATATTAAATTTAGAGTCAAAGATATGTCTAAACTTGCTTTTTTAAATTCAAAAAAAGGATGGCTGTATTTATCTTTTTCTGGTGTGGTTGTGATTTTATTAATAATTAGTTTATTTCATTTTGATAATAAAATTCGTCGAGGTCAGCAAGCACAAGGCAGATCAATTTTAAAGAGTTTAATTAAAAATCAAAATAAACAATTTAGAAAATATGATAAATTTACACCTAACTTAGAAAACTTATATCGAGGGACTTCAACAAGGATCGGAACCTATCGATTTAAAATGACGGTTGAATCCGATCAAGTATTTTTTGAAGCGATTCCTATTATTTGGCGGCGGGTCAGTTACTCTGGAGCTTTATTTAAGATTAAAAGAGGTCAATCTGTTGTGCTGGTGGGAGGAATTTGTAAAAGTCCTCGCTCCTCCTTTACGGCTCCAACTCCGATTCAGCCTCCTCTCCCCAACTTTTATCAAGTTCGCTGTCCTCTTGATGCTGAATTGATGGAATCGATGAAATTCCTCAAATAAAATTTCAAAAATAGCTAGAAACGTCACTCAATATTAATGGCTGCATTTAACTTATTTTTGATTAAAAATTTAAAAAAGTTAGGTCAAACCTGTTTAGCAATCTTGATTTGTTTTGGACTATTGTTATTAATTTGTTTTCCTTCCTTTGATGCTAAAGTTCGCAAAATAAAACAACTTGAAGCAAAACAAATTTTATTAGCTCTAATTACGAATCAAAATTATCAGTTAAAACATTATAATAAGTTTACACCTAAATTAGAGAATTTATATCGAGGCATTGCTCAGGGAACCCGTAACTATCAATATAAAATGAAAGTGGAATCGGAGCAAGTATTATTTGAAGTTTCCGCAAACCTTCCTCGGATTAAAAGTTATTCTGGTGCATTATTTACTGTTAAAATAGAAAGTTCTGTAGTCAGAGTCGGCGGAATTTGCCAAAGCGATGACCCAACCTCTATTCCTCCCACTCCCATTCTACCTCCCTCCCCAGGTTCTAAAGAAATTCGTTGTCCTGCGGGTTCTCAATTGATCGAAGCCATGCAGTTTGCAGATGAAAGTGATTAAAACATGACGAAATCGCTACAGTTTCATTTATTCTATACTTATCCTCGAACTAGAATTTGAGTCAATCAACTATGAATCAGTCTCAACAATGTTTAGGTAAAGTCTATCTGGTCGGTGCTGGGCCAGGAGATCCAGGCTTGTTAACCGTTAAAGGAAAAACTTTATTAGAATTTGCAGATGTGGTGATTTATGATGCCTTAGTTAGTCCTCAAATCGTAGATTTAATTAACCCTAATGCTGAAAAAATTCATGCGGGAAAACGGCGAGGACGACACTCATTATTACAAAAAGAAACAACTCAATTGTTAATTGAAAAAGCTCAAACTCATGCCATTGTTGTGCGACTGAAAGGAGGAGATCCATTTATTTTTGGTCGCGGTGGGGAAGAAATGCAAGATTTAATTCAAGCTGGAATTTCTGTGGAAGTAGTACCTGGAATTACTTCGGGAATTGCAGCACCAGCTTATGCAGGAATTCCCCTTACCCATCGAGATCATAGTTCTTCTGTGACGTTTGTAACGGGTCATGAAACCGCCGGAAAATATCGACCCGCAGTGAATTGGGAAGCGATCGCCAAAGGTTCGGAAACCATTGTAATTTATATGGGGGTTCACAATTTACCCTATATTATTCAACAGTTAACCCAGGCTGGACATTCCCCAGAAACTCCTATCGCGTTAATTCGCTGGGGAACTCGACCGGATCAAGAAGAGTTAATTGCAACCTTAGAAACGATTGTTCAAAAAGTAGCAGAAACAGGTTTTGAAGCTCCTGCGATCGCCGTTATTGGTTCTGTTGTTAATTTAAAACGGTGTTAACTGTTGTTTGTTGTTTGTTAATAGTCAACAGTCAACAGTTAACAGTTATCTAATCTCCTAAATTCATCTGACCTTGAAATCCAGTAATAATTCGTCGTCCATCTTTGAGAATATGAATTTCAATTTGATCCGATGCCCAAGTGAGTTGATCTTGCAAAGCCGGATTAAAAACATGAACCCGTTGATTGCGAGAAGATACCAAAGAATCAGCAGAATGAATCGCCAAGGATTCCGTATAAGGCCCATCAATTAAAATATCCAATTCCGCTAATAAATCTTGAGCGTGAGGGGGGGCTTTTGGAGATTCTAATTCTGCTAATGTAAACCCTGTAAACGACATGACATTGAATCCTTTAGCTTTGACAATTTTAGCTAATTGGGTTAAAGCTTCAGCTTGCCAAAAAGGTTCACCGCCCGAAAATGTTACCCCTTGATTTCGAGGATTTTGTAAAATTTGTTCGGCTAAATTTTCAACAGTAATTAATTGATTGGGTTCAAATGACCAAGATTCAGGATTAAAACATCCCGGACATTCCCGCAAACACCCCTGAACCCAAACCACTGCGCGACATCCAGGGCCATTGACCTCGGATTCATCGACATAACCCATGATATTGAGGTATCCTGGTGGGATGGATAGGTCGGAAGGGGATAAATTGTTCACTGTTTTCATCGCGTTATCCTTAAATTTATTTAGCCGCTAACAGGTGAAAATATTGATCTCTACCTTAGCTTAATTTTTGAGAATTTATGCAAATATTAACTATTTTTACAAGCTCTTTCCCAACCCCTATTGCAATAATTATTAATCCATCCCCTGATTTGATTTTTTCCAAAATTTAAGTCAACCTAATTTAACTACATTAAGCTGGGTTAAATCGCTTGCAAACGAGGTGAGAATGAGGGTTTTATTAGTAGAAGATGATGAACGGATTACCAAAGCCTTAGCAGAAGCACTCATGGATCATCATTATGTAGTGGATGTTGTTCATGATGGTCAGATGGGTTGGGAGTTTGCGGAAGCGGCTGCATACGATGTGATTATATTAGATGTGATGTTACCTCGACTTAATGGCATTCAGTTTTGTCAACGATTAAGACAACAAGGGAATACTACACCTGTATTGATGTTAACGGCAAAAGATACCAGTGCAGATAAAGTTTTAGGCTTAGATGTAGGAGCCGATGATTATGTAATAAAACCCTTTGATTTACAGGAATTATTAGCCAGAGTTCGGGCTTTATTAAGACGAGGAAATTCCGCTTTACCTCCTGTGTTAGAATGGGGAAATCTTCGCTTAGATCCCAATAATTGTGAAGTGACTTATTCAGAAAAACTACTTTCTTTAACGCCTAAAGAGTATGGTTTGTTAGAGTTATTTTTACGGAACCCAGGACGAGTGCTTTCCCGTGAAATGATTTTAGATCACCTTTGGTCTTTTGAAGATATTCCGGGTGATGATACTGTCAAAACCCATATCAAAAGATTGAGACAAAAACTCAAAATAGTCGGTGTACCCTCTACATTAATTGAAACAGTCTATGGCTTGGGATATCGGCTCAACACGCAACGCAATTAACCCTCAATTTCGAGCTTTAAGTTGGCGGTTATTGCTGTCTTATTTAGGGGTAATGATGGCAATTTCAGGAACATCAATGATTGCTGTCTATGAATTTTTTTCCTTTAGTTTGTATCAACAATTAGATCGTCAACTTCTAATATTAGCAGATGCAGCTACTCATGATTTTGAAGAAATTCAAGAACATAAAAAAACTTTTGAAGCCTCTGATTCTCTGGAATTAGATAACGATAGTGATCTGGATATTCCTTGGCAAAATATTCAGCAACCGAATCAAGGAATTGAATGGTTTGATGCAAATCGCCGACTGATTACTAAAGCTGGAAAAATTTTTCCTCCTCTTGATTTATCCCATTATCATCGGACTTATACAGTTAATGATAAAAAACTTCGTACTCTAACTTTAGAGATTAACAAAAAACCTGAAGCACCCCAACAGATTATGGGTTATGTACGGATCAGTGAGTCTGCCGAACCCATTGAAATGGTGTTAAAAAAATTAAGATTAGGGATGATGTTAGGAGGAATATTAGTATCAGGATTAACGGCTTTTGGAGGAATGTGGTTAACAAAACAATCCTTAAAACCCATTGAACAAAGTTTTGAAAAACTCAAACAATTTACCGCCGATGCGTCTCACGAATTGAGAAATCCTTTAGCCGGAATTAGAGCTTGTGTGGAAGTGATGCAGAGTCATCCAGAACGGATTCATACTGCTGATATTGATAAATTAAAAGCGATCGCGAGTGGTGTCAATCAAATGACTAGCTTAGTAGAAGATTTATTACTCCTCGCGCGCACCGATCAAAATTCTATTTCTTTAGCAATGAATTGGGTGATTATTCCCCTCCATGAACTGTTAGAAGATTTAGTGGAATTTCTTTCTTTTCAAGCCGAACAAAAGCAAATTGAATTAATCTTAGATATCAGGACAGATATTAAAATTAAGGGGGATGGAAATCAACTTTGGCGATTATTTTTGAACTTAATTGAAAATGCCATTTATTATACTGACACTGGCGGAAAAGTTAGAGTATCCCTAGAAGATCGAGAAAAATGGGTTTGGGTGCGAATAGAAGACACGGGAATGGGAATTTCTGCTGAACAGTTACCCTTTATTTTTGATCGGTTATGGCGTGCTGATCAAGCTCGAACTCGACAAGAAGGGGGATCGGGGTTAGGGTTAGCGATCGCTCAAACTTTAGCCCAACATCATCAAGGGGAAATTACTGTTACCAGTCAGTTAGGAAAGGGTAGCTGTTTTATTGTGCGTTTTCCCGCTCTACCCAACACCTAACACCCAATTAAAATCAGCAAATTCAATGGGTAGCATCTTAATTTGTCACCAGTTTGTCACCTTTTGGGTTTATAATGAAATTCAGGGTTAGGATCATTGTCTTTCTGGTGTTATATTAAGAAGTATTTCCTGGGTCATGTACCTACCTTTAGAGACGTAAAAATTTTACATCTCTACAAACCTATAATTATTGAGGCTAATGATATGCAAAATGTCCAATTTCGGAAATTTCATCGCAAAATTGCACCGATTATATTTATTCCTTTATTTTTAACTACCTTAACAGGAGTAGCCTATCGCCTGGGAAGGACTTGGATGGGAATGCCGGGAGATCAGGCAGATATTTTTCTGATGATTCATCAAGGAGAATTTTTAGGAGAACCCCTAGTTCCTATTTATGTATTATTGGTAGGTTTAGGGCTAATTGCCATGCTTGTCACTGGAGTGACCATGGTTCGGTTAGCACAACAAAAACGTAAAAATCCCCCCAAAGATCAGCCTTTAAATAATAGAAAAGTTCATCAAATTTTAGCACCAATTGTATTCTTACCCTTATTTGTAAGTGCGTCAACAGGCATTTTGTCTCGACTTGGTGAGGATTGGTTTGGTATGTCGAGTGATGCTTCTGAATTCTTGCTGGGAATTCATCAAGGTTCTTATTTCGGCAAATTCGGAAGATCGATTTATGTGGCTTTAGTCGGTTTCGGATTAATTGCTATGTTAATCACCGGACTTAATTTGACAGGAATTTTCCGTAAAAAACGGGCTAAAGCTTCTTCAGAAGAATCTTAAGTTTAAACGAAATCTACACCATGTAGAGACGTTCCATGGAACGTCTCTACATGGGGAATCTGTAGCCAACATTTCATGGTGGAATATTACAACCTCGGCGCGGATTGCTATAGTTTTACCCGAATAAAAGTTTTAACTTTAGTTGATTAAAGATTATCTGGATCTACGCCTAATTCTCGCAGTCGTGCTGCCAGACGTTCGGCTCGTTGTTGTTGTTGTTCTGCTTCAGTTAAAATCAAATTTCCTGATAGGTCATACCAGCGTAACCATAAACGTTCAATCCCTTGATATTTACCCTGCCATAATCCTAAACCTATCTTCAAAGTTGGCATTAAAATTCTAAGTTGATGGTCTAACGAAAGTTCCTGATATTGTCCCCCGACTAACTGAAAAACTCGCAGTTGATTCGTGCGACGATCAAAAACAACATAATAGGAAACCCGCAAAATTTGCTCATAGACTTGCCATTTTGTCGGAGGTGTATTCTCCCGTCCTTCTGTTAGGCCCAAATCCTCATCTTCTGTTCCAGGGGAAAGTAATTCTACCACCACTGCGGGACTGACTCCCTCCTGCCAAATTACATAGCTGCGCCGTAAGTCCCGATTTTCGTAGAGGCGAGGCACTCCCACCACCGCAAACCAGTCTGGACGTTTATGCCAGAGGGGATGATGAACATGATAATAGAGGTTAAGATCGCCACTGGTAAAAATGCGATCTTCTGTGTAATTGGGTATGCGAAAAGTTTGACTTAATAGGTGCGGTTGTAAATAATGAAACTCGTCTGGCAAACCAGGCTCCTCTGGATCTTCATCCGGTAAATCATACATCGTTGGTAACGTCTCTTTAGCAGGACGTGGGGGTTCGGTTTGTTCAATAAAATCTTTTGCTAAGGACATCAGGCTAATAGGAATTTGAGACTTTGTATTAATTATCAGAAAAGTCTGGGAGCTTGAAAACTCAGTGTCTTCAGACCCGAGATGAAAAGCGACCCAAGGGAATTTATTCCCCGTGAATATTTCTCCAATCCATGTTAATATATCCAGTAACAGGAAAGGTAAACAACCTGTATAAAAACCTAGTCGCCTAACGGCAAAACGCGCTCACCTTGACAATTGAATCTATAGGGTTCTACTGCAAAGTTCTAGTCCCCCCCAGCAGTGGGTAAAAGATTCATGGGAAGCTCAACAACCAGTTTTTGAAACAAATTTGTTTCAAGCTAAAAAAGAACTCGCAGCAATGCGAATAGGGTAGGGCATACCCAAATTTACGCTTGGGGAGAATCCCACCTCTGGTTAAAGCACTGCAAGGTACTTTAATTAAGTGGTTTCGTTGAACCAAGAATCTCAGCGTCTTCAGACCTGAGAGTGTCAA
>CAITND010000239.1 GCA_903893625.1 uncultured Oscillatoriales cyanobacterium
CTGTACAGACCCGCTAAATTGTTGAGGTGAGTTGCTAGACTGGGATGGTCAGGTGGTAAGGATTTTTCATCAATCTTGAGCGCTCTTAAATACAACGGTTCCGCCTCTTCATATCTTCCCTGAGACTCGTACAGATTGGCTAAATTGGTATAACAAGTCGCAATATCAGCATGATCATCAGGAAAATTTGCTTCTGCTAAACTTAAACCTTGTTTAAGCCAAAATTCTGCGGTTTCATAGAAACTTTGACCTTGATAAAAAGAACCTAAACGAATGTAAGGTATAATTAAACCATCCCGAAAATCTACTGGCAAATAATCTTGGTAATTTTTCGCCACTTCCGTAATATGATCTATATAAGGCGAGACTTTAGCAATTATCTCGTTCGTTAAAGTATAATCAATTTCAATCGCAACATTTAACATCAATCCCACAAACTGTCGTTTTAATTCCTGAGCTTGCTCTAACTCCGTTAATTTTTCCTGTAAAAAATGTCGCATCAAAGCATGAATCTCGTAAATATTTTCACTACGTTCTTCCAGAATATGCCATTGTCGCAAAGTTTGTAAAGCTCTTTCCTGTTCTTCGGCGTTTTCCTCCTCCCGATTAATTTCCCAAGGAATCGGTGCTAAAGCATATAAACTAAAATAAACTGCTAATTCCTGACTTTTAATCAATGGTTTAAATACGAATTGATTTTGCTGATTTTTTCTCCCGATTAATGTAGAAATTGCTTGACGCCATTCCATTTGCATTAATTCAGAAACTTTTGTTAACCAATTTTTCTCAATGACAGTATTATTAGTTTCATTAACCGTATTATTTGCGTCAATTTCTCCAATTCTTTCCCAAGTCAACTGAAAAGCTGCTCTAATACCCCGTCTAGTTTGTTCACTCCGACTGACATTGTTACCCGGATTCAGAGAATCATGGGCGATTTTTTTAGCTTGGATATTTTCCCAATACGTTGCTACAGGTAATTTCGGTAACTCCTTTAAATATTGTCCTGCTAAAACCAATCCTAAAGGTAAATCCCCCAAAAATTCACACAGTTGCGTAAAAATCTCCCGGTTTGTTTCCAGTCTTTCCTGACCAACAAACGACTCCAATAATTCCAGAGATTTTTCCCGACTCAACTTTTCTAAAGGATAAGTTTCCACATCGGAATTACTACTAAAATCAATTTGCGTCGTCAACAATACCTTAAACCGCTTATTTCTTGGTAAAAATCGCTCTATTTCCTGATAATTTTTCACATCATCAAGAATTACTAAAACATTTCCCTCACTTAACCAATGATTCCAACAATATTGGACAATTTTCTCCTCATTACCAAGATCATCAGGTAAAATCAAATTAAACTTATTTTTGACAAAAAACGATAACTCCGTCAATAAAGAAATTTTACCCTCTCCCATCTGTCCGAGTAACCAACAGATTCCCCCCGGATAATCATTAAAATGTTGATGAGCGTATTGATTGGCTAATTCAGTTTTCCCCATTCCTGACATTCCCGCTACAGCAGTTATAGCCAAAGGTTGTTCAGTTGTCTGTAATTTTTCCTGTAAATTAATCAGATCATTTTCGCGACCGACAAATTTAATCTTTGTCAAATTAGGGAGATTTTCTGGGGTTGTGGGAATCGACTTTACCCGGTTCTCTTCGGGCGAAAGCAGTCAATTAAAGGTTGTACCAATAAATGTATTCCCTTGAAATAAATTTTTTATCTCATCAGCTAGTTTACTATTATTAATAATAGAAGGGTTAGATTGAATGAGATGATTTACAGCATCTTTGATATGAGGACTCATTTTAGGTTCCTGTAGCCCTAATTCTGCTAAATCTTGAATTTGTGTCAATAATTCGGGTCGTTTTTCGGCTGCGGCTTGAATCGCTGGAATGACTTGACTATAGTTTAACGGCTGATTGGGTGTATGTTCAATTGCTGTTACTGTTGTGGGACTTTCTTGCTTAAGATTTGTTAAAAACGTTTTCGTTTTTTCAACAAAGGTTTCACCAATTTTTTCGCCCGTTTTCTCTAAGGCTTTCGTTCCGATGACTGTTCCTAATGCTAACGTAGCTGCCAATAAAGGTTCCATAATCTTAAATTATAGATACAAAAACACATTTTTCTGGTTATAACCTACAACATAAATTTTGTCAAGTCATTGGCTCTGTTTTTAAATGTTAGGA
>CAITND010000240.1 GCA_903893625.1 uncultured Oscillatoriales cyanobacterium
CGGAAATCCTTGACTAACTTTATTTGTTCTATTATACTATTAAACATATTTTTAAAATCAAAAAAAGTGATCTGTTTTTGATTTTATCAAGAAAAGATCACTTTTATTTTCTTTTTTACACCCGACTTTGAAAACGCCCTGGGGGGAGTAGGGGGAGCAGGGGGAGTAGGGGGAGCAGGGGGAGCAGGGGGAGTAGGGGGAGCAGGGGGATGAAGAAATAATTAACTTCTGTTTCCCTCAACAGTCAACAGTCAACCCTTAACAGTCAACCCTTAACAGTCAACTGTTAACCGTCAACCGTCAACTTACCACTTTAACAAATTAAATTCTTCCATATCTACTGTGTCTCGGTTGCGATAAATGGTCAGAACAATTGCTAAACCCACTGCGGCTTCAGCAGCAGCAACGGTAATCACAAACACAGTAAAGACTTGACCTTTAATATTAGCAGAATCTAAAAAGTTAGAAAATGCCATTAAATTCAAGTTGACTGCATTTAATAAGATTTCGATGGACATTAACACGCGCACAGCATTACGGCTAGTAATTAATCCATAAATTCCAATGCAAAATAGAGCCGCCGCCAATAACAAAAAATACTCCAGTTGTAATTGCATAAGGTTCTAATTTTCTCCAATTTCATTAAATTCAACAGACTGAAAATAGCAGTCTATAACTCTGTTCTAATATCCCAAAAATCAGTACAGACTAGCATAGCTAGTCTCTACTAAAACCCGACTTACCTCCTCAAATTCAAACCCGGTCTTGAGGGCGATCGCTGCCCACAGAAAGTAACTCACGGGGACGTTCTTGTAAGGAAAAAACCGGAGGTTCAGTTTTTTCTGCGGGTGAAACATCAGAATAATAATCTCGACGGGCGAGAATAATAGCTCCCACCATTGCCATTAACAAAAATACCGAAGCCAACTCAAAAGGTAATAGGAAATCAGTAAAAAAGTGCTGCCCAATTAAAGCAATTGAACTCTCAACGGGTGCAACAACGGTCGTGATTAACCAAGGTGTAGATAACACCATTGTTCCTAACAGCGCAAATAATCCTACACAGACAATAGCAGTCGCACCTTGACGAAGCCCGGTTCCAGGAACTTCTTTAAAGACTTCTCTTTTGTTCACTAACATAATCCCGAATAGGATCAGAACATTCACTGAACCCACATAAATTAAAACTTGTGCTGCGGCTACAAAATCAGCATTCAGGAGAATATATAATCCTGCAATACTAATAAATACACCCCCAAGTAAAAATGCAGAATAGACGATATTACTGAGTAGCACCACACCTAATGCTGTCCCCAGCATCATTATGGCTAATAAACCAAAAGCAACAATTTGAACCCCTTCTGCTAGATTCACAATTTCATCATCCCTTAATCAAAGTATTTGGAGCAATTCAGGAGCAGTTAACCGTCAACGGTCAACCCTCATTGTTTTTTGACTTCTGTTCAATAATGGACTCTGGACGTAACCCAGCGCGACGAGCCGTTTCCGGCAAATCATGGGCTTCCATAACTCCGGCGGGCAAATAGGCGAACTCCCGCAACGGTGTCACCATTGGATCATTAGTCACCTTATAGGGTAAACGTCCCAGTGCTACGCTATCATAGTTCAACTCGTGACGGTCATAAGCAGCTAATTCATACTCCTCCGTCATCGAGAGGCAGTTGGTGGGGCAGTATTCCACACAGTTTCCACAAAAAATGCAGACCCCAAAATCAATACTGTAGTGTTTAAGTTGGTTTTTCTTGGTTTCCTTGTTAGAGATCCAATCCACCACAGGCAAATTGATCGGACAGACGCGAACACAAACCTCGCAAGCAATACATTTGTCAAATTCAAAGTGAATTCGCCCCCGAAACCGTTCAGAAGGAATCAATTTTTCGTAGGGGTACTGAACAGTAATAGGGCGACGACGCATATGATCAAACGTCACAGAAAGCCCCTGACCGATATATTTAGCGGCTTGAAAGGTTTCTTTCGTGTACTCAGTGACTTGGTTCAGAAACTTCAGCATGGTGTCTCCCTTTAACAGTTATCAGTAAACAGTAATCAGTTATCAGTAAAGAAAAGAATCAGTTTTAAGTTATCTGCAATCAGCAGTTCAGACTCAGTTGGTAATCAGTAGCTTTCAACTTAAAATCTTACACTGATAACTGATAACTGGTAACTGATTACTGATTTAGCTTTATCCGCCAAAAGCAACAGGGAATGCCAACTTGAGAGCAGCAGTTAACAGCAAATTGACTAAGCCAACGGGTAATAAGAATTTCCAGCCTAGATTTAACAGTTGGTCAATGCGAACTCTAGGCAATGTCCACCGCAGTAAAACCGCAGTAAACACCAACAGATAAGCTTTTAAAACCGTCATAGTGATGCCGAGCATCGCCAACAGAACTTGTAACCAGGGTGTCGTTTCACTCAACCCCAAAGTCGGAGCAATCACATCAACCGGAATCGGGAAATCCCAACCCCCCAGGTATAAGACCGCCACCATCAAAGACGACAGTACCAAATTTACATAAGAGGCTAAATAATACAGAGCAAACTTCATCCCTGCATATTCAGTCTGATAACCTGCCACCAGTTCTTCTTCGGCTTCAGGTAAGTCAAAGGGCAGCCGTTCACACTCGGCTAAAGCCGCAATCCAGAAGATCAGAAACCCCACGGGTTGACGCCAAATATTCCAGCCTAAAATTCCATAGCCAGTTTGCTGATTCACGATATCAATGGTACTCATACTATTGGACATCATGACCACAGCTAGAACTGCTAAGGCGAGGGGAATTTCATAACTAATGGATTGAGCTACTGCCCGCAATCCTCCTAATAAAGAATATTTATTATTGGAGGCATAACCCGACATTAACAACCCAATGGGTTGAATACTAGAAAGGGCAATCCAGAGAAAAATTGCGGTTCCTAAATCCGTAATCACCATGTTTTGTCCAAACGGTACAAATAAGTAGGACAAAAACACGGGAATTGACACAATAATTGGCCCCAATGTAAATAACCAAGGGTCAGCATTCGTCGGAACCGTATCTTCTTTAAACAGTAACTTCAAACCATCAGCTAAAGGGGCTAAGATTCCCATAGGGCCTATATATTCCGGGCCGATCCGTTGTTGGGCGGCTGCGGAAATTTTCCGTTCTAGCCATACCGTTCCTAAAACACCAACGGTTGCCGATACAATCATCAGTCCCATCGGTAGAGGTAACCACAGCAATTTAGCAATCTCTGATGGTAAGCCCAGCCCTGTGAGGCCTTCTACAAAACTTCCTTGTAAGTCAATTCCTGGGTTCATGAAATCAGTAATCAGTTATCAGTTATCAGTAATCAGTTAATCCGTGTAATCAGTGTAATCCGTATAATCAGCGATCAATCTTTGCCGTAAACCAGTATAGCGTTTGACTGCTCTCAAAACTTAGGCCACCTGGGAAAATTTACTTATCGGTTTGATCAAGAAATCGAGTGTTTGCGATCGGCTGGTGGCTGCTGATTATTGATTGTAACCTTCAACCTCAACCGTTAACTGACAATCCCTTAAATGGTTGATTCTTCTAGGTTAATCGCGCAGTTGCGTTCATCAATAGGAATGTATGTTTCCTGGTGAGAACCTGTATAAATTTGGGTGGGACGGTAAATCCGGTTTTTGGTGAGTTGTTCTTTCCAGTGCGCTAACCAACCCGAAACACGGGCGATCGCAAAAATGGGGGTATATAAATCCGCCGGAATGTCTAACTTGCGGTAAACCAGACCCGAATAGAAATCCACATTAGGATAAATCCCTTTTCCCCCTAAACGATCAGCAACGACTCGTTCTAATTCCAAAGCAATTTCATAATATTGGTCATGGCCAAACTTCTCAAATAGCTGTTCCCCTAATTCTTGCAAAATGGTCGCACGGGGATCTTTAACTTTATAAACCCGATGCCCAAATCCCATAATTTTAGATTTTGTTGCAATCAGATTATCCACATAGGGGGCGACTTTTTCAACTGAACCAATTTCTTCCAACATCGTTAAAACTTCTTCATTCGCGCCCCCGTGTAATGGCCCTGCTAAGGTTCCTACAGCAGAAGCGATCACCGCATAGGGATCGGTTAAGGTAGAAGCTGTCACCATTGCTGAGAAGGTAGAAGCGTTAATCGTGTGTTCAGCATGAAGAGTCAGACAGACATCAAACACCCGTGCTGCTAATGGATCAGGTTCTCGTTCATTCAGCATATACAGAAAGTTAGCCGAATAATCTAAATCATCACGGGGTTGTAAGGGATCATTTCCTTTTCGCATCAACTCGAATGCAGCAACCATGGTGGGAATTTTAGCCAGTAACCGCACAACGGCTTCCCGAATGTATTCGGGATTATCTAAAGCCCGACGAGAATAGAATAATCCTAACGCCGCCGCCGAGGTTTGTAAGGCATCCATCGGATGACCTGTTTCGGGAAAACATTTCATCATGTCCCGAATTCGATATTTAATCCGTCGATGATAGCGAATCTCATGTTCAAAATCTACTAATTCTTCTTTGGTGGGGAGTTTTCCCCAAATCAGCAGATAAGAAGTTTCCAGAAAGGTACTATAGTTAGCAAGTTGTTCAATACTAATTCCTCGGTACTCCAAAATTCCTTTTTGTCCATCAACGTAGCTAATGCTGGACAAGGTGGCTGGAACGCCCTCAAGACCGGGTTTGAATTCACTAACAGCAGTCATAGAAGTTTATGTATGTGTGTGGATATTTATTAAGCTACATTACCAGAGCCATCGATAGTGTTTTCGTTTTGACAGGATTTTATTAACAAAAATGCCTGGGGTGTTAACGGTTGGCAGATGAGCGGTTGGCAGATGAGCGGTTGGCAGATGAGCGGTTGGCAAATGAGCGGTTGACGGTTAGCGAGCGAGGACGCTCCCCCTGCTCCCCCTGCTCCCCCTGCTCCCCCTGCTCCCCCTGCTCCCCCTGCTCCCCCTGCTCCC
>CAITND010000241.1 GCA_903893625.1 uncultured Oscillatoriales cyanobacterium
AGCATCTTTTTTTAGAAAAAAATGGCGATCGCTTTTCATTTTATCAGGCTGCGATCGCCATGACTTTACTCTTTCTGACCCGACTTTGAAACAGCCCTGGGGTTTGGGGGGTGATTTGTGTTCTATTTATTTTGCTGTTGGTTCTGATATTAGCAGGTAGGGATTGCTATATTTTTATATAGCAAAAGTCAATTTTTTTTGAAGGTATAGGATGGCTTCTAACTTCCGCCACTTCCTAGAATATACAGACTCAACAAAGTACCACTATTCCATAACCCGTGCATGAACATTGGGGCTAATAAATTGCGCGATCGCGTATATACAAATCCTAGCACAATTCCTAACGTCATTAACGGTAAAATTTCCGAAATATTTAAGTGGGCTGCTGCAAACAAAAACCCACTTAAAATAATCGCACTCCCCAAGGGAAGATAACGAGTTAAGGACGGTAATAAAAATCCTCGAAACATAATCTCTTCAAAGATGGGGGCGGCGATGGAGGCGGTGATAAAAAAGATGGTTAAAGCTACACTATCCCGACTTTCTAATGCAATAGGTAATAATGGATTACTACCGCCTTGTCCATCCCAAAGTTTCTGATTAATTAAAGAGACTAAAATCACCAAAGGTAAGGCGACCAAATATCCACCTAAACCCCAAAAAAACCAATTGTCTTTAATTTTGAAGGTAAACCATCCTTCCGGTAACGGGAAATAGGGTTTAATCGAGAAATACAAAACCGAAAATCCCCCCATCATTAATAACAGATAGGTGATTAAAATATAAACGGCTTGAGTCCTGACATCAAAATTATTCGGCTGAAGATGCAATTCTTGAAAAATCGCTCTTAAAGTTAGGGGAATAAACAATTGACCCAATAATGAAAATCCCACGACAAAAACTTGTAATATAATTTCTCCATTCCAAGGAATTAACCAAGCAACATCCATATTAGTTGCGAGAATAGAACTCTTGCCTTTGAAGAGAGCTTGAATGCCTAAAACAATGGTTAATATTAATCCCAGGACTAATCCCATTCCCGGAATAGCACTAACAATCATTAACTTAAAAAACGCTTGTTCAGCTTGTTGCTGTTCTTGCGTTTCTAAAGCCACTAATGCCTCTGGACGCTGTTGTAAGGTATAGAGTTGAACTAAAGCTTGATAACGAAACCAACCGTCTAACTGTTTTTGTAAAATCGGTTCAGCATCGGGTAATAATCGGGCGGGAGTTTGCCATAATCCTGTTAAAACTCTTGCTATTTCTACCGTTGTGTCCCTATTATTTTTAGACTCACTGGAATTCAGTAAAATATTCCAGGTTTTTAACGCTGCATCCGGTTGACCTAACTGAGTTTGTAAAATCCCAATTTGCAGTTGTAAATCTTGATTCAGGTCTTGTAATTCTTTTAATGAATCTGGTGCAATTTGAGCATGATTTTCTTGAACTTTAGCTAAACTTTTTTCAGCAGATTCTTGCACCTGTTGGTATTGTTTATAAGCTTCCTTTACCGGAGTTTTGCCAATCAAATTATCCCGCACTGTGATTAAACTATCTTCTTCTATTTCCTTCCCTTGCCATTGGGAGGCATGAAGCAATAAATTGGTTTGATATAATTCCAAACGGCTTTGAATTTGGGGTTGAGTCCAACTATCGAGTAACGATAAACCCAAAAAGCTAACCGCCACTAAGGTTAAAATTGCTAGAATCCAGCGTTTCAGTGTCATAAGTTGCAAGGGTGAGCGTAAATTAATCCCAACTTTGAGCCAGAAACAGAACATTTTACCTGATGCTGTCCGAAACAAGGTACAATGACATCTGGCTTAAATTTGGCTCAACCCAGAGTCTAAAATTCCAACTCCTCAATTTAAAAATGACGACCCGTGTAATTCTTGTCCGTCATGGTCAAAGTACCTATAATGCCCAACGTCGAATTCAAGGTCGCTTGGACGACTCTGTTTTAACAGAAAAAGGTTCTGTGGCGGCGCAAAAAGTGGGAGATGCCTTGACTGGTTTAAAGTTCGATGCCTTGTATTGTAGTCCGTTGCAACGGGCGAAACAAACGGCTGAAATGATTGTCACGCGCCTGTCAAACCCACCTCAACTTCAGCCCCATGATTTGTTGATGGAAATTGATTTACCGTTGTGGGCGGGAATGGAACGTCAAGTGGTTGTGGAACAGTTTCCCGATGAATACCAAGCTTGGCAAGAATGTCCCCATGAGTTTTTTATGCGGGTTTCGACACCCGAAGGGGAAAAACAACATTTCCCGGTATTGGCATTATTTGAACAAGCCAAACAATTTTGGCGTGAAATTTTAAGTCGTCATCAAAATCAAACGGTTTTATTAGTTGCTCATAATGGAATTAATCGCTGTTTAATTGGGACAGCTTTGGGCGTTGAACCCCAATTTTACCAAGCTTTGCAACAGTCTAATTGTGGGATTAGTATTTTGAATTTTACTAATATTATCCCCGGAGAATTACCGAAGCCTGCGGATGTACAATTAGAGTCAATGAACTTGACTACTCATGTCGGTCATAAATTGCCTTCTGTGCGTCCCGGACATCAAGGGCCACGATTATTATTAGTGCGTCATGGGGAAACGGAATGGAACCGCATGGGGCAATTTCAAGGGCAAATTGATGTGCCGTTAAATGATAATGGTCGAGAACAAGCCCGCAAAGCCGCAGAATTTTTAAAAGACATTAAAATTGATTTTGCGGTAACAAGTCCGATGGCGCGTCCCAAAGAAACCGCCGAGATTATTTTGCAAGATCATCCGGGGATAGAATTACAATTAGAACCGGAATTTTGCGAAATTAGTCACGGTTCATGGGAAGGCAAATTTGAGAAGGAAATCGAACAGCTTTACCCAGGATTATTACAGGAATGGAAAACTGCACCACAAACGGTTCAAATGCCGGAAGGTGAGAATTTACAACAGGTTTGGCAACGTTCTTTAATCGCCTGGAAGCAGATTGTTGAAACCTATAATCACCAAAATGTAACAATATTAGTGGTTGCCCATGATGCCATTAATAAAGCCCTTTTGTGTCAATTATTTAATCTGTCGCCGGATCATTTTTGGAATTTTAAACAAGGAAATGGTGCGGTAACAGTGATTGATTATCCGCACGGAATTGAGGGTTTACCTGTATTACAAGCCGATAATATTACTAGCCATTTATCGGATAGTATTCTCGATAAAACTGCTGCTGGAGCGTTATAGTTATCAGTTATCAGTTATCAGTTATCAGTTATCAGTTTAAGAATTAATTGTTAAGTAGCCATTACAACGCTTGCCTATTTTTCTCACACCCCGCACCCTATACTTCTTCCCGCTTGTCTTCTTCTTAATATGGTTTGTCAACTTTTAAAGCAAGTTCGTGTAATTGATCCGGTTTCTAAACTAGATCAAATTGCTGATATTTTAGTGATTGATGGTTATATTAGAACCATTGAACCTGAAATTAATAATTACCCAGAAAATACCCAAATTATTAATAGTGAAGGGTTAATTTTAGGGCCGGGATTAGTTGATTTATATAGTCAGAGTGGAGAACCCGGATTTGAAGAACGAGAAAGTTTAAATTCCTTATTAAATGCAGCCGCAGCCGGAGGATTTACTCGGTTAGCAGTTTTACCGAATACCATTCCAGCTATTGATAACCCAGCAACGGTAACATTATTAAAAGAACGTTCTCAAAAAGTCTGGATTAATTCAGGATTTTCTGTTCCTAAGTTATATCTTTGGGGTGCATTAACCCAAGAAGTTGCGAGTCAACAAATGACAGAATTGAACGAATTAGCGGATGCTGGCGTTGTCGGTTTTAGCGATGGTCAACCTCTGCAAAATTTAGCGTTATTAAGAAGAATATTAGAATATTTAAAACCTTTAAATAAACCCTTAGCTTTATATGCTTGCGATCGCACATTAGTAGTTAATGGAGTCATGCGAGAAGGGAATGATTCTATATTATGTGGTTTACCCGGAATTCCTGAATTTGCTGAAACCGCAGCCTTAGCCGCTTTATTAGAATTAGTCGAAGTGACCCGAACACCTGTTCATATTATGCGGGTTTCTACAGCCAGAAGTGTAGAATTAATTGCTCAAGCGAAAGCTCGTCATTTACCGATTACAGCCAGTATAACCTGGATGCACTTATTATTAAATACAACATCCATTAATCGAATTTGGAATCAACCTTTAGAAGAACCAGAAACCTTGGAAAATCCAACTATTGTTAATGCTATTCCTCTCCCTTATGACCCAAATTTAAGATTAGAGCCCCCTTTAGGAAATCCATCGGATCAAAAAGCTTTAATTAAAGGAATTGAGACGGGAATTATTGATGCGATCGCCATTGATCATACGCCCTATTCCTATGAAGAAAAAACCGTTGCCTTTTCCGATGCTCCCCCCGGAGCTATTGGGTTAGAATTAGCATTACCTTTATTATGGAAAACCTTTGTTGAATCTGGGCGCTGGTCAGCCTTAGATTTATGGCGAGTTTTAAGTTATCAACCTGCAATTTGTTTACAACAAACACCCCATTCTATTCAACCCGACCAACCCGCAGAAATGATATTATTTGACCCCCAACAGCCTTGGATAGTAAATGCAAATACCTTAAAATCTCGCTCCATTAATACCCCCTGGTTAGGTCAAAAAATTACAGGTCGAGTCGTACAAAATTGGTGTTATTAATTCACTAATCAGTTGTTACGCATTTAAAATTTATATTCTAGTGATCGGGGACGCTCACACTACCAGGATTTTACGATTTCCTAATAACCAATTAAGGTGCTTAACAACTTTTAGCCGTATTTAATATTAACAATTCTTCCCCCCTATCCTGCAAGGAGAGGGGTTGGGGGAGAGGTCATTCTTATTTTCGTTCATCAGGCGGATAATCAGGATCACCGAGTCCGCCCACGCGGTCAGGGGGCCAAAAACGAACTGTTGCCCGACCGATAATATTTTCACGGGGGACAAAACCCCAATAATGGCTATCGTAACTATTATTGCGGTTATCACCTAAGACTAAATACTGGCCGTCTGGGACTGTTCCTGGCCCCCAATTATATTGAGGTTGTTCCGCAATATATTTTTCTGGGAGGGGTTCACCATTAATGAACACTGACCCGTTTTTCACCTCCACCGTTTCACCGGGTAAACCAATAATTCTTTTAATAAACGCATCTTTATACTGTTTTTTGAGTTCATCTGTTGGGCTAAACACCACCACATCACCCCGATGGGGTTCTCCCAACTTATAACCGACTTTATCAATAATCAATCGATCATTAATTTCTAAAGTCGGTAACATTGACCCAGAGGGAATATAACGAGCTTCCGCAACAAACGTGCGAATGCCTAACGCCAAAAAGATACTCAAACCAACAGTTTTGAGGATTTCTACCCAAGGGTTCTCTTGCTGTTGAGGGGAAGGTTTAACGGGTTCTGGCTCTTGATTGGGCAGGCTACTCATACGCAAATGGTCACTGGACAGGAAACTACATTGATCATATCAAATTTGTCTGAAATTGGGGGATGATAGTTCCCTGTGATTAGGAGACAAATTCGAGGTTAAATAGTTTTATAGCAGATTGGATCAAGAAAATTATGTCTAATTCTTATGGCGTATTGATTTATCAAGCCCGAATTTTATTACCGAATGGTGATTTTTTGCTCGGAGATGTCGCCATTATTGAGGGTAAAATTGTTGAGGTAGGCCCAGAAATTGATCATCACGCTCTGGGGGTAGATGATTGGGAAATTATTGATTCAGAGGGGTTAACATTATTACCCGGTGTGATTGATCCGCAGGTGCATTTCCGAGAACCGGGTTTAGAATATAAAGAAGATTTATATACGGCCAGTTGTGCTTGTGCTAAAGGAGGAGTGACTTCGTTTTTAGAAATGCCTAATACTCGCCCCTTAACCACAACTCAAGCGAATTTAGATGATAAATTAATGCGGGCTGCGGAAAAATGTTTAGTCAATTATGGCTTTTTTATAGGGGCGACAGCCGAAAATTTACCCGATTTATTAGAAGCAAATCCGACTCCAGGAATTAAAGTTTTTATGGGGTCAATGCACGGGGATTTATTAATTGATCAAGAAGAAATATTAGAGAGTATTTTTGCAAAAGGCGATCGCTTAATTGCGGTTCACGCCGAAGATCAAGCTCGAATTAATCAACGTCGTCAAGAGTTTGCCGGAATTACTGACCCGGCAATTCATTCGACCATTCAAGATAATTTAGCCGCATTACAAGCCACTCAACTCGCCTTAAAACTGTCTAAAAAATATCAACGACGATTACATATTCTGCATCTATCAACGGGGGAAGAAGCGGAATTATTACGTCAAGATAAACCGGAATGGGTGACAGCAGAAGTTACCCCTCAACATTTATTATTAAATATAACAGATTATGCTAAAATTGGCACCTTAGCGCAAATGAATCCGCCGTTGCGATCGCCCCAAGATAATCAAATATTATGGCAAGCGTTATTAGATGGAGTGATTGATTTTATTGCCACGGATCACGCCCCCCATACGTTAGAAGAAAAGGCTAAAGGTTATCCCAATACACCGTCAGGAATGCCCGGAGTTGAGACATCTTTACCCTTAATGTTAACACAAGCAATGCAAGGAAAATGTACCGTTGAACAAGTTTCTAATTGGATGTCTACCGCCGTCGCAAAAGCCTATAAAATCCCCAATAAAGGGAAAATACAAGTGGGTTATGATGCGGATTTAGTGTTAGTTGATTTAGAGAATTATTATCCAGTTTTGCGGGAAGAATTGTTAACAAAATGTGGTTGGAGTCCCTTTGAAGGTTGGGAGTTAACCGGATGGCCAGAATATACGATTGTTGGAGGAAAAGTGGTTTATGAGTCAGGACGAATTTGTTCTAATGTTTGTGGGAAAGCGTTAAGGTTTGATGCTTGTTAGGATATAATGATAGAAGCACGCACTTAGTTTAAACTGTAGGGTGCGTGCATTTTAGATAATAATAGAAAAAAATACAGATTTTACTTAACTTAATGCCTTATAAACGCTTACTTAAATAGTAAATAACAAACTGGCAATATTCATTATACTGCCCTTTGTTATTTTTATTCTGCCATTCATTGAGTTTTTTTCGCAGGAATTCTTTAGACCATGTTTTCCCAGGAAACATTTTATTTAACTCATCAATAATTGTTTCAAGAACCTTTTTTCGGTTAGTTTTCAACGTTTGATTATTAAGATTTAGAATGTTATCCAACTCATGATTAATTGTTGTATCATCTGAATAAATTTTTCCATCACTTCCATACTTAATAGAATCCTCGCAATTCCTTTGAGGGTCAGCAGGATTTAATGTTATTTCTTTATACCCTTTCCGAGCATTACAATGTTGAATACGTTGAGGTTTTCCTCGATTTCCTTGACAAGAACCTAACAAATTGCGATAATCTAACTGTAATTCTGGATATTTATCAACGGATTGAGGTTTAAAATGTTCAATTTCCATGTTCTCTTCGGAAATCCGTTTCATACAATAACAGCAAATATAGCCTTGTTCTATCAGTAATGCTTTTTTGAGGGGGTCTTTTGGTCGATAATCCTTATAGGTTGCATTTGCAGTTTGCCGATATTTCAACAAACAAGAGGGTTCCGTTTTTTTAATAATTCGCTTCATTCTTTTCGGTTAAAAAAATCAATTAGGGTGTTAGCTCTAACCAATTCTGGATCATCTTCTCCCAATAAACTTGTTAATTTTTGTAACTTTATCTCTGCTTCTTTAATTTTGTTATTATCAATCAGTTGGAAGCATTCATCTAACTGTTGTTGAACTTCAAGCGGACGTTCTGTAACTCCCATGAGTTCATAAAGGATTGAATTACTATCTTTTCCGAAAGTATAAGGAGTAACTTCAACAACTTCAGAATTTTCTAATATCAATACATTTTCCTTATGCACTCGACTTAATACTTGGGGTGAGTGAGTTGTAACAATAAATTGACAATTGGGGAAGGTATTTGTTAACGCTGGAACAACAATTCTTTGCCATTGGGGATGAAGATGTAAGTCAACTTCATCAATTAAAACAATCCCTTTTCCTTCTAAGACTTTTGCAGGTTCATCTACCGATGGGTTAAGAATTGCTAATCGTCTCGCTAAATCTGTTACAACCATTAACAGCATTTTTTCGCCATCTGATAGTTTCTCTAGTTTAAAAGTTTGACCATTTTTTTCTATAGTTAAAGTTGGATTAACTCGGTGCTTTCTCAATTCTTGGCCTGTACTTACCCGGACAACATGAAGATTATAAAAATTAGTTTTAGGAAAGTTATTCAAGAATTTTGTAATGGCAATTCTCACAATTTCTAAATTTTTATTTCTATAATTTGTATTTTCTCTTAAACGAATTTCATTTTCATAATCTTCTTCCGCTTTGAACCATTCAAAGAAATCTTTAAAATTATTTATTTCATTTGAAAAAGCTCCTTCATAAGCATTGATTTGGTTTTCTTGTCTGATAGCGGTTGTTAGTGAAGACAATCTCAGTTGAGATGAAGGTGTTAAAACCATTCTATTAGTTCGATAATAAACCAGTGCTGGGAGACTTAAGGATGGATTTTGCTCTAAATCTTCTAAAGTATTTTTTATATGACTTAATAATTCTTCTGATTCTTCTGCTCTTATTTGCTTAATTATTGAATTATCTTTACTTATTCTAATAGACCATGAAATTTTTTGATGAGGTTCAATGACAACCTGAATTAAATTATAAGATTCTTGAGCATTGATATAAATATCATCTTCTGTCAACCCTGTTTTATCACTTAATGTTGAGTTCTTTCGTCGTTTTTTTAACAGTGGTTGATTGATATAAATTGATAAAAAAATAGCGATCACATCTAAAATGGAAGATTTGCCAGAACCATTAACACCAATAATTACAGCTAAGTTACGGGGAAACTGAAGCGTTAATTCTTTAAATCCTCTAAAATTTTGGAGATGAAGTTCCTCAATATACATACATAAAGAGTGTCAAGGTCAACCTGATTCTAATTATATCATAGAAATCGGTATACAACCTATCGAATTAGATTATTTATATTAAATTGGCAATGTGTATTGATTTTACATTCACCCTTTTAAACGGATCTTGAAAACTAAATTTATCCCTAACCTCCTAACAAATACAGCAATTTAATATTAATATTAGTATTATCCCCGGCAACAACAACCGCCGCATCATTGAATTTTGGTGGCCCGGTTAGAATAGCGGGATTTTTAGAGAAACCAAATCCTTCGGTGGGAATTCCTAACGCATTACGGTTGGCTGTTTTATCATTATTAGCATCATGAAGAACCGCAATGGCATAACTACCTGCTTGTAAATTCTCAAAAGTCATGACTACGGGAACTTCTGTAATACTGGTACAACGTTTTTGTACAGCATCGTCTCCATTACTAGGAAAGCCTTTATTGCTTCCAAATAAACTCGCACAAACTTGTCCTTTTTTATTTTTAAATCCGTCAATACTGAGAGTAATTTTGCTTTGGGGTTGAGCTTGAACAATAACAGGAACCGCAACAGCATTCAGACAAAGGAAAGAAGCAAGAAAGGCTAAAGGTTTTGAGGTGTGAATCATCTTTTTATTTTCTGCAATAAGATCAGTATCTTTAAATTATCATAAAAATGGGATACTTGGGTTAAGTTGCTCTGCATTTTTCTGAATTAGAGTTATTCAACAGATCGCCTAAATCTAGGTTAAAATCATCCTGACCGACGTTAAATATAGTGGCAATGCGATCGCCTTTTTCTGTATAAGTTAATTCAATTTGTAGATAACTTTCCGGTTTATAGGGTAAACGATCCGCCCATTCAATGGCAACAATTCCGGGTTCTACTTCGATTCCTTCCCAATATTGCTCTAAATTCAAGTCTTCAATTTCTGAGGCTTCTAAACGATATAAATCTAAATGATAAAGGGGAATTCTGCCATTTGTATATTCATTAATCAAGGTAAATGTCGGGCTTTCAATGGATTCAGGAATCTCTAATCCTTCTGCTAATCCTTGGACAAATGTTGTTTTTCCGGCTCCTAAATTTCCTGCTAATAATAGAATACTATTGGCAGGGAGAGATCGCCCTAATTTTTTTCCAAATTCACGGGTTGCTGCGGCGTTGGGGAGATGAAATTGAGTCATATTTTGGGTTAAAATTTTAGGAAGATTAAGCCCTGAAGGGCTTACTAAGAGTTAGTTTTTGCCAAACCAGCGTAACAAGACTTGAGCTAAACGATAGGGATTATGACGTAAATATCCGGTATTTTCATCCACATCCATAATATTACTGATCACAATTATTCGACCTAATTGTTTAACAAGATCTCGATCTAATACAACCGGATGAGAATCTTCTTGAGCATACCGAATTAACGCATTGGCTGGGGGAACTGTTCCTTGAAGCAACACCGCATCAAACAGTTGATAACCACAGGCTTTATCAATTGCTTTAATATGATCTGAAACGCTGTAGCCGTCCGTTTCTCCCGGTTGCGTCATAATATTACAAACATAAATTCGAGGAACATTTCGAGATGCTACTGCTTCGGCAATTTCAGGGACTAATAAATTGGGAATTATACTGGTATATAAACTACCAGGGCCGATAATAATAAAATCTGCATCTAAAATGGCTTGTACTGCTTTCGGGAGGGCGGGAGGATTGGGAGGAATGCAACCAATTGTAACAATTTTCCCCTTGGCTTCAGTAATACTAGATTCCCCATGAATGCGCCGACCATCGGCTAATTTTGCCCATAAATGAACGTCTGATAAGGTGGCGGGTAAGACTTGACCTCGAATCGCTAAAACTTTAGAACTTGCCGCGATCGCTTGTTCTAAATCCCCTTCAATTTCGCACATTGCACTTAAGAATAAATTCCCGAAACTATGTCCGGTTAATCCATCTCCGGCGGTAAATCGATATTGAAATAATTCCGTTAATAATCGTTCTTCATCGGCTAAGGCGGCTAAACAATTGCGAATATCTCCGGGTGGTAAAACGCCCATTTCTCGACGTAACCGACCCGAAGATCCCCCATCATCTGCAACCGTCACAATTGCGGTAATATTAGCGCTATATTCTTTTAATCCTCGCAATAAAGTTGATAACCCAGTTCCGCCCCCAATCGCCACAATTTTCGGCCCCCGTAATAAACGGCGATGACTGATTAGGCGATCAACTAATTGTTCATCTCCAGCCGGATGAAAGGCTTCACTAATAGAATTTAAACTGCGGGTTTGACTCCAAAGAATCAACAGAATTCCCAAAGCAATCATCAATGGCCCTGAAATATAATTAGGAATAACGGTGGTAATCCATCCTAAGAAATTTCTCAGGAGTTGTAGGATGTAATAAATTGGGGTCATTCCCGTCCAGGTTGCTAACCCCAAACTGGCGATTAAAACCCCTGTGGCGCTAATCGCCATCCAGCGTTTTACAAACAGTCCAGGGGATAACCATTTAAACCATTGGTTAATCATCCGGGGAGAACGATAGTTGAAGAAACCCAGATAGAGTCTGAATTTCATGATCCTGCGAAGGGTGTGTTTAAATGAACCAGTTGACATAGGTATGTGTCTTAAAGTTTATATGCCGGGTTTAACAGATCAATTTACAATACAGGATAGAGTGCTGGCAGTAAAATTACTAACTAGAGTTGAATTCAATGGGGTTATTTTTCTATCCTATTCTGAGGATTCTCGCCAGGAAAAATCAAGCTGATCAGGGTAATCCCATCGTTTGCTGAACAACTGAATGGAGTCAAAGGTACAATGATCAGAAGGGTTTAGCAAGATCATGAAAGACAGTAAAAAGGGAAAAAATCATCCGATTGAAGTTGAACCCATCAATTTTAAGGATAACGTGGTTTTATCGAAATGCTCAGAATCCTTAGAACCTTTAATTGAGTTAAAAGGAGTCAGTAAGGCTTTTGGTTCCCAAGTAATTTTAGATCAGGTTGATTTAACCATTTATCGGGGAGAAGCATTAGGAATTATTGGCCCTTCAGGAACGGGGAAATCAACAATTTTAAGAATTATTGCCGGACTTTTACCCCCCGATAGAGGGGAAGTTTATGTATTAGGAAAAAAACGGGAAGGATGGGTGGATGATATTACTGATCCGATTGGAATTGCTATGGTGTTTCAACAGGCAGCACTATTTGATTCTTTAACAGTGACAGAAAATATCGGTTTTTTACTCTATCAACATACGAAATTACCTCCTCGAAAAATTAAACAATTAGTCAATGAAAAGTTAGAAATGGTAGGATTACCAAGTATTGGCGATCGCTATCCCGCAGAACTCTCAGGAGGAATGCGAAAACGGGTGAGTTTTGCCCGTGCAATTATGCCAAATCCTGAAAATCCCAGGGAGACTCCAGAGGTGATTTTATATGACGAACCCACCGCAGGTTTAGATCCGATTGCATCAACAGTTATTGAAGATTTAATTAGAAATTTACAACACAGTGGAAAAGGATGCAGTACCTACGGAATTGTAACGCATCAAGATAGTACAATTCGACGCACGGCGGATCGGATTGTGTTTCTTTATCAAGGGTTAGTTCAATGGCAAGGCACAATTGCAGAAGCCTACACAACGGATAGTGCTATTGTACAACAATTTTTTAGTGGTAGTATTGAAGGGCCGATTAAAGTTGCTCAATAATATTAAGAAATTATAGCAGTCGCAAGTGACCATCAAATCTGGATAGTAGAAAATATTTAACTTGCGAGGGGGTTTGGGGGAGCTATAAGTCCCACGCTGAATTTCACGCCTACAAAAAAATAACCAGAAATCAGCGTGGGATACATGGACTCCCCCAAGTTAATTTTGGTCGGTCAATCCCGACAAAATTAACAAT
>CAITND010000242.1 GCA_903893625.1 uncultured Oscillatoriales cyanobacterium
AGTCAGGCTCGTCAATTGGTGACTTTTCACGATTGAAAGGTTTGAGTATTGCTCGAAAGAGATCCGGTGCTTAAAGGTCAGTCGCTGAATTAAGAATCTCCGCGCGTTTACGCGCCTAGAGTGTCAAGAACATAATGCGCTTCCGTAGACCGATAACTTTTCTGGGTAAACTTTGCCCTGTTTATTATAAGCTGGTTAGGCAGTGCGATCGCCTAAGTTGAGTTGGGACTGAGACAGACCTCAAATCCCAGGAAAGTTATTCAAAACCCCTCTTTGAGCCAACTCAACCCAGATTTAGGCTGTATACTAAAAATGTCCTCATACTGAAGGCATAAGTACAGACTAATAAATTAGTCTAAATTTATCCTAAAGGTTAAAATAGAGGATAATGGTTTAGTCAAAATGGATTACCTTGGAATCGGGTAAAATTCAAGATGCTCTAGCATCCTGCTCAACCTTAAATACTCGGTTAACAAGGGACACTTACAAGAGCCAGCGAACTTCTCAGGAAAAGTAAAAAATGCTACATCGCAAGATTTATCAACTTTGTTGTGACAGTCGGGAAGTCTCTATCTTCTTACGGGATCAGCAACGTTGGATTGAGAAAGCTCGAATTACAGACATTGAAGGAGATCTAGTCACGCTGCGCTATGAGACAGATGAAGAAGATGAGTTATGTTCTTGGGAAGAAATGATCCGCATAGAAAGTATTGGTGCTATTACTCAGAAGTTAGCCTCCGTTCCCAAGTGTGATTTTGATCTTCCAATTTCTGAAGATTGCCCCGAAGCTGAACAAATTCGTAAACCCAGTTCCGAATCCAGTCCCGAATAAGTGGGACAATCACCCTTAACGGGGGGTTGTTAACGCTTTATTCCAGATGCTCAATGGATTCAAACATCGGGCAATAGCCATCTGGGGTAACTTTGAAGCCGTAGAGGGCAGAGGAGTGATTCCAACAGCGTTGTCCCCGATAATATTGACAGTTGCCACAACAGTCGATATCTGGGGAAATAGGGCGATCGCTCCCAACGCTCAGAAACTCCCGTTGAGAAATGCCGCGCAGCACTAATTCTTCTCCCTGCCATCGGGCTTCTACTAACCCGGTATCAGCAAAAGCTGGCCACCGAGGATCAGTGGTTAAAGCTGGGGGTAGAGTAATGTGGATTTGAGTTTCAAACTCGGTGATCTCCCCTTCATACTGAATTTCAGTTAAGGGGGGCTGTAGGAATGTTTCCCCAATGGGCAACTCCACTAAGGTTCCGGCATTGGGAGTATGGAGTTGATAGCGGTTTCGGAGTTCTTCTAAATTGGTCAGATCCGCCAAATAGGTCGGAGAACCGTGAACCCAGATAATATGTTGGGGTCGAAGGTTGTGAATGAGTTGGGTTGTACCGGGGCCATCACAATGTTCTGAGATGAAATAGGTTTCAATCTTCGGTACAAAGGGGCCACGCTCCGTTTCTACAGATTCAGAAATCGGGAGAATATCTAGGGTTCTACCGGGTTTTTGGGGCAAAAATAACATCCAAGGCCTGGTGGAATTGATCCAATAGGAATTCCAATCTGCATATTCATCCGTGAGAACAATACAGGGAGACTGACCCAGTTGAGGGCGTTGTTCCGGCGTTAGCCGTCGGACTCTAGGACGAATGCGTTCATCCCAAAAAAGAGGCTGATGTTGGGCAAAATTTTGGACACTGGTGGGAAAATGGGCCAGGAGTTGCAAGTAAATATCGCATCCCGTGGCAACGGTGCCATCAACCCAAATATCGAGATCTCGACCTGTAAAATAATGGTGACTGCGAAGCAACATCAGCAGTTCTTGTCCCAACCCCAAGGTGGGTGTCGGTAACAGCAGGCAATATTGAGCTTCTATAGCTCGATACAAGCGTTCTGCCAGTTGGTTTTCCAGTTGACGGCGATGGGGATGACGAGCCGTGCCATAACTGCCTTCTAAGATTAAAACATCGGGTTTGAGTCCTCGCAATTCCCCTAAAGGTAAGCCTTCGACCAGGCGAGAATTGGAGAGAAAAAAATCTCCGGTATAAATCAGTTTATAATTGCGTTCCGGTGTTACATAATTAATCAAAATCACGGAGGCTCCGGGTAAATGACCCGCCGGAAATAACGTGACAATTAAGCCCGGTTTCAGTTGGATGGGAGAATCCCAAGGTAACGCATGACAGAGAGGAAGATTGGAATCAGGTTTCCAGTCCGGCCAGTTTAGGGGTAACAGTTGGGTTGTTACTTCACTGGCATAGATGGGAATTTGAGGAAAAGCCTGATGAAAGGCGAGTAAACCTTGAGCATGATCCGCATGAGCATGAGAGCAGAGAATTAAGTCGGCGGGAGGTTGATCTACGGACGCTAATAGGGGTGAAATGTCCTGAACACCACAATCGAGTAAAATGCGGTGAGATCCCATCCGCACCAGCAGACACAAACCATCCTCTGCATGGCCAACGCTATAGGGCAAACATTCCAGGTCAATCACAGGAGTTCATCAACAGGATAATTTAGTATAGATTTTAGAAGTACAAGGGATTTTTGCTAAAAAATTGTTAAAAACTGTTGCAAAAATGAGTTAAGAGGAGTTATATTCGCCATGTCAATTGCACAATTCCAAGAATTTTTTGATCATTGTGTGGGTCAATGGACAACGGAACGCACCTACCATTACCTTACCCATCGGGAGGTTGAGCGATCGCACACCGAATTTGTGATTCATCCCCTAGACAATGAAGCCAAAGCTAAAGTCTTAGAAGATAATCACCGTTTGTCAACAAACTTAGAATTAGAGATTCTCCCTGGATATCGACTGGCGTTTCAAACGGTTTCGGAAAAAGGGGATGAGGTTTCACAAGAATTGAATATTCTCTTTGTACCACAAAAATTGGATTTCCCGATCATTGAAGGGGACTATCTCCGGGATAAAGCTTATGAGGAAGCTAAACCGATGGTGGCACACTTTCGCTATGATACCGAAACCCGTGAATTGTTAATGACAACGACCTACACCCGCGTTGTGTCGGTGGATTCTATTACTTTGATTAATCCAGAGTTAAGAATTCGTCGGATTATTAATTATCAGCGACCCATAGACAATAAACCTTTGGAAACCGTATTATTAGTTGGGTTTGGGGTTGAACAAAAACAATAATTTTAGGGAATTGGGGATAGGGAATTACGAATTACGAATTACGAATTACGAATTGGGGATAGGGAATAGCCAAAAAAGATGTTTAGGAAACCTTGCTAGATGGGATGGAGGGAGTGTTCCAACCCATCTAGGATCAAAGGTAGGGTAACAGGAGAGCAGAGGAGAATCTAACCTCTTGCTGCTCTTAATATTGACATCCGCCCCGCCGTGAACGGACGGGGATTCTATCTATTTAAGCAGATCAAAAATTGACAACTGCTTAAATTCTGAATGGGTTGACGCTTCATTGAGATGTGCTTTCTTTGCAGAAAGTCTGACCTTCTCTCAACGAGTTAAATCATCACTTCCCCCGACTCCACAACTTTGATTAGAAATTAGGATAGGTTGATGATACTCATACCAATGTTTGGCGATATCAATCCGACGACAGATCCAAACCCGGTCATGATTTTGAATATAATCTAAAAAGCGAGCTAATGCCGCCGCCCGTCCGGGTCTACCGACTAAACGACAATGTAATCCAATACTGATCATTTTAGGTGCAGTTTCTCCTTCAGCATATAACAAATCAAAGGCATCTTTTAAATAGGTAAAAAATTGATCACCACAGTTAAACCCTTGATTGGTTGCAAATCGCATATCATTATTATCAAGAGTATAGGGAATGACTAAATGGGGTTTTCCATAATCATAAACCCAATAGGGTAAATCATCGGCATAACTATCAGCATCATACAAAAATCCTCCTGCTTCTACGACTAATTTGCGGGTGTGGGGACTGGTGCGTCCAGTATACCAACCGAGGGGGCGAGTTCCCGTAACTTCGGTATGAATAGCGATCGCTTTTTGTAAATGTTCCCGCTCCGTTTCTTCATTAAAATATTTATAATCAATCCAGCGATAACCATGACTAGCAATTTCCCAGTCCGCTTCTAACATCGCTGCAACAGCCTCTCGGTTGCGTTCTAAAGCCATTGCTACCCCATAAACGGTCAGGGGAATATGACGTTGAGTAAACAGCCGATACAGTCGCCAAAAACCCGCTCTGCTGCCATATTCATAAATCGATTCCATGTTTAAATGACGCAATCCCGGCAGGGGTTCAGCCCCAATAATTTCTGATAAAAAGGCTTCTGAGGTTTGATCGCCGTGTAGAATACAATTCTCGCCACCTTCTTCATAATTAATCACAAATTGTACGGCAATTCGGGCTTGATTCGGCCATTTTGGATCGGGGGTATAACGACCATAACCCACCATATCTCTTGGATAAGGTTCAGAGATCATATTGATTCACTCCAAGCTATTATATTAATAGGAGAATGCGGTTTAATTAAACTTCCGGTTCAATACCCGCCGCCCGTAATTGTGCAGCTAATCTTTCCGCCCGTTGACGTTCTATTTCTGCCCGTTGAAGTTGCTTTTCCGCCCGTTGACGTTCAATTTCTGCTAATTGAAATCCCCATAATAATAGGTTTCCGCTTTCATCCCACCACCGCAACCAATATCCGGTTCTGTTTTCTCTAGTTCCTTGCCAAACCCCTAAATATAAGTTCATTTCTGGGATAAAATAACGGTTATCAGCATGGGCTGTTTGTAACTGATATTCTCCGTTTTCATTTAAAATGTAGACTTCTAAAATGCCTTGCTGGGGTTCAAAAATAACATAATGCTTGACTCTTAAAATCGTTTGATAGAAAAACCATTTCCCCGGCGGATAGGTTGATTTAATTGAATATTCTCCGCCTTCGGTATCAGACAGAAATTCTATGACTAAAAGTGGAATATCCCCCTGTAATTGCGGGGTATAGCTGCGTTGAATATCGGTTCTGGGAACTCGAATTTCTGGAATAAATGCCCAATCTGGTGCTTTAATTACTATTTTGTCATTAACCGTTGCACAAATTCCATAATTTGTTGGGGTTAAACTATTGGGGGGGAGTTTTCCAGCATTTTGTAAACTATCTGTTAAAGCGGAAGCTAAAGCAGGTTGATTAATATTATCCACAGGATCATCGGGTAAAATAAAATCATCGGGAAGGGGTTCCCAGGTTATTTTGAAACTGGCGATTGAGGTTGCCATTGTTCTTAAAAAATAAGCTATATATTAAGATTTTAATTGATATTTTGATAATTGTCAAGTTTTTAATCAAATTTTATAATTAACCGGGTTTCTAAATTTATCAAGAATAGTTAGAAACCCGATTTGATGGGTTAGGGGTTAATATCGTAGGTTTCAATTATAGGGGATTCGGGGAGAGTTTGAACGGAAGATTGAGAGAATTGAGAATTTAAAATTAAGACAAAGATGAGGGCGATCGCACTAAAAACAATAATCGTTAAAATCGGGTCATTAGTCCGAATATGACGCTCTGTTCCACATTTTAAACACACCCAATTATCGGCGTCGTGGCGGTTTTGAATCCACTTACACCCAAAGCCATTACAGCCATTATCTTGCATAATATCTCCTTTTATTTTAACCTAAATTGATTCAAAAAACCTGTAGGGGCGGGTTCGCGTTAACCTTTCTAAATCACCAAAAATATTGCTAAACCCGCCCAATTTTTTAACTTGATTTACAGGGAAGAACCCCCCTTAATCCCCCCTTGGTAAAGGGGGAAATGTAGGTAATAACCCCTTTGGTAAGGGGGGAAATATTGTTAGATTTGATAGTCTGAACGATTGATCATATACTGGGCATATTGGCGACCATCGTAGATGAATTTATCAGTGATGGAAGTCATGCCAATTTTTTCAAGGATATGACGACTGGGAATATTATTGATATGGGCAAAGGCATCAATACGTTGTTGATTTAAGCCGTAAAAACCCAGTTTTAAAGCCATTTTTGCGGCCTCAGTTGCGTAGCCTTTGCCCCAATATTGAACGTCCAAAAAATAGCCAATTTGCAGATAGGGACTGCGATCGCTTAAATAGAGTTTGAGGACTCCCATAACATCTTTTGTCTGTTTATTTAACAGAAAATACGGCCCCCATCCCTGTTCCCAATCTTTTTGAAACGCTAAGGCTTCAAGTTTCGCTTGTGCATTTGAACGCGCCCCAGTCGTGACATATTGCATGATTTCCTGAGCTTTTAACATCCGTTTAATCTCTGGAAAATAATCGACATGGGGTTTAATTAATTGCATCCGTTCGGTTTCAATGAATGTGGGTAATTGCAGAGAAACGGTTGCGGGTTTGTTCATTTGGTACGTCATTTTTTTGTTCCTTAACTTCAACGCACCAAGACTAGAATGGGGCTATTTAAAGAACAAATCCCCACACTAATGCTGAACCTGGTGTAGAATAGCAATTAGCGGTTTGGGGGAACTATTTAGTGTGGGGCATCCCCAAAGGTTTTTTCCGCGACACCTAACTTAAGCAGACCTATGACTAAACCCAGCAAACGAACATTTAGCGACAGCGCACAGAGACGAGTTAAAACTGTGTTTGCTGTGTTGTTGGGATACATCACCGATAAGAAGACTGAGGATCAGGTTGATTGGCCGGATGAATATACTGTTAAAATCGAGACGCTGACACTACAGGATCTCTGGTATCGAGTTGATAAATATATCAACTCTCAGAGCGATATAGAATTACGAATAAAGCTACAAGAAGAATTTCCTAGCGAAGAACAAGGTCAAAAAAGTAAACGTATTATCGGTGGGATCATTAACGAATATATTAAGAAAAAAAATCTGTTACCCTGTTTTATTGATGAACGAAATGATACTGACAAAGCAACAGGCAATTGGAAATTCACCTTTAAACTTTGGCATGGAAACAGAGAAAATGACTATATTAATATGAATTTAAAAGCCTTTGAACAGGCATGGCAAAACCATCCTGAAGCTCAACCTAAACGTTCCAAACCCTCCCAAACTCCAACCCCCGAACCTGCAACGCCCCAACCCAAAGCCGAACACCCCAACAACTTAAATAAACACCGCAAAGCTCAATATTTTGTCGGACGAGATATCGCTGCAAAACAACTCGATGAACTCATAACCCAACATCAACAGGTTGCAATTGTTGCGGTTTCGGGGATGGGGGGAGTGGGAAAAACTGAACTCGCCCTACAATGGGCAACGACACACCTCAACAACTATCCGGGGGGAGTGTGTTGGCTAAACGTGCAAGGGGAAAACGTCGGAATACAACTGCTGCGGTTTGCCCAAACGTTCTTCAAAGTTGAACCTCCCCCAGACTGGGAACTTGAGGAACAGTTAACCTATTGCTGGCAATACTGGCCAGAGGGCAACGTCCTCCTCATCTTTGATGATGTCACCGACTATCGCCAACAAGTCCAACCCTACACCCCACCGGACAACCAACGGTTTCACAGCCTGTTAACAACGCGACTCCAGTTTAGTCGGACATTGCCCCAACTATCCTTAGATATCCTCAAACCCCTGGCGGCTTGGCGGTTATTAAAGTTCTATGTCACAGAAGAACGCCTGCGCCAAAACCCTTGGGCTGCCTGTCGCCTCTGTCGGGAGTTGGGTTATTTACCCCTAGCGATAGAATTAGTGGGACGCTATCTGAACTTACATGACACCTCCTGGGAGGATATTCTGAAGCGTTTAGCCCGAAAACGCCTAGAACACCCGGCCATGAAAGATGCCGACCCCCTGATGCGTTATAGCCGAGGTGTGTATGAAGCATTTCTTCTCAGTTGGGAGGAGTTGGACGAGAACACTCAACAGTTGGGGTGTTGGTTAGGGTTATTTGCCTTAGCCCCCATTTCCCTATCTTTGGAAAATATAGAAGATGACGAACAAAAGGAGTGGTTTGAAACGGGGCTGTCTTGCTTGCGTCAATGTCATTTAATTCAGCAAATTAACCCTAATACCTATCAACTACATCCCTTAATTCGCCAATTCTTGCAAATGCAGTTAGACCAACGACCGGATAAAACCGATATTAAACGCTCTTTTATTCAAACATTAATTGCTTTTGCTCAAACCATTGAATACGAACTCACCCGTCAACAAGTTGCCGAACTTTTACCTGATATTCCCCATTTACAAGAAGTTGCAGAACTCTTAATTACCCATTTTAATAAGAATGAATTGGGAGATTTAATTGCAGATAATGAATTGGGAGATTTAATTGCAGATGAAGATTTAATTAGGCCCTTTATTTGTTTAGGTTCGTTTTATGAAAGCCAAGGGTTCTATTCCCAAGCGGAACCTTGGTTAAAACTGGGGGTGGAGGTCGCAAAAACCCTGGGTTCTCAACATCCCGATTTTGTTACCAGTTGCAATAACTTAGCAAACCTCTACGAAAGTCAAGGACGCTACAGTGAAGCCGAACCCTTATATTTAGAAGCCGTAGCCATCCACCGCCAAGCTTTATCCCCCAACCATCCTTCCTTAGCCATCAACCTCAATAACTTAGCAAACCTCTACAGAAGTCAAGGACGCTACAGTGAAGCCGAACCCTTGTATTTAGAAGCCGTAGCCATCCACCGCCAAGCTTTATCCCCCAACCATCCTTCCTTAGCCATCAACCTCAATAACTTAGCAAACCTCTACAGAAGTCAAGGACGCTACAGTGAAGCCGAACCCTTATATTTAGAAGCCGTAGACATCGACCGCCAAGCCTTATCCCCCAACCATCCTTCCCTAGCCACCGACCTCAATAACTTAGCAAACCTCTACAGAAATCAAGGACGCTACAGTGAAGCCGAACCCTTATATTTAGAAGCCGTAGCCATCGACCGCCAAGCTTTATCCCCCAACCATCCTTCTTTAGCCACCCACCTCAATAACTTAGCAAACCTCTACTATAGTCAAGGACGCTACACCGAAGCCGAACCTTTGGATTTAGAAGCGGTAGCCATCATCCGCCAAGCCTTACCCCCCAACCATCCTTCTTTAGCCACCCACCTCAATAACTTAGCAGGACTCTACGAAAGTCAAGGACGCTACAGTGAAGCCGAACCCTTATATTTAGAAGCGATCGCAATTCTACAAAATAGTTTAGGATCAGACCATCCTAATACTATTACTGGGCGAAATAACTTAAAAATATTTTGGGAAGAAGGAATTAAGGCAGGGATTTTTGATATGGCGGTGTTGCAGGAAAATCCTTTATTTCGAGAATTGTTAGCTGAAGCCTTAGAATCAGATAAATCAATTCAACCATAAAATTATGATACAAACTGAAGATAAACCCCAAATTCAATCTCTCTCCCTAGAGGAGTTTTTAACCCAACCGGAAACCAAACCCGCCCAAGAATATATTAACGGAGTTGTTCATCAAAAACCGATGCCAAAAGGAAAACATAGTCTTATCCAAGGTCGTCTGAGTGAAACTATTAATCAAATTGGTGTATCGGCTAAAATTGCTTACAGTTTTCCTGAATTACGCTGTACTTTTGGCGGACGTTCAATTGTTCCTGATATTGTTGTTTTTGAATGGCAGAATATCCCTTTAGATGAACAAGGAGAAATTGCCAATGATGTTACTATTGCCCCAGATTGGACAATTGAAATATTATCTCCCGACCAAAATACAACCCGTGTGATTAATAATATTTTATTTTGTTTAAAACATCAAACCCAACTCGGTTGGTTAATAGACCCTCAAGAACGATTAGTATTAGTTTTTAAACCCAAACAAGAACCAGAAATATTTGAAGGAGAACAAATTTTACCCGTTTTAACTATATTAACAGATTATCAATTATCCGTCAATCAATTATTCAGTTGGTTAACCTTAAATTGATAGGTAAATTTGAGAACCTTGGCTAGTTTTATGAACCTCAATTCTAGCTTGAAAAGCTTCTTTTAAACTGGGAATATGGGTAACAGTCAAAATACAAGCAAAATCAGAAGCGATCGCATTAATAGCCGCAATTAATCGATCGCAACCTTCCGCATCTTGAGTTCCAAAACCTTCATCAATAATTAACATTTGTAGAGAAGTTCCCGCCCGTTGTGCTAATAGTTTAGCTAGGGCTAACCGAATGGCAAAATTAATTCTAAAGGCTTCCCCCCCGGAATAGGTTTCATAGGAACGAGTTCCCCGCGCATCTGCTATTAAAATTTCTAAGGTTTCAATCATTTTAGGGGTATTTTTTGAGGATTTACTTCCCCGTCCGCTAGTACGTTGGGTGACAAATTGAACATGGAGTTGATTAGCAGATAATCGAGATAAAATTTGATTGGTTTCTGCTTCTAATTGGGGTAAAACATTCTCAATCATTAGGGCTTGAATCCCATTTTTACCAAAGGCTTTTCCTAATTCATCATAAACTCGATATTGACGGCGGGCGGTGTCTAATTGGGTTTTAAGTTCGATTTGTTGAGCGTTTAAATTGTCTAATTGAGTTTGTTGTTGTTGTAAACTTCCGAATTGACCTAAATGACTATCTAATTTTAGCTGTTGTTGTTGAATTAACTGCTCTAATTGTTTTAATGATTCTGTCGGGTCGGGAGTTTCTTTTAATTGTTGTTGTAATAGTTCAATTTGTCCTTGAATTGCTTGTAAGTTTTTTACCCGTTCTTGGGTGATGGTTTCTAATTCTTGAAGGCGTTTTTGTAGGATGGGATATTGTTGTTTGGCTTGGTTTAATTGTTCGGTACGAGTTAACCAAATTTGAGCTTGACGCAATTCTGTACGGATGCGATTATGCTCCTCAACATTATAACCCATTTGGTTAATTTTTTGCTCTAAAATTATAATTTTTTGTTGAATTTCAGAATTATTTTTTTGTTCGGTTAAGGTTTTAGTTAAGGATTGAATTTGGGTTTCTAATTCTGGTTTTTGAGTATTAATTTTCGTTAATTTATCTTGAGCATCTCGAATTTGACTATATTTAATTTCCGCCCAACGCCACCGTTTTTCCTCATTTCTGGCTAACGCATGGCTTTGTTCATTATAATTTAGTTGACTTAATTTCTGCTCTAAATCCTGTAATTCTGCATATAAATCCGTTGCATAATTACCCGTATCTAAAATATTTTGAACCGCTTTTTCTTCTAAAATTAGTTGTTGTAATTGTTGTTCATCCTGATCTAATCCTTCTAACTGAGCTTGAATTTTTCCTCGGTGTTCTCGCAATTCTTCATAAGGTAATAAATCCTCTTGAATTTGTCGATATTCTTCCTGTAAAATCTTAATTTCTCGATCCGCAACCACTAACTGTTCATGGACAACCCAAATTTGATTTCTGAATTCCTGTTGTTGGTTTTGATGTTTAGAAATAACCAAATTCCAGTGATGTTCGTCTAGGGGGCGATCGCAAAGTGGACAAGGGGGAAACTGCGATCGCAATAACGGTAATTCGGCGGTTTCTGTTTCCTCGGATTCCGATTTTGATAATAGTTGAATCTTCTGATCTAGTTCAACTAATTTTTCTTCATAATCCCGTTTAACAGTATTCAAGCGGTCGATAAAATTATGGCGCTCTTGTCCCTTTTCTCGAACTCGTATTTGATAAACTTTTTTCTTATCCAGTTCGATAATTTTATTGACAATAGTTTGTGATTGTTGTTCTAATTGGGGGCGATGTTGTTTGATGGTACGTTGCAATTTTCCGACGGAGGTTTTTAATTCCTCTAACCGTGCTTGTTGACGAGATTGGGCGCGGTCTAACTCCGTTTGTAGGCGTTGACGCTGTTGTAAAATGGGAGTAACTTCTAATTGTAATTGATCAAACTGAGTCAAACGATTTCTAGCGGTTTGTAACTGTTCTAATCCGGCTTCAATATCAGTTTTTTGGCTTAAAATTTGTAAGTAATCTTGTTCCTGTTGAGTTAACGCTTCTAAACGAGCTTGTAGACTTTGAATTTGCTGCTGTAGGGTGTTGAGATGTTGGCGTTGTTGTTCTTGTAATTGTTGGCGTTGTTGTTGGGAATCTTGATAGATTTTAAATTGAGCCGATAGGGTTTCTTCGGTGGTTTGTAGGGTGATAAAATTATTATATCCGGTTTGAATTTCTGTTTCTTGTTGTAATACTGCTTCTAATTCTTGACGTTGCTGTTGAGTTGTGGCTAATTCCTGTTGTAGTCGGCGATAATCTTGAGCAAAAGTTTGATGCTGTTGTTGTTGTCCGGTTAGTAATTTTTCCCAAGATTGACGATGATGTTGTTGGGATTGTAACTGTTGATATTGATCTCGGTCTTGGGTTTGTTTTTCTTGAAGATGATCAATAGTGTTTTGTAGTTGAATAATATCCTGTTCTAATTGACCTTTTTGGTCAATTTGAGCTTGATTGTTAGTTAAAGTTTGTTCTAAAATTTCTGCTTGGGATTTATAACTTTTGGCTGAGTCTTTGGCTTTTTCTGATAAGCCATCATATTGATTTAATTTTAACAAACTCGCCAGAATTTCTTTGCGTTCTGCTGGACGTTTGATCATGAATTCATCCGCTTTTCCTTGACGCAAATAAGCGGAATTAGTAAAAGTATCGTAATCTAATTTTAAGTAGTCTATAATTTTCTGTTGGGTGGCTAATATTCCCTTTTCTGTGAGGGTGCGAAACTTGATTTTATCTAAATCTTCAATTTCTTGTAAAACGGTGGTTGCTACTTGAAATTCTAAGGCTCCTGATTGACCTCGGCGGCGGTTACGAATCACCCGATATAAGTTTCCCTGACTAATAAATATAAAATCAACCTGGGTTTCTAATTCTCCCATATAGATAATATCATCCTTCGATTCTGCCCGACTCTCCCCCCAAATTGCCCAAGCCATTGCTTCTAATAAAGATGACTTTCCCGACCCGTTGGAACCGCAAATACAAGCGGTATGTAATCCACTAAAATCTAGGGTCGCTTCTCGGTAGCTGAGGAAATTTTTTAGGGTCAGTTTTTGTGGAATCATAGGTCATAACTTGCTCTTGACGGAGATAAGTTTAGGAGTTGGCTGCATTCATCAATCTTATATTAACGCAATTTGTGTTAGTTGGACTACAACAAAAATAAGTAGGTAGCCCTAAATAAACGTTAAACCTGAAAAAGTGAATTTCTTACACGGAGAGACTTACAGCGTTTGTCATTTGACGCTTAATTACACCTACCTACTACGATACCGCACCGGTTTTAGGGTTAGCCGATGCTAATTTATTAGCTCCTCATACCGATGGGTTAATGATGGTTGTGGGTTTAGGAAAAACCGACCGATAAGCCTTTAGTTTAGCTTTAACAGGACTTAACACCGCCGGGGTTCCCGTGTTAGGAATGGTTGCCAATGGGGATAAACAAGAAACCCATTATTATCGGGATTATTAAAAGAGCAGGGGAAGCCGGGGGAGAAATTTGGTAGGGAGGCTCACCACTATAAGTTTTTATCAATATTATCCGCAGTTCAAGGTGCGATCTCTCTACACAAAAATACTCCACTATAAAGTTTAGTGGAGTATTTTTAATCAATTCATGAACAATTAAAATGTACCAGACTTATTATGCCCATTTTGATTGTTGTTTTTCCCTTCAGGTTGAGACAAAGCTAATGTAACTTTCTGACGGACTTCTTCTTCCTCCTCTGGGTTAAGTTTTTCTTTTTCAGTAGCTAACCGTTCTGCTTTTTTACGCTCGGTTGCTTCTTGTAAATCTTTCAGAGTAATAATCCCTTTTCTGGGATCTTTCCCCTCTCTTTTAGCTTTTAGGGCAGCACGGTTCGCGGCATCAATTACCGCTTCTCGAATTTCGCGTCCACAAACATCCTCAATTTTTGCTAATTTATCAACTGAGACATCATCAGCCAGAGGTAATTTAGCGGGTAAATGACGTTGCCAAATTTCACGGCGACATTTTTCATCGGGCATTGGGAAGTGGATATGACGTACCCGTGTATTAAAAGCTTTATCGTAATTTTCAACCAAATTTGTAGCAAAAATTACGATACCTTGAAACTCTTCTAAACAGATTAACAATTGACTTCTCATTGAGTTAATTGCTTGTTCAGAACCTGTGTTAACGTCAGTTAATCTTTTGGATAATAATGAATCAGCTTCATCAATGAATAATAAAGCTTGATCCCGCTGTGCAGCGTAAAAGATTGCCTTCAGTCTTTTTGGCCCTTCTCCGTGAAATTTACTTTCGATATCAGCGTAACTTGCCTTTAAAATTGGCTTGCCTAAACGTTGTGCAATTGCGTGTGCTGTTAAGGTTTTTCCCGTTCCTGATGGGCCATGATAATTGAGAATGGTATGTGGATAAGGCTGAATTTCCTTTAATCTCCAATCTTCATAAACAATAGATTCTACCTCAATTGCGTCAACAGCATACAACAAGTTATCAGCTAATTCTTCTGACAAGACTAATTGTTTAAAAGAATAAATAGGCTGTTGGGAATGGTATTGTTGAGCCAGTTTTTGGGTTGATTCTTCATCATCTTTGCCTCCTTCCTGGCTACTATTCTTTGAGGTTGCAGAAAAGTGATTTTGTGAATTGGGGGTTTCACTAAAAACCAGTTCTGCTTGATACCCAGTATTTTTTAACCCATCAATAGCACGAGTCAGGCGGGTACGAAAAACAGCCATTTCTGGTTCTGGCATATTATCTAATCGACCAGAAATATGAATCTTTATGGGATTGTCATTTTTCATCTCGAAAATATCTCCTATTTGTCAAGGATTTAAAAGATAGGGGATGAAGGTAAGCATCCCCTCTTACTAGCAGATTAGGTTAGCTAATCAACAGCACATCACATTGATTGAGTTTTGAACTTGTAGTAGAATCGACCTTTTCAGCTTTGATTTTCCAAGCTCCACGCACTTTTTGAGTTCGCTTATTCCAAACTCCTTCAACGTGAGTACAGTTTCCAGAAGCAATGGCTTTAGTAACAAACCCTACATCTTGCTCATCTACATAATTATTTGTTTCCCATTCCTCAAGCAACTCAACTAAAGCAACAATAGTCAGTAGGTAGATGAAGACGATGTATGCACCAAGGAGCAAACTACCAATTGCTAATAAAATCATAGAGACAGGTTCCATTTTTTCCTCCTTATTCAACAATAATTACATTGCTATTTCCAAAGGTTTCGCGGAGTTCATCATCCAAATTTTTAACGACAAACTTACGACCGAGAACTCGATTATTTGCATCGCGTACCACCTGATCATTTTCGTCCAGAAAAACTTGAATAATCAGTTCTCCTTGACTATCGGGTTTTCTGCAAATCACTCCCTTTTTAATATCGGGATTTGGGGAATTTTTGGAAAACCATTTAATGACTTCCTCAAAGGTTGCTTGTTCATCAATTTCCTTTTTTGTAGGCAAAAAAGTTAACAATTCCTCCACGAAGGATTTAGTTTGATGAACAGCTTTAGCATTAATCACCAAATTGGGGTTATTACCCAATAACCAATCCACAAAGGGGCTAAACATATTAGACAAGGTTCAATGAGAGTACAAAGTTGCTCCTACTATTGATTAATCGGGGTGAGATTCGGCATTTATGCAATCTCCCCTGAGAAAAAGTAGGAGTTATTTGTGAAAAGTTCAACTGACTGAACTTAATTTTGATTATGACTGAACTCAATTCCTTTGAAGTTCACGCTTGAGTTCATCTTTGAGTTCATCTTTGATTTAAAGTTCACGTTTGGGATCTCTTTGAGTTCATCTTTGAGATGTTGTTTCTTAATAAAAAATTACGCTACTTATTTTTTGGAGTTATGACATAATTGAAGCAAACTCATAGAGAGGTCATTATGCCCCCATCTGATACCGTTATAGCATCCCAGAATGCTCTCGATCATATAGTTGAACCAGCTAGACAAAGGAAACGTTGGGATAAGTATGCTCCAGCATGGTTGGACGAAGCTATTGTCTCAAGGGGAGTTTTACATAAGTTTTGGACTCAAAAGCGAATTCGACAAGAAAATTTTGAGAATATCTGTAAGGCTGTTGGGATTGACTGGAAACAAGTCGTAGAAATCGATCCAATACAATTAGCGTCCAGTTCGAGTAATAATTCCTGGGTGGGTCGCAAGGAACTGATTGATGAGTTAGGAACTAAGCTTCGGGGAGACTGTCGAGTATTAATACTCACGGGCATTACAGGTATTGGCAAATCCGCTTTAGCTGCACGCTTAACAACGGAATTTCAGGAAACCTGGACTAAGGTAAGCCTGGAATTTGACTCCAAGACCATAATTGATTTTGCTAGTGTAGCAGCTGATTTACTCTGGAGATGGAATGAATCTATTACATCTGATGACCGTAGAGATCCTTTGCTGTTGCTGAATCGGTTGCTCAGAAAACTACAAGAAGAATGTTATATACTCATCCTAAATTCTGTTGAAAACCTGCTCCAAGGAGATGCAGAAAAAGGCTGGAGTGAATTTCAGGATAAGTGGTGGGAAAATTTCTTTAACAGGCTATTAGAAGATTCTTGCCAAAGTAAGATAATTATCACATCGCAAGATTTGCCCAGGTATTTTGACGAAATCTGCTTCAATAACCCAGAACTTTGTCATTACCGCTCACTCAATGGATTTACTAAAGAGGAACAACTGGAGTTTTTTGATATTTTAGGATTAGATGTTGATGATGAATCAGGCAGCAAATCAGCATTAGAAAAAATTGGAGAACTATTTGAGGGTCATCCTTTAGGCTTAAGGGTGATTGCGGGTGAAATTATAGACGATCCGATTTTTAATGGGGATGCTGCTAAATACTGGCAAAAATACGGTGAAAAGATGTTAAAAATTAAGGAGGGGTACAATATAGAAGCCATGCGAATTAGTTATTGCTAAGGTAGAGAATAAGTTAGCCGTGAAAACTTCTACTGAAATCAACCATTGGGAACTAGCTCAATGGATTGCTATTAAAACTTGGCTGACTAAATACAAACCGAAGCCAAATGCTAGTAATTTAAGTCAAGTGAAAGGCTATTTACAAGCTTTTCAACATCTGTGTGAATTGGAAGAGTGGGAAACTGCTTATAAAATTCTTTTGATCAAGATTAATTCCCCTACAAAAGAAGAATTATACAGCCAACTCGATACTTGGGGCTACCCTCAAGAATTAATTGATTTATATGACAGAATTTTAGGAAAATTAAGTCCTGAATTAGATGTATTTTTTTTACGAGGTCTTGGAAGATGTTACTATCTCCTATCTAAATACCATCAAGCTATTGAATATTACCAAAAAAGTCTGGATCTAGCTAGAGAATTGGAAAACCGAGCTAATGAGGCAAAAGCCCTAAGAGGGTTGGGAGCTACTTACAATAGCTTAGGAAATTACAATGAAGCTATTTTATATTTAGAAGATAGTTTTAAGATTGCACAGGAGATAGATAATCGCCATCTTGAAGGAAGTTGTTTAGGAGTTTTTGGGCTTGTTTACCAAAATTTGGGGAACTATGCTAAAGCTATTGAATATCAACAGCAATGTTTGAGAATTGCACGAGAAGTAGACGACCATTTCATGGAAAGTTGTACGCTAAATCGTCTGGGAAACATCTTTTATTTAAGAGGAAACCATCGTGAAGGATTGTCCTATTTTCAGCAATCTTTGACTATTGTACAGAAAATAGGCGATCGCTCTTTGGAAGGTTATGTGCTATTTAGTTTTGGTGCTACCTATTCGTCTTTAGGAGATTATCATCAAGCCATTTCATATTTTAACCAAGTTTTAGTGATTGCAGCAGAAATAGGTGATCTCGATCTCAAAGGTAGAGGAATGGGGGGTCTGGGTCATGCTTATCGTTTTCTAGGAAACTATAAACAAGCTATTGATTACCATCAAAAAAATTTAGATATAGTCCGTTTAACTGGTAATCGTTTTGGAGAAATAACCGCTCTTCTCAGTTTAGGTATTGTTTTTAATGAATTAAAAGATGATCACCAAGCTATTAATCTGCTGGGGGAAGGCTTGGCAATTGCACAGAAATTAGGCACTCGTGTTAACGAAGGTAACGCACTCCAAAATTTAGGTAGTGTTTACTTGTCTCTCAAAGATTATCACCAAGCAATTTCATATTTTAATCAAAGTTTAGGAATTGCTAAAGAGGTTGGTGATCAAGAACTTGAAGCTATCAATCTGATTTGTTTAGGTAATGCCTATTTTGAGTGTGAGAACTATTCACAAGCAACAGAGTATTACCAGAAGTGTTTAAATATTGCTAAAACTATCGGAGATATAAAAACAGAAGAACTGGCATTAAAAAATTTAGAAAAACTAGCTTTAGTTCAAAAAAACTCTACCAACTTTACTCTATCTTTAGACAATAATTCAGACCAAACAAGGTTTAACAATATGACTGATTCCCCAGATTTCGACGTAAAAATAGAACTTCAACTAGAAGGAGTTGACCTGACTGCTCCTGGCGAATTAGTGATTGCTAAGGTAGAGAATAAGTTAGCCGTGAAAACTTCTACTGAAATCAACCATTGGGAACTAGCTCAATGGATTGCTGTTAAAACTTGGCTGACTAAATACAAACCGAAGCCAAATGCTAGTAATTTAGACCAAGTGAAGGGTTATTTACAAGCTTTTCAACATCTATGTGAATTGGAAGAGTGGGAAGCTGCTTATAAAATTCTTTTTATTAAAATTAATTCTCCAACCAAAGAAGAGTTATATGAACAGCTAACGACTTGGGCTTTATATCAGGAATCCTTTGAACTGTACAACCGAATTTTAGACAGGTTAAGTCCCAAAGAAAATGCCATTATTTTAAAGCTTTTAGGCAATTCGCACTTTTATTTAGGTAATTACGACCAAGCAAAGGATTACTTCGAGAAGAGTTTAGCAATTGTACAAACACCTGCAAACCAAGACCGCCATCAAGAGGCACGACTTCTAGCTAATCTGGGAACTATTTATATAAAGCAAAGAGTTTATGACAAGGCTCTAGAGTACCAGCACCAAAGTTTAGCAGTAGCGCGAGAAATCAAGGATTCTCACTGGGAGGCATACGCTCTATCCTTTCTAGGTATAATTGAGACGGATTTTGGTAACTACAATCAAGCAATTAATTACTATCAGCAGAGCCTAGATATTTTTCAACAATTAGAAGATTCAATAGGAGAAGTAGGAGAATTATGTCATGTGGGCTTGGCTTATCTTGAACTAGGAGACTATAACAATGCAATTAACTATTTGCAGCAAGCTTTGGACATGGGCAACAAAATGCAATACCGTGTAGTTCAAGGTGTCGCTTTAATGAAATTAGGAAGGGCTTATTTTAGACTAAGAGAACAGGAAAAAGCTATTGAATACTTAGAGGAAAGTTTAGTAATCCTAGAAGAAATAGGAGACTGTGCAAATCTTATAGAAGGTGTTAGAGAACTAGGTGAAATCTACTTTAGTTTAGGTAAATATGCTGAGGCAAAAGACTTCTATCAGAAAGGTTTAACAATTGCAATTACCATTAAATCGCTTTTAGATCAGGCGTGGCTTTGTGTATGTTTAGGAGCTACCTATAATGCTTTGGGTGATTATAAAAAAGGGTTTGAATACTTACAGCCAGTTCTTAACATTGTACCAGAATTAAATACAACACAATTAAATAAATGTTGGTTAGAATGTAGGACAAAAAGTAATTTAGCAACTTCTTACTATGGTTTAGGTGACTTTACTAAAGCAATTGATTATTATCAAGAAACTTTAGTGATCGCCAAAGAAATTAAAGACTTCCCCTCGCTGTATTCATGTTTAACTAATATAGGCAGCATTTACACTATAAATCTTGGCGAACCTAATAAATCTTTTGAATATTACGAACAAGGAATAATAATAGCGAAAGAAGTTAAAGATCACCATCAAGAATTTACATTTTTAGGATATTTAGGTAATGCCTACTATGCTTTCAAAGACTTTAAAAAATCCGTTTTTTACTATCAAGAAAGCCTGAAATTAGCCAAAGAAATACCTGATTCTCGCTTGGAAGAGATGGCTTTAGCTAGTCTAGGCAATTTTTACTATTCTTTAAATAATTTCACTGAAGCGATTGATTATTATCAGCAGTATTTGTTAATTGTTCAAAGCCTTGAAGACTATGTAAATGAAGCAATAACTCTAGCAAATTTAGGAAAAGCTTATAGTTCCTTGAAAGACTATACCAAAGCCATAGATTACCATTGCCAAAGTCTTGCTATTGCTAAAAGAATTAATAATCGTACATTAATAGCTGATTTTACAAGCAATTTGGGCAATGCTTACCTGGATATAAAAGACTATGATTTATCGATTCAATATTATGAAGAGTTTCTTGCAATTCAATCAGAACTTGCTAATTTAAGAGGTCAGACTAATGCTTTGTTATTCTTGGTATATGTCTACACTATTTTAGAACAATTTCAAAAAGTAACTTATTATCTCGAACTATTACAAGAGATTCTTAAAACGACAAGCGACCAACAAGCAAAAGCTTTTGCAATACAAGCTATAAATAAAATTTTGCCAACCATAGGTGAGATTTACTTAGATAACCATAAATATCAACAAGCAATTACAATTCATAGAAAAATGTTAGCAATTTCTCAAGATGTTAGCGATACTGCTATGGAAAGTTTAGCTGTTGCTTGGCTAGGATGCGATTTTCGTGAAATGGGTCAACTGCAAACAGCCATAGAGTGGTTGAAAAAGCGACTGACCTTAGCTGAAACTCTCAATGACTGTAACGCTCAATGTGAAACTTTAAATTGGCTTGGTAATACTTATAGGAATCTAGCTGAACAGGAACAAGCTATCCAATACTACGAAGAGGCGATTACAAATTATGACAAAGCTATTGCACTGAATCCTGATAACCCTGATTACTGGAGTAACCGAGGGCTTATATTACAAGATTTAGGCTATTACCAAGAGGCAATCGAGTCTTATCAGCAAAGTGCTCATGCTCACAGTGCGGAGAAGGCTTATTATCAAGTGGTTAAATGTCATGAACGAAGTTTAGCGATCGCACGAGAGATTAATGATGAATTATGGATCGGAAAGATTCTTTATAATTTAGCCGATACGTTGTTACAACCAACATATTATGCTAAAAAACGGGAGTATTCATTAAAAGCTTTAGAGCATTTGCAGGAAGCTGTAGAAATTTTTAGAAAGCTTTTTGATCACCTAAATGAAGCTAAGGCTCTTAAGAATTTAGCAGACCTTTCTTATAAATTAGGCTTTCGTGATCTTGCTGAACAGTTTTGTGATCAGGCTTTATCAATAGCTACCCAATTAAATATTATCTCAATACAAGAGGATTGCCGGAAACTCAAAAAACAATGGCTACTACAACAAATTTATGCAGAAGTTAAAAAAGCTAAGAAACTAGCAAATAAATCAGAAGCCAATCAAACTTTACAAAAAGCTTATCGACTTTGTTGGGAAGCAGAACTATACAGTGAGTTAATAGTAGTTCGTATTCAAATAAAAAATATATCAGAACAATATTTTAATGAAGAAAAATACTTAGCAGCATTCCAGTTGTCTGAAAGCCATCTTTGTTTACTTAATGAATTAGCAGCCAATACCAACTGTGAGCAAAAAATAATTAATCTACAAGAAGATTTTTATTGGGGTTGGTACAGTAAAGGAAATGCTTTACGTCAATTAGAACGTTATGAGGAAGCACTGGTTAGCTTTGACAAAGCAATTAAAATAAAATCTGACGATGCAGATTGCTGGAAGGATAGAGGATTTACTCTGTTGAATTTAGCCCTTTACGAAGAGGCGCTTGCCAGCTATGACAAATCGTTAGAAATAGCACCAGAATATTTTCTAGTCTGGGCGTTAAAAGGTTCGTTACTGGATAGGTTAGGTCGCCATGAAGAAGCAATTATCAGTTATGATAAAGCTTTAGAATTTAACCCTGATTTTGATTTAACTTGGCATTATCGAGGCAATGTGTTGCTGAAGTTAAATCGTTATGAAGAGGCAGTTACAAGCTATGATCAAGCATTAAAATTGAGTCCCGATCTTCCTGATGCTTGGAATGATCGAGGTAATGCTCTCGATAATTTAGATCGTCTTGAAGAAGCGATCGCCAGCTATGATAAAGCGATTGAACTAAAACCAGATCAACCTGATTATTGGAATAATAAAGGTAATACCTTGAATAACTTACGTCGTTATAAAGAAGCTATCGTTTGTTACGACAAAGTAATTGAACTTAAGCCAGATGCTTATTGGGGATGGTACAATCGGGGTAATTCACTGCGAAATTTAAGCCGTTACGAAGAGGCTATCCCTTACTTGAACAGAGCTATTGAACTCAAATCGGATCTACCTTCTTATTTGAATGTACGGGGATTATCTTTACAGGGATTAGGACGTTATCAAGAAGCAATTGCTGACTACGATCAAGCTATTACTTTAGATTCTACATACCGTTGGGCTTGGTGTAACCGAGGGAATTCTTTACGGTTCCTAAATCGATATGAAGAATCAATTATCAGTTACAATAAAGCGATTGAACTCAAACCCGATGAACCTGATTATTGGAGTAAAAGAGGCATTTCCCTAAGCTGTTTAGGACACTATCAAGATGCAATTGATAGTTGTACTAAAGCTATTGAAATTAAAATAGATTATGCTATTGCTTGGTATAATAGAGCTTGCTATTGTGCCTTACAAGAAAATATTGAACAAGTAATTGAAGATTTAAAACAGGCGATTGATTTCAATCCTAAGTATCGAGAAATGGCAAAAACTGACTCTGATTTTGATAAAATTAGAGAGCATACTTCTTTTCACAGCTTAATTTATCAATCTAACGAATAACTTAATACCCTCTATCGCTTGTCAGCTTGATTGATTCCGAATATTTTGAGCCATTAAATACATTGTTGCCCATTCCTGTTGAATTTGGGTGATTTTGAGGTTTAAAGCTTGAGCAATGGTTTCTAGGGTTTCTCCAGCTTTTAAACGTTCAATAATTTGCTGTTGGGTCGGGGTTAAACTTTGCCAAAATTTTTGCCATTGGTCAGAGGTTAATCCTAAACGATGTTCCGATAGAGAAGTTCCTAACCAACTGGTGACTAATTCTGGGTTCTGTTTCAAGGTAAAATTTTTAATCGCATGATAACCGACTTTTTCTCGCAGTCGATAGATTTGTTTAATCGGTAAATTTAACGTTTGAGCGATCGCTTCTTGGGATAATCCTTGTAAATACAATCGTAACCATTCCGCCGCAATCGGGTCAACATTTTTAATTAAATAGGCTTCAAATTCCGCTTGAACAGTTAACCGTTGATTTTGTTGAGTTTGAAAATATTGTTCATCTTCATAGCGAGAAACCGCTTGATGATCTAATAAACTAATGGTTTCATCTGTCTGATCAGATAGGATTTCATCGGATAACTGTTTAATCCATTCTCCGGTGGGAACTTGGGTTAATCCTCCCCGTTGAGTGCGGCGTAAATAGTTAACAAATCGATAGACTAATAGGGGTTGATTACGGATGGGGCGCAAACAATATTCTTCTACGGTTGTTAATAATAACGAATTTCTTAATTGTTGATTAGAGGTACATTGAGAAATCCATTGCATTTGTTGTTGTAAATAGCGATCGCTATTCAACATTTCTTGTACGACTTCTTGTAAAACATCTACCACTTGACGTTGACGATCTCGACTGGTAGCGACCCACAGCCGAACTTTTTGGCGCAAAATCACTAAACTCCCTAATCGTTGCATTAAATTGCGATAGGCTGTTTCGGGAGTAACATCTAAATAGCGCTGTTGTAGAATGCGATAGCGAAAGTTTAACCCTTGTTTGATCCGTTCCTGTTGGTCAAGGGGGAGATCATCTAAAGATTCAGAATGTTCTCCCAGTAACCAACGAATTAGGCTTTCTCGTGTGTTTGGGTTATGGTTGGGGTAGTCGTTTTCCAGTTGAAAACGCCACTGATTTGTCCAAGATTCTGATAACGTCATTTAAAATTTCAAAGGTGCCAACAACCATCAATTTTAAGCGGTTTTTCTATTTTATCCTAAATCGGGTAAGCTCCCTTCTATTTTATTAACTTCAACTGGAGAGTTGTCGTTCAGTTTATTATGGATAATTTCAACTAAATGCTGAGTTCCACCGTTTATTTGTTGCTCATTCAGGGAAATCATTTGGTTAACCACGGAAAAATAATCGTCCACTTTTCGACCCAATAAAAAATAAGTATTCATGCCGCCTTTTCCTTTAATTAAAATTTTCCCTCGTTTAGCGACAATATATTGATCGGGTAAAAGATAATAAGTATCTTCACTCATTTGAATCCGTCCTGCTAACCCATGAGATTCCATTCGACTCGCAATATTGACCGTATCTCCCCACAAATCATAGAGGAATTTTTTAATCCCAATCACTCCAGCCACAACGGGCCCACTGTGAATTCCAATTCGCAGACTAAGGGCTTTATGATGAATTTGATTAAACTCAATAATGGCATTTTGCATATCTAATGCCATTTCTGCGATCGCAATGGCATGATCAGAACGATGATAAGGTAATCCCCCCACCACCATATAAGCATCCCCAATGGTTTTAATTTTTTCTAACTCATATTTTTCAGTTAACCGATCAAAAGCTGAGAATAATTCATTGAGTAAATTGACTAAATCAATCGGACTTAAGGAAGATGAAATTTGCGTAAATCCAACAATATCAGCAAATAAAACGGTGACTTCAGCAAAATGTTCTGCTATCGTTTTAGTTTCTTTTTTGAGACGATTGGCAATGGGTTCGGGTAGAATATTTAACAGTAACCGTTCTGTTTGTTGCTGTTGATGGTGGAGAGCAATTTCAGTCAGTTGTCGTTTAATAAACTGACCTAACTGACTACCAATTGCTGTCATGGTTTGCATGAGTTCAAGATCAGGAGAACAGATTTCTTGACTTAAAAAACTCATCACTCCTAACACTTCTTTTCCATCTTTAATCGGAAACCCAAAAGCGGCGTGTAATCCTAATTTTTGGGCAACATATTTTTGAATACAGTGTTCATTCACCATGACATCATCAATCCAATGAGCAAAACCACTACTCCAGACTTGACCAAGTAAACCAACATTAAAACCCAGCTTGATTTGTTGATAAAAATCTTGAATTTCAGGGAGATTCAACGCCGGGTTTACCCACAGTTCAATACACCGAAGTTTTGGATCAATAGAATTGATTTCACCCGCAGAATTTTGAGAGGGTTCACCCCCTAAAAGCAAGGGTTCTTCTAAAAAATTTTCTAGCATCCAAGCTTCTCCCAAAACCCATCCCAAACTTTCACAAGTTGAGCGTAAAATTTGCAGGAGACCTTCATGAATATTCGGGGCTTCAGACAGAATTCGAGAAATTTGATATTGAGTTAACATCCGTTGTTGAGCGCGTTTTCGTGCCGTAACATCCCGACCTACATAAATGAAATCTAGGGCATCATCCGTATCTGTTGTTAGCGTTGAAATCGAAAATTCTAGGATCACTTTATTCCCCTGTTTCTTTTTACAACTTAATTCCAGATTTTTAAATAAAAAGTCCTCTTTTTTGAGGTAAGATTCTGTTAAATATTCTTGCAAAAAACTATCATCTTCCACAAAATAGGAGATAGGTTTATTGATTAAATCATCTTGGCTATATCCTAACAAAGATAAGGTGGCAAGATTAACTTTTTTAATGATTCCCTGTTGATTAGTAACAATTAAAATATCCTCCATTGAGGTAATAATTCGATCAATATACTGTTGAGAATGAGAATAAGCATTTAAGAGTAAACGGGACTCATTTGTTTCTTGAACTAAAGCTTGTTCTAATTCCATCCGTTGCGTCACATCTTCAAAAAGCAAGATTAATTCGGGAACAGGCTCTGCTTGCCTCGAAATTCCCAGGAAGTAAATATTAAAATAAGTCAAGGTAGCTTCATCGATTTGCCGACTCATGGAATTTAACTCAAAATAATCGTGATCTCCCTGAATGATGGCATCAATAATTTCTTCTGTCCCAATCAATTCAGGAAAATAATCTTGGATATCTTCTCCAACTTTTAAGCCTTCTGAACCTTCGCTAAAGCGAATAACACCTTCAGAGAATTCTTGAATTCTCAAGTGAGGATTAATAACGATATAATCCATGTTACGAACTCTTAAAAAATGCTTAAACAAATTATTCATAATCCCCGAATAAATAATAGACATCCAGATTTTTTATTTTATGGCTAGAAAAACTTTGTTGATGGGTAGATGTAATCAAAATAAGAAACTATTAGGGAGATGCAATCACAAGGCAATTTCGCCCGTTTTTCTTAGCTTGGTACAAAGCTTGATCTGCACTATGAACGAGGGTTTGAGGAGTGAGATGTTCACAGGGAATCAGACTCGCTACTCCAATACTAATTGTTACATATTGATTCACCTCTGAGTTGAGATGGGGAATCTGCAAAGCTTCAACTTGTTGACAAATTTTTTCCGCCAGGTGAACACTGCTACTGATATTGGTATTGGGTAAAATTATGGCAAATTCCTCTCCTCCATAACGAGCGACTAAATTCGTAGTCCGTTGAATGACATTCTGTAAAACTTGAGCCACTTGCTGTAAGCAAAAATCCCCTGCTAAATGCCCATAGGTATCATTGTATTGTTTAAAATAATCAATATCTAGTAAAAACAGTGATAGTGCTGTTCCTTCCCGTCTGGAACGATTCCATTCTTGATAAAGTACCCGATCAAAATGACGACGGTTTGATAGACCTGTCAACCCATCCTCAATCGCTAACTGCTTTAATTCTTGATTGACTATTTGCAACTGCTCATAAAGTTCAGCCTGTTGCAGAGCAATACCAATCTGTATCGCTAATTCTTCTAATAAGTTCACTTCCCAGATTTCCCATTGTCGGGGTTGTTCACATTGATGTGCCATTAATAATCCCCAAAGTTGATTGTCGGAATTTAGCTCTTGAGAAGAATCATAAATCAGAATCGGTACGACTAAACTCGCTTTAACTTTTAATTGCAGTAAAGGACGAAGATAGTAGAGGTCTATTGGCATTAAATAAAGATCATTGATCGCATCAATTTTTCCAGATTGAAAATGCGATAATAATAGGGCATTAAAATTCTGGGTGAAGATTAGTTGATTCAGTGTAGCAATGGCATCATGGGTGACAGATTCAGCAATTACTTGTCCTTCTTCTGAGGAGTAAAATCGATAAATTAAAACCCGATCTACTTTTAAAAAATTCCGCACTTCAATTACAATTGTCTGGAGGGTTTCTTGTAAACTTAAAGACTGGTGAATCCGTTGTGTAATTGTTTTTAAGACGCGATCGCGTTCCGCTTGTTGACGAAACTGAAGTTCTGCCCGTTTCTGTTCACTCATATCCCGACCAATCCAAACAAATTCCTGGGCATCATTCGGATCAAAATTCAGAGATGCACAGGAAAAAGAGACGGGAAAACAGGTTTCAGTTTTAGTCTTACAGATCATTTCTACGGGTATAACCAGATCAGAAGAAGATAAGAATTCAGAAATTTGCATCCCATTTTTAAATTTATTATCTTCAAAAATAATTAAAATAGATTGTTGTAGTAATTCTTCCTTTGAATAATTTAATAAAACCGTTGTGGATTGATTTACAATTTTTATAATGCCTGTATTATCCGTGACAATTAACATATCTGTCATGGAATTAATAATTTTATCTAAATAAATTTTTGTTTTTTCTAAAGCACTTAAAGCTAATCCATATTCTTTAGCAACTTGAGTGATTTTTTGTTCCTTTACCAGTAATTCTGTGGTATCTTCAAATAAAATTAATAATTCTTGATTATGGGGAAAATCTTCAGGATTTCTTAAAACATAAATATCAAAATAAATACTTTTTTCACTGCTAATCGTTCTGGAAATTCCTTTCAGTTCAAATTGATTAACTTGATTATATATAATTTTCCTAAAGGTTTCTTCTAATCCAATCAACTCAGGAAAAACGATAAATACATCTGATCCTGATTGCACTTGCTCTGGGGAATCTGAAAATCTAGCCACTCCCCAAGAAATCTCTACAATGACAAACTCAGAATTAATTGTCAAATATTCAATTTGTTTTGGTGCCAAGATTTTTTTTAAAAGCGTATTCATAGCCTATTCCAGAACAAATGCACAACCTAATCTGATACTTCAAGATGAGATAAACTGCTGAGATAATTCATAGAAAATCGTATCTACATGATCCCCTGTTTTCGCCGAAGTTTGATAACTGGATAAAATTTGCTGACGCTGCTTAAAATTAGGAGCGAGTTTGATCATACGTTCAAGTTCAGTTGAGTCAACTAAATCAATTTTATTAAACGCGATTACGATGAATCCTTTGGGATTGACGGAGAAAAATAAATCAATGTGTTCAGGAAGTCGTTCTACCGTTTCCTGACGGGTCACATCTGCAACAATCACCACACCACTCGCTCCTTGTAAATAACTAGGCGTGATCGCTTTAAATTTAGTATGGCCTTCAATATCCCAAATTAACAATTGTACAGATCCCGTTTTTTCTGAAGCAAATTCCGCTAGGTCAACGATTTTACGAGAAATTTTTACCCCAACAGTAGATAAATATTGATCGCTAAACTGACGATCCACAAACCTGCGAATCAAACTGGTTTTTCCAACTCCAAAATCACCAACTAAGCAAATTTTTTTAGAAATCATGGTTTTAACGGTTTATTCTCTTTAGATTGTAAAGGTATTATCTCAAACAAAACGGTTTGACTCAACCAAGGTTCTTGATTCTCATCAACTCCCCCAGGACGTTCTGTTTTTCCTACCGTTTCTATCCGTCGCCGATCAATTCCCAAATCCTCTAAAATATTTTGAATCGTTTGAGCGCGTTCTAAGGCTAACTGAGGATGTTTTCGGGTTTTTTCCTGTTGATGACTATAACCAATAATGCGTAATTTTAGATCAGGATATTGCTTCAAATATTGAGCCAGAGGCTGAAGTTTACCGCGTAAATCTTTTAATACTAATTCAGCCGAATTTACATTAAAATAAATCCGAGTCGCAATCGGAAGCGGTTGTACCGTTAAATTAGCAACGACAGAATCTACCCCTTCTATTTTTTTAAAAGCTTGGGTAATTTTCCCAATATCTTCAGATTTTATCACTTTTCCTTTTAAAGTAACTTGAGGCGATTGATACTGCGCCGAAATTAAAATCCCACTAATTTGATTCAGTAGGGTCGCCATTCGTTGCACTTCTTCGGCTGTTTGCATCGGATCAGGAGGAATTTTAACCGCAATAATTTGATTATCAATTTGAAAATCAGGAGCCGTTGTTTGAGCGATCGCTTTCGCTTTTTCTTTTAATCTAGTGCTAGGAACTTTCCCTTCTAATTCTAATATTTTTCCTTGGGCTTTAACCTGTAATGGATAAATTGCTAACTCTGGTTCTGACGCTAATATTTTGCTTAATTTCACTTCTAATTGACGCAAATTCATCTGTCGGTATTGATAAATTACCCAAGGAATTAGAATCAAACTTAATACCACCGAACCCACAATTAAAAGACTCGTTGGCTTTTGACCAATTTTTCTATCACTTCCAACGCGCATCAAGGCTTCAAGTTGACTAGGAATTCCTTGGGGAACTGAATCTGGATCACCATTAAACTCCTCAATGGGACGACTATATTTTAAAATCAAAGTTACCATCGTTTGGCGAATTTTTTTAATAAATGCCTTCCGAGGTTCTCCTTTGACCACAATCGCCAAATAACAATATCCCGCAACTTCTATGATAATTTTACAATCTCCATATTCAATTTCATTCAGTTCAGAAACTTCTCCCGTTTGGACAATACAATCATTGACAAAACTGCGAATTGCTGTTAGCATTCCGGCTACCATTTCGGCTTCCATTTGCGCTTGATCCGGTTGTTTCATTTCTGCAATAATTAAACCCGAACCTTTATGAATTAAAAACACCGCTTGCACCACAAAATCACTCACTTCTTGTAAAATGAGTTCTGCTTCCGACACCCCTTGAACTTTCGATTTAATTTTGCGTTGAATTCCTTGAACACTCAAAGCACTATTGACTTTTTGATTAATTTCTTGAATCGCTTCTGCTAAATAGCGACTAATCGTACTCCCAATCACTGGATATAAGGCATCTACCATCGAATCTCGTTCTAAACTGACTTGTTCTTTAATCGTGCGTCCAATGGTAGGAGCTAAAGCGTCAGCAATTTCATTACGATCAACTTTAATTTGTTCTCGAATAGCAGCCCCGATTTCTGGCCCAATTGCTTGCGCGATCTCTTTAGGAGAATTTTGAATTTGTTGTTTAATTGCTTCGGGAATTAAATCAGCAATTGCAGCACTCATCGCTTGTCGATCTGTTTGACTTTTCCGTAGAATTATCTCATCAATAATTGGAATAAATGCCTGAATTAACTCCTCTTTGGACTCATTTACTTTCAGGTTTAAAAGTTGACCAATAGTAGGAAGTAACAGTTCAATTAATTGTTGAGGTTCATAAATTTGGAATTCAATCTGATTCAGTTGTTGATTAATTTGAGCTACCAGATCTCGAACTTCTGGCAATTCAGAATCTAAGAGATGGGTTTTGAAGTTTTCTAAATCATCACTTAGGTTGGCTCCAAACATTAACTCTTGTAATTTTTCTAACGGATCATTATGATTTGAAGCCGACTTTAAAGAACTTTTTACTGACGATTTAGTTGATAAATTGGAAGATTTTAATATAGGTTTTGGTACAGGATTTTGAGGGGGCGATTTTTCTAAATTAACAGGATTTAATCTTGAGTTAATATCCGTTTGATCAAGGGTTTGACTGGTATTAATTTCTTCAAGAGTATGGGGAGAAACAGAAACATCCTCAGAAGGTTCAAAACTCGATTCGGATTCAATAGGATTAGGTGTAACAGGATGGAGGGGTTGTTCCTGTTCTAAGCAAGGATCGGGATCAGGCTGATTAAAGGCGTTTAAATCCATTAATAAATTAACCAACAATTCTAGGGGATCACTCTCAACATCATCTGATGAATTTTGTTGAGATGTTATCCCCTGTTGTTGATCGCTGTGACTTAAATCATCCTGAGAAAAGGTCATATTTTGACCGAATTATAGATGGTGTTCAGGGAGAACAAAACCTCCGTTTTTTTCTTCGACTGCTTGCTTAATTACAGGTACGAATTCAGTCCCTTTTAATCTCATCCCGACTTCAAATAGAACTTCAGCCATATCATCCCGTGAGACTTTGACTTCTGTTAATAAAGAAAAGCGACGATCAAGTTCTTCTAAAACTTGATTTTTGAGATTGCGAACTTCTTCTTGTAATTGATCACGAGTTTGTCCTAATTCTTCTCGCAGGGAAGTTGTTTGCTGATCCAAAGCTTCATCTAAGGCTTCAATACTACTGGAAAATTTGCGATTCAGTCGATCCCCTTGTTGCCGTAAATCCGTTAATTCTTCCTGGGAATTTAAAGTCAGAGTTTTAATTCTCTTGTCTAAATTTTCAACAGAAGATTTAATTTCTGCGGTTAAAATTGTTTTTAGTTGTTCAACTCGATCTTGAATATCTTGCTGGAGCAATGCGAGATCGGACTCAATCTTTTCAAACCGACCATTATAGTCTCGGAGTTGTGACCCAAAGATAATATCACGAATTTGGTCGATATTACCTAAGCGCTCTCGCATTTCTTCTTTAGTGATTTCAGCCATGTTTACATCCTTATTAATACTTGTGGTAGGGTAAATTCTCCAATCAGAGATTATAGTCCAGTTTTTCTCCTGAGTTTAGGGTTTTACTTTAGAACTGTATCAAAAATTTAGCCAGAAGAATACTCCAGGGGGAAATTTGAGCGATCCCGTTGGGGAAGTGACAGGAAAACCTGCCCAACCAAATAGGATACACAAGACTCTAAAGGTATACATCCGTTTTTCTTTCAATAGATTTCAATAGAAAAGAATTAATGTCCTACTTCCGAGTGAAATTAGGCTACAATTTTGGCTACAATTTATCATTCCCAGGCTTATCGGGGTCAAACCCCTGAATTAATTACAAATTACGAATTACGAATTACGAATTACGAATTACGAATTACGAATTACGAATTACGAATTACGAATTACGAATTACGAATTACGAATTACGAATTACGAATTACGAATTACGAATTACGAATTACGAATTAC
>CAITND010000243.1 GCA_903893625.1 uncultured Oscillatoriales cyanobacterium
TAACGTGAGTTCGATGGCTAAAACTTAGTTAAGCTAAGTAGATGATTTCAATGCTTAGGCTGATAGCAGAAGCTATCAATCGCTAACTTTCTAGGCATTAGCTCGATTAATTCCTTGAGATCTAATGATTAATTAGAAATAGTAAACAGGTTCTTCCTGGCTATACAAAGAAGGCTTTTCAGGATGATAAGTATAAGCAATCATCCCCGCTACTAGGTTGACCATAAAATTAGCAACCTTTCGATGCCTTGTATGTTCAATTTGGCTCTTATTCTTTAATTGATCATTCACTGATTCAACAAGGCCTCTTTTTCTTAATTTAATTTTATCGGCTAACAACATTAACTTATTCTTCATGTTTTTTCTGAGCCGAGTAATCAACTGTAAGCCTTTTTCATTTAATTGCTTAAACAGCTTTTCTGAGATATATCCTTTGTCTCCAAACAGTTTTCCCACAATCCCCTCTGTTAATTCGGGAACTACTTTTCGGTCATCTACATTCGCTGCTGTGACTTGAAAATTTAAAATTTCTCCATAGTCATTAATAACTAAATGTAACTTAAATCCAAAATAAAAACCCATTGAACTTTTCCCCCATTTGGCTAGCCCGGCAAACACTTTATGGCTCGTTGCTCTATTTTTATGACAGACTTTTAAAGCTGTCGAATCAATAAAGCTCGTTCCCGTTACTTCCCCTTTACAACAAAACTCGAAGTAACAACAGAGCGCTAATAACGCATAAGACATTAATTCCACAAATCGATTATAACTAACCAAGTTGGGTATCGCTTTTGACCAATAGGTCATAACTTGTAATGAGATGATGCAGATTCCATACACACCTAATAGTGACTTTAATATCTTTGGGCTTAAATCTTAATTTTCTACTTTCTTATTCTATAAGCATTTTAAATTTAATCAGTGCTCACCTACTCTCCTGTTGAGATGCGATCGCTCACCTACTCTCCTGTTGAGATGCGATCGCTCACCCACTCTCCTGTTGAGATGCGATCGCTCACCCACTCTCCTGTTGAGATGCGATCGCAACCCATCGAACTCACGTTATAATAATTTTGTCAATAGATGAAAATATTGTATTTTAATTGTTTTAAAACAATAGTATTGAAACAGGTAATCATCATGAGTATCCGTGACCTTGTTCTCGCTAAATTAGAAGAACTTCCCGAAACTCTGTTACAGGAAGTTAACCAAGCTATTGATAAGATCATTGATCAAAATCTTGATAAAACGGTTGAGAGTAATGTTGATGAAAAGTTGCTAAAAGCCTGGTTAAAATGGTTTGAAGGAGTTGATCAGTTACAAGTAAAAACTGCAACACCTACTAACGAATATCAGCAAATTCTACTCAATAAATATCGCCAGCAAGGTCTAAACCTATGATTCTTTGTGATGCAGGTGTTTTACTTTGTCTAGTTGATTCCAGTCAACCGAAACATCTAGCCTATAGGGGTGCAATTCAGAAATTAACAAAACCTCTGATGACAACTTGGCCATGTTTAACAGAAGCCATGTATCTTGCTTTGCATCGTGGGGGTTGGGTTATGCAAAAACAGTTAGGTGAACTTCTTTTAGATAAATTACTGACTATTTACGAAATTGAAGAAAAGGACTATATTCGTTTATTTGCGTTGATGGATAAATATTGTGATCGACCAATGGATTTAGCGGATGCAACCTTAGTTTTAGTAGCTGAAAAAACTGGGTATCATCAAATTTTAACCCTTGATTCTGACTTCTTATTTTATCGAATTGGCAATCAGGATACTTTTAATATTATTCAAGTTCCGTAATTAAACGTTCATGGTCAAAAAATAGTAGGGGAATGACACCGCCATATCCCCTACAAATTTAGGTTAATTCACCCTAAAATTACTTATCATTTAACGCTGCAATTCCGGGTAATACTTTCCCTTCTAACAGTTCTAAACTAGCTCCGCCCCCAGTGGAAATATGGCTCATTTGTTCGCCTAAATTCAACTGTTCAACAGCAGCAACGGAGTCACCACCACCGATAATGGTAATCGTGCCTGTTTTGGTTAAATCTGCTAAAGTTAAAGCGATCGCTTTAGTTCCCGCCGCGAATTTCTCAAACTCAAAAACCCCCATCGGGCCGTTCCAAATTACTGTTTTACAGTCGCCTAACGCTTCTTGAAAAACCTTAATCGAATCAGGGCCAATATCTAACCCCATCCAACCATCGGGAATATCATTAATGCTAACAGTTTCAGCATTCGCATCAGCAGCAAAATTATCCGCAATAATCACATCGGTTGGTAATAGGAAAGTTACGCCTTTTTCTTTGGCTTTGGCTTCTAATTCGCGGGCTAATTCCAGTTTATCGTCTTCCACCAAAGATTTACCCACATTCAAACCGCGAGCTTTATAGAAAGTGAAAATCATGCCACCGCCTAACAGCAATTTATCGCATTTATCTAAAAGGGCTTCAATCACACCAATTTTAGAAGACACTTTAGAACCGCCTACAATTGCGGCTAAAGGCCGTTTGGGTTCTTCAATTGCACCTTGTAAAAACTGGAGTTCTTTTTCAATTAAATACCCCGCCACAGAAGGCAAATAATGGGTTACTCCTTCAGTCGAAGCATGGGCACGGTGGGCAGTTCCAAAAGCATCATTAACGTATAAATCGGCAACAGAAGCTAATTTTTTGGCAAATTCAGGATCATTATCTTCTTCTTCGGCGTAGAAACGGACGTTTTCTAATAACGCGACATCCCCATTTTGCATTTCAGCAACGGCTTGGGCGACTTCCTCCCCAATGCAATCGTCACATTTGATCACAGCTTTACCTAACAATTCCGATAACCGGGCTGCCACAGGGGTTAAGCGCAGGGATTCATCTATCCCTTTCGGACGACCGAAGTGGCTGGTTAAAATAACTTTAGCGCCTTTGGAGGTTAAATCTTGGATTGTCGGCAAAGCCGCACGAATCCGTGTATCATCGGTAATTGAACCGTTATCAAGGGGAACATTAAAATCAACGCGGACTAACACCCGTTTCCCAGATAAATCTGATGCTGATAAATCTGCTACAGTTTTTTTTGACACAGGATTATCCTCCTTGGATATGTTGTTGTCTAAATCAGATTAAATTTAGGTGGCATTGGTTAGGTTTTGGACAGTTTAATGCTGTCTGTCAACCCCATGAAGTCTACCACCCAATCGTTCACCGTAAACATTTTACCGAAGTCCGCGTCTCGGAGATGCGCGATTATGTTTAAAACCATTTTATTTGCTGTTGACCAAAGCCGTGAAGCCCACGAAGCGGCTCTAATTGTGACAAATCTTGTCAAAACCTATCAGTCTAGTCTGTATGTTCTGGCGGTTGTGGAACCCGATGCTGAGGTTCCAGACCCTCAACCCCATTCTGAACAAATGACGTCCCCGGAAGCGGTGGCGGACTTGCTAGAACAGGCTAAAGCCCTGTTTTCTAAGGATGGTATTGAGGCTCAAACCCTAGAAAAACAAGGGAAACCCGCGTTTACGATTTGTGATGTTGCCGATGAAATCAATGCGGATTTAATTGTCATGGGTAGTCGAGGCGCGGGTCTCACCGAAGAAGGTGCCGCCGATAGTGTCACCAACCGCGTGATTAATTTATCTCCCTGTCCTGTTCTGATTGTTCCTTAATTGGGTGTTGGCTGTTGACTGTTGACTGTTGGTTGTTAGCGAGCGAGAACGCTCACACTTCCCCTGCTCCCCCTGCTCCCCCTGCTCCCCCTGCCTCCCCCTGCCTCCCCTGCTCCCCCTTCTCCCCCTGCCCCAAACTCCTATGTCTATCCAATGGTATCCCGGTCATATTGCTAAAGCGGAACGCACCCTTCAGGAACAACTGAAACGGGTGGATGTCATCTTGGAGGTGCGAGATGCTCGAATTCCTCTGGCGACCCATCATCCTTCTGTTCCGCAGTGGGTGGGGAGTAAAATGAAAGTGCTGGTAATTAACCGCATGGATATGATTCCCTCTTATATTCGCAAACAGTGGGAAGATTGGTTTGAGCAACAGGGGGAAACTGCTTATTTTACGAATTCTCAGTTGGGGAATGGGGTGGAGGCGGTGGCGAAAGCTGCTCAATTGGCAGGGGTACAAATTAATGAAAAACGCGCCGGACGGGGGATGTTACCGCGTCCGGTGCGGGCGGCGGTGATTGGGTTTCCGAATGTAGGAAAATCAGCGTTAATTAATCGGTTATTGAATCGGCGAATTGTGGACAGTGCTAGACGGGCGGGGGTGACTCGTCAGTTAAGATGGGTGAGAATTTCTGAGACTCTGGAATTATTGGATGCGCCGGGGGTAATTCCGACTCAAATTAAGAAACAAGAGGATGCGTTAAAATTAGCAATTTGTGAGGATATTGGGGAAGCAGCCTATGAAAATCAACAAGTAGCTGTGGCGTTAATAGAGTTGTTACAAGATCTCAATTTACAGCATTTGTTAGCGTCCCGATATCAATTAGAATTTAACGCCCTCAGTGGAGATATCTATTTACAGGAATTAGCAGAATATAAGCATAAAGGGGATATCGAAAGAACCGCCCGTCAAATGTTAAATGATTTTCGCAAAGGATTATTAGGAAATATTGCTTTGGAGTTACCGCCTAATAGTTAGTTTTCAGTCAATTAAAGCATGAGTTGATATCCATGACATTTTCTGATAACACAGAAGTTGCTGATCAAAAAATGATCCAAAAGTTATATTAAGAAAAGCGTGATTATCTGTACTCTAATCCTATCTGTGGAGTATAATAGATATTGATGAGCCTGTAATTACAGGAATTCTATTGTTTTAACCAAATATAATATTAGTTCATGAACGCTTCCCTAATGTCGTCTAATTCTATTTCTCGTCAATTTTTGATTCAGGTTCCTTCCCAACCACAAACCTCTCAAGTTCCTCCTCCAAATCTAACTCTGATTGATCAAAAAGGGCAAGATTTAGTGGAAATTGGGGCTGTTTTATTTGCAATTAGTCTGATTTTAGTTATAAAATTACTGAGCAAAAAAGTAGAATATGCGCTAATTTTTGCAGCCATTGTAACGGCTATTTTAGTTCCTCTTTTATGGTTTTTGTAACCTCAAAAACTAACAGTTAACGGTCAATATCAAATCGTTGATCGGCGGTTGCTTTGATAATTATCCTCATAATTAAGATCACAAGGATAATCATCACTCCCTAGCTAATACCAATCCGCAGTCAACCTAAATTCTAGTGACAAATTCCGGTAAAAGTTTGACCACTATGCTTAATTTGAACTACACTGTAGTTACCAAGCAGGGTAAAACTAATCGGACTTCCGGCTTGAGATTTTCCGCTAAAAGTATCGTTGCCTTGATAGGTTGTGGAAGCTAAAGCGGCTGGCTCCATTTCTCCATTAATGGACTCATTGATTGTCACAGAAACGGGTTGCTTTTTCTGCATGGTATTGTCATCAATGACAGAGGTATAAAAGTAGATTTTATGACCTTGATTCGTCACTCCTTTGGCAACACAGATAATGCCATCACCCAAATTGGGAGACGCTGAGGCTATTTGGACTGCAATGTTAGGAAATAGGAATACTGTTCCTATCGCTACAACACTCAATTTGTTAAGAAAATTTAACATACGCTGGGTAATTGTTGAATAGATAGACAAAAATTTAGGTGTTATTGTACCATGAGTCAATAAACGAATCATTCTTTAAGAGGGATTTAAAGTTATGGCCACATTAACCGTTTGGAAATTCAATACTGCCGAAGGTGCTGAAACGGCACTTGCTAAGTTAGTCCAACTGGAAAAACAGTATTTAGTTGAAATTCAGGATGCTGCGGTGGTTACTTGGCCAACGGGTCGAAAAAAACCTAAAACTATTCAAGCCGTTGATTTAGTCGGAGCCGGAATGTTAGGCGGGGCTTTTTGGGGAATGCTATTTGGCTTCATATTTTTTATGCCATTTATTGGTGCAGCAATTGGAACATTAGTTGGAGCACTTTCGGGTCAATTTAACGATTATGGGATTAATGACGACTTTATTAAAAGTGTGCGTGAACAAGTCACAGAAGGAACCTCTGCCCTATTTTTGCTAACGGGTAAAGTCACCCTAGACAAAGTGGAAGAAGCGTTTAAAGATTTCGATAAAGGAGAACTGATTCAGTCTAATTTATCAACGGAACAAGAAGCAAAATTGCGAGAGCATTTTGGGGAAGAATAAGGTTGTGGGGTTTGTGGAACAGGCATCTTGCCTGTTAAATTAAATAAGGTGTAGGAGAAGATCTAAATTAAAAGTTAACCCCCAATCAATCCGATTACATTTGATTTTGAGGCTGGAAATTATCAAATGCAATCGGATTTTATCTTAACAATTGATTAATATCTATGGATATTGAATTTGCATTGATTTTAATCAATTGTTATCCCTCGTAAAAATTTATATACAAATCGTTACAAAGTTTAGTACAATGCAATCATTCACAGATGAGTATTTGTTCTTACTATCATGATGGCGGATCAATTTCCCTGGCTGACCACGATAGTCCTGCTCCCACTCGTAGCTTCAGTGCTAATTCCTGTACTGCCCGATCAAAACGGCAAACAGTTGCGCTGGTATGCCCTGGGTGTAGGCATCGCGGACTTATTATTAATGTGCTATGTCTTCTGGAAGTATTACGACCCTAGCAGTGCAAATTTCCAACTCGTGGAAAAGTTTGCTTGGGCGCCTCAGTTGGGTTTAAACTGGGCTGTTTCGGTAGACGGGATTTCCCTTCCCTTGGTACTTCTAGCGGGATTAGTCACAACTCTATCTATATTTGCAGCTTGGCAGGTTGATCAAAAACCTCGTCTGTTCTACTTCCTGATGTTGCTGCTGTATTCGGCTCAAATCGGGGTGTTCGTTGCCCAAGACTTGCTGCTTCTATTTATTGTCTGGGAACTGGAATTAATTCCAGTGTATCTATTAGTTTCTATCTGGGGCGGGCCAAAACGTCGCTACGCCGCTACTAAATTTTTACTCTATACGGCTGCTGCTTCTTTATTTATCTTGGTGGCTGCCTTAGCAATGGCTTTCTATGGCGGTGGCCCCTTAACCTTCGATATGGTGGAACTGGGTCTGAAGGATTATCCCCTCACCCTAGAACTCTTGATGTATGCGGGGTTATTAATTGCCTTTGGCTTGAAACTTGCCGTTTTCCCCCTACACACTTGGCTCCCCGATGCTCACGGTGAAGCCTCGGCTCCGGTTTCGATGATTCTGGCTGGGGTGCTCTTAAAGATGGGGGGATATGGTCTGATTCGGGTGAATATGGGAATGCTACCCGATGCCCATATCTATTTTGCCCCGATTCTGGCAATTTTAGGGGTTGTCAATATTGTTTATGGGGGCTTAAACTCCTTTGGCCAATCGAATATGAAGCGCCGCCTTGCCTATTCCTCGGTGTCTCACATGGGATTTGTGTTGCTGGGAATTGCCTCCTTTACCGATATTGGGGTGAGTGGAGCATTGTTACAAATGATCTCTCACGGTCTAATTTCGGCGGTGCTGTTCTTCCTGGCGGGTGTTACCTACGACCGCACCCATACTCTGGCTTTGGATGAAATGGGTTATATCGGGAAGGCGATGCCTAGAGTGTTCACTCTGTTTACCGCCGGGGCGATGGCATCTATGGCATTACCGGGGATGAGTGGCTTTGCTAGTGAAGTGTTGGTGTTTATTGGGATTAGCACCAGCGATATGTATAGCTCAACCTTCCGAGTGGTGATTGTGGCGCTGGCTGCTGTGGGATTAATTCTCACCCCGATTTACCTACTGTCCATGCTGCGTCAGTTATTCTATGCAACGGGTGAAGCCCCTGTTTGTATGCTGGGTGATACAGGTTCACGAAATTCGGGTGAGGATGAGGCGGTGTGTTTTGGAACCAGTTGTGTGCTACCTACAGAAGCCACCTTTAGTGATGCTAAACCCCGTGAGGTGTTTATTTCTGCCTGTTTCTTGGTACTAATTGTGGGAATTGGGTTATATCCTAAACTGGTAACGAAGGTTTATGATGCCACAACGGTTGCCCTGAATACTCAGATGCGGGATTCTTATGCTCAAGTGGCTAAAGCAAATCCTGATTTGTATGCAAAAGGGTTTATGGCTCCTCGTATTGCTAAACCGGAAGTAGCTTCGGTTTCGGGTATGTTGAAATAACTAGAAACCGGGTTTCTTTTAGAATAAGCGATCGTTTTTATTGAAAAAGGCGATCGCTTATTTTATAGTTAGGGTTGGGTATAGTTTAACCACAAAGACACAAAGACACAAAGAAGTTGTAAAGACTAAGCTGCTGATTGCTATAGAATGTTCCAATATTTAATTTAGGGAGTAGGAAAATCCATTGCGTTACCGTTTTTTACAGTTAATTGTCTTAGTATTAATATTTCTAACAGGTTGTAGTGGCAAGGATTCAGATATTTTATCTGAATCTCAGCAAGAATCAATTCAAGGACAGATTTTAGTTTGGCATTCCTTTGATGGCAAAATCGAGGAGATGATCCAACAGTCTTTTAATGATTATATGCAACTCTATCCTAACGTCAGGATTGTGAATGAATATATTCCGGCTGATCAATTAGAGCAAGAGTTTCGCCAACAAGTCAATCGAGGTTTAGGGCCGGATTTTCTATTAACGACTTCTGGGGTGATTCCGAGTTTGATTCAGGATAATTTGATTCCGGTAATTAACGATTTTGACTTTTCCAGTTACCTTCCGACAGCCATGAGTCATGTTCGCTATCAAGGAAAAATCTATGGTATACCCACTTCTGTGATGACTCAAGCGCTTTGCTATAACAAAAAGAAAGTTAAGTCTCCACCTAAAACCTTAACGGAACTTCTACAACAAGCAAAAGCAGGTTATTCAGTGGGAATCTGGTCTACTTTTATCACCACCTTTTGGGGGGTGCAGGTTTTTGGGGGAAAATCCTTTAATACCCAAGGTGATTTTGTTTTTGATCAAAAGAGTTGGGCAAAATGGATGGAGTGGCTAAAAAATGCCCAAGCTGAACCCAATATGATTTTTACCGATAGTATTGATGTCTTACAAGAAGCATTTACTAATAACCGATTAGCCTATGTATTTTGTGATTCTTCCCAGTTCACAGACTATAGCCAAGCTTTAGGAAAAGATAACTTGGGTGTCACCCTATTACCAGGGGAAGGGAACAATCCCGCAGGGCCTATTCTTTATTCTCGTATCATTTTGTTTAATCGGATGTCAAGTCCTGAACAACAAAAGTTATCCCTACAATTAGCTCAATTTTTTACAAATCGGGAACAGATTCGCAAGCGGTTAATGATACTACGAGGTTCTTTTATTCCGGCTTATCAAGTCAATGTTAATAGTCGTTTGTTTCCCTTAGAAGCGATATTAGTCCAGCAAGCTAAAACCGCGATCGCAATTCCTCTAGACCAAGTTAAATCGGCTCGTGTTTGGGTGAAAGAGGGCAATAGTTTATATCCTCAAGTGTTAGCTGGAAATATTACTCCTGAAGAAGCTGCTCAGAGTATTGCTGAAACGGTTAATCAGAAATTGAGTCAACCCTAAAAAAAATCGATATGTCTAATCAACCCGATTTAACATTTATTTTTGATCAAATTACGAAACTCTTAATTTTTTTAGAGCGTTCTCCGGTACAGATTCAATTGGGGGTGATTTTGCTCTCAATCTTATTGAGTCATGGCTTATCCTATGGGGTAAGCCAAAAAATAAAACAGCAATTTAAACAATTTACAATTACTCTGAATAAAGCTCTGAAGGAAGAAACAACATTAGCTCCTTATTGGTGTGCATTATGCTTGATTCCAGAGCTAATTGGCAGGGGATTTAATTTAATTATATTAACTGTAGTTCGGGATTTATTAACGACTCAAGGATGGATAACAGGACTCCTGAGTATCGCTATCCAGCTTTTATGGGTTTATCTATTCTATCGGGTTTTTGTAATCGGATTATGTCTATTTTTTCCCCTTCATCGGGTTAAAGAGTACAAATTCTATTTTTTTAGACCGATATTTATTTTATATGTTTTGAGAGAAATTTTAAGTTTATTTGTGGATGTCAATCAACTGATGCAAGTCGAGGTGATCAATTTATTTAACAGCCCCATCACCATAGGAGCAATTTTTATCAGTACAGTGGGGTTATATTTTTGGATAGTCGCTGTGAGTATTTTACAATATGTGATTTTGCAAATTATTGTTGATAAAACAGAACTAGATTCGGGTGCATTTCAAGCTTCTTTGATTTTAATTCGTTATTTTTTAATTGGTTTAGGGATAGTGATTGTGATTGGATATATTGGGTTTAATCCCACAGCTTTTGCAGCAATTACAGGGGGATTATCCGTTGGTATTGGCTTTGGCTTAAAAGAGATTTTTAGTGATTTAATTAGTGGAATATTTCTCTTATTTGAAGGATCTTTAAGACCGGGAGATATTATTGAAATCGGGGGGGAATTGAGTGAAGTTAAAAAAGTGAGTATTCGAGCCACAACAGTACAAGTGATGAGGGATAATTCCGAAAAAATTATTCCGAATCAAATCTTTTTTACCCAAGAACTTAAAACCATGACAGGCAGTGATCGTCGGGTGCGTCGCTGCTTAATAGTTGGAACAAGTTATGATTGTAATCCACAACAAGTGATCGAGATTTTATTAAAAATTATTTATGAACATCCTGAAGTTTTAAATGATCCTGCTCCTTTAGTCAGTTTGATCAATTTTGGAGAATCTAGTTTAGATTTTGAGATTGCCATTTGGTTAGCAACTCCCATCGGAGGTAAACGAATTATGAGTGAAATTTCTTGTCAAATTTGGAAAACTTTTGATGAGAACAATATTGAAATTCCCTATCCGCAACGGGATTTACATATTCGCAGTGATATCAGAAAGGAAGTTTCTTGAAAAAACCCGTTTATTTAGGTTTAAAATAAAAGAATTCAGATTAGTAAGCCGCCAATAACATGACCAGTTCTAAACGTCTGATCGTTGGTATTAGTGGGGCGAGTGGTATTATTTATGCGGTACGTTTGTTGGAATTGTTGCGGGAAACGGATGTAGAAACCCATCTCGTGGTTTCCCGTGCGGGGGAAATCACCAGAGCGCATGAGTTAGAGATGGATACCAAACAACTTCACAATCTGGCCAGCGTGAGCTATGCTATCGGTGATGTGGGGGCGGCAATATCCAGTGGTTCGTTCCGCACGATGGGAATGGTCATCCTTCCTTGCTCCATGAAAACCTTAGCTGAAATTGCTACGGGTGTCACCAGTAACCTCCTGACTCGCGCGGCGGATGTGGTGCTCAAAGAACGTCGTCGGTTAGTGTTAATGGTGCGGGAAACTCCCCTCCATGCTATCCATCTCAAAAATATGTTATCCGTGACAGAATGTGGGGGAATTATTATGCCTCCGGTTCCTGCATTTTATACGATGCCAGAATCAATTGATCAGATGGTCACGAATACCGTTTGTCGGGTTCTTGACCTGTTTGATATTGATGGGGGTCAGATGAAACGCTGGGAGGGAATCAGTAATCAGTAATCAGTTATCAGTTATCAGTGTAAGAGTTAATTGATTCCCCATTCGTAATTCGTAATTCGTAATTCGTAATTACCCACTCAAACACCACAA
>CAITND010000244.1 GCA_903893625.1 uncultured Oscillatoriales cyanobacterium
CGATGGTATATCTCCCTTCTCCGTTTCCATCGCCGGAAATACCGTTAGTCAATGGACTGCTGATCAATCACTAGGAGATGCTCGCGCTTCAGCTAAAACCTTGACCTCAAAAACAATTTCTGGGGTTAATCTGACTCAAGGCGATGAAATTAAACTGACTGGAGCCTTAGAAACTGGAGAAAATGGCAGATTTGACTATGTAGAATTTATTCCGGTTACAGCCACAACTCCCGATACCACCGCACCCACAGCCACCGCCACCGCCAACGATACCACCCTAACTTCGGGAAGTAATAATAATTACACCTTCACCGTTACCTATAGCGATAATAAAGGAGTAAAGGTTTCCAGTCTCGATAGCCAAGATGTGCGAGTTACTGGGCCGAATGGATTTGATCAACTAGCAACCTTTGTTAGTGTCGATACCAATAGTGACGGCACACCTCGCACCGCCACCTATAGTATTAACGCCCCTGGAGGTAGTTGGGATAGCAACGAAGCCGGAAGCTATAGCGTTGCCGTCGAAGCCAGCCAAGTTAAAGATACCAGTGATAATACCGTTGCTAGTAGTAGCTTAGATACCTTTAACGTTAACGTTCAAACCACCACTCCCACTCCCACCCAAATTGTCACTCTTGAAACCGAAAAAATGGTATTAACGGGAGGATATCAAATTGAGTCGGGAACCTTTGCTTCTGGGGGTAAATTTATTGGTCTGAATTCGACTAAAGGAACAACAGGAACCGCCACAACGGAAGATTTTTCCGGCGAATCTGGTGCTTACGATATTGTGGTGAGCTATTTTGATGAAGCCGATGGTCAATCTCCGATTTCTTTGGGGGTTCAAGGAAATACCGTTGGGACTTGGACGGCGGACAAAAGTTTGGGAGCAAATAATGCTTCTGCTCAAACTTTGACAGAAATCGTCTTCAAAAATGTTCAAGTTAACAAAAATGACAAGATTGAAATCAATGGAGCAGTTAATAGTGCCGAAAATGCCAGAATTGACCGCATTGAGTTTGTCCCGGCTGGAGATAATAGTGCCCCTACATCCAGTTTGACTGCCAATAGTCTTACAGTCACCTCTGGTAATACTCAGGCTTACACCTTCACAGTTCAATACAGTGACAATGTGGAGGTTGATGTTTCTACGATTGATAGCAAGGATGTGCGCGTTACCGGGCCGAACAACTTCAATCAAACCGCAACCCTGGTCAGTGTCAGTCCCAATAGTGATGGTAAGGTTGCCACCGCCACTTATAAAATTAATGCTCCTGGAAGCACTTGGAACCTCAACGAAGCGGGAACTTATACTGTTGCCATGCAAAGCAATCAAGTTTTTGATCGCACCAACAATCCTGTTGCGAGTGGAACACTAGGAACATTTCAGGTTTCGGTTAATGGCAATGGTAATACCGCAGACTACAGCCAAGCCTCCAAAGGAGTGAATGTCAACCTAGAACAGGGACTGGGTTATATTCCCGACTCCAGCCAACCTCTGAAAATCATGCCCTTGGGAGACTCCATTACCGAAGGGAAAGAAAATGGCAGTCAAATCCAAGCTCAATGGGTAGGATATCGGATGGGTTTATGGAATCGCTTTCAATCCCTGGGTGTTCCGATTGATTTTGTAGGAAGTCAGTCCAACGGAACCACAGCCCTACCCGATAAAAACAATGAAGGTCATGCAGGATGGACGATTAACGAGATTAAAAATGGTCGGTCTACGGTTCCGGGTAGTGGTGTGAATAACTGGATTCCAGCGGCTGATCCTGATGTTGTGCTTTTGATGATTGGCACAAACGATGCGTCAGGAAGTGTTTCCACGATGGAGAGTCGGTTGAGTGTTTTAATTGATACCATCACCAGTTATCCTAGCTTTGATAACGGAGATTTATTGGTCAGTACGATCGCACCCGTCAATCCCAAGAGTTCTTACTACGCCATCCGAATGCAGAATATCATTGATTATAATTCTCGAATTCCTGGGGTTGTAGCGAGTAAACCAGCTTCAGAAAACGTCAAATTTGTTAATATGTGGGAAGGGTCAAACCCAATCCTAGAAACCGATATCACCGCCCCTCCTGCTGATAATGGTTTACATCCTACGGCTAATGGTTACGAGAAAATGGCTAACTATTGGTTTGACTCTATTCTCGATGCTACCGGACAAAAACAGATTCTAGATGGTAAAACCCAGGTTCAAGGTTCCGCCTATAATGATGTGATTGTCGGTAATGCTTCTAATAATAGCCTTCAAGGAGGCGAAGGGGACGATAAGCTCACGGGTAGCGGTGGTGCTGATACTTTTGTTTACAATAACCCCAATCAGGGTCAAGACACTCTCACAGATTTTAATCCCAGTCAAGGAGATATCTTTAATATTTCCGCCGCCGGGTTTGGTGCAGGATTAGTAGCAGGAACAGCGTTAAGCACAATAGCATCTAATACAGGTGTTTTTGTTAGTGGTACAACCTTAAATTATTTAGGAGACATGGCTACGTTCTTCTATAACACCTCTACGGGTTTACTCGGCTTTGACCCCGATGGTAAAAAGTCTCAATCTCTGATCCCATTAGCGACCCTGACCAGTAAACCCACTCTCACGGCTAATCAGTTCGTGATTGTTTAATAATCCCTCCTAAAAACCGGGTTTCTACAATAACTTTTCTGTCCCGACCCAGAGATGAATTCAGAAACCCGGTTTTGGATTTTTAGCGATCGCTACTTATATGAAATCTAAAAATGAATCCTACAATTGACTATATATACAATACAAATAGGGGGTGGAAATTGGGTTTCTGATGGTTAACGAGTGTTTTTAGAAGTCGGGTTTCTGCTTAGTTAATCGGAAGTTGGATTAAATTGAGTCGGTTGAGAAGCAGGTTGATGTTGGGGGAAACCCGGAATTTTTACCGTATTCCAATCAACCGTAAAGGCTAAAATAATTGCTGCGACTGTTCCCACTCCTGCAACAATAGCACTAGCAATTTTTAACTGACTATAGGGACGTTCCCCTTGTACTTCTCCGGTGCGAGCATTAACTAAAACTTGATATTGTTGATTCTGATAACAATAGCAACAGAGCCAAACCGGAAGCAAAATCGGTTTAAAAGCAATATCCTGATATCGAGTCGAAATATGATCAACCTGTTGTTCATCACCACCAATATCCCGGCGGACATCTTGATCAATTTCAATAGCCATAATTTGCTTCGCTTGTTCAAACCCATTCTCTAAACTAATTTGGGGACGTTGGGCTTCAAATCCCGCTAAATAAGAAGAATCATAAGGTTTCAAAGATTCCTGTAAATGCCAAGGTTCTAACCCGTTTAAATAGGCAGTATGAACGGATTTTGTTGCCGCAATTAAAATATCATCAAAAAAGCGACTAACTCGCCCAGAAGCCGGATACCAGCGCGTATGTCTCACCTCACGGGTTCTTTCTTCCTCCTGTTGTTTTCCCTCCGAATCTGTCACCGTAACCGTATAGGTTTCCGTTACATAATAATATTCCCCCCGTTCCCCCCGATAGTCACTACTGGTGTCAGCATCGTAAGTCCAAAAGGGCAAATAAATCCCCTGAATTTTTTCCTGTTGTGCCAAATGTTTCAAGGCAGAAGGGGCAAACCAGCGACTATTAATCCACTGCTGAATTTGATCTCGCGCCTGTTTCCCCGTAATTTGAAACGGAATAATCCCCTCTGGAATTACCGTTGGACTCGCTTCTTGGGGTTGGGCGATTAAACCCGTATTGCAAAACGGACAATTCTTTGCCACCAAGGAGGGTTCAAACATAATATTCGCCCCACACCCCGTACATTTCACCTCTAATGCCGTTTTTGATAAGCTGGCAAGACGGCTAGAGTCCAAATGCAGAGAATCTGTGTAGGAACGTTCAAGCACCCTGGCCCCCGTCTCTGGAATTTCCGCCGTTGCCCCACAATAGCCACATTTGAGTTTTCCCACCGTCGGGTTAAATTCCATCGGTGCACCACAACTCGGACAAGGAAAATTTTGTATCGATGCCGGGGTTTTCATAAGAAAAGGATGGGAGTGTGGAAACGAGTGCTAGTTTTCTTAAGAGTGAGGCGGTGGCGGTGGCGGCAATATTGGGGCTAATTCTGAAATTTGGGCCGCAGCCGTCCAACCGGAGAGTCCAGAATGCCAAACGAGGGTATCGCGTGTTAATCCTTGTTGACGCAGTTGCTCTAGGGTTAATGGCCCGACTGGTTGACCATTGCGGGCAATGAACCATTGAATTAGCGGAGGAGGAGGAGCAGAAGGGGGTGCGTTGAGGCTATGATTCAACTGTTGTGCCATCGCCATTCCCACCCCAAATTCTAAACCCATGTTACCCGAGCCTGGATTTTTGGCGGATTCCTCAATGGCATTTGCCGCTTGATATTGGGTATATTGTTGAAGATTGCCTAAAATTCCCATCGAAGACCGTTTATCAATGGCTTCTTCAACGGCAGGGGGAACCGAAACATTTTCAATATATAACCCGGCGAGTTCGACTCCCATTGCTTGCATTTGGGGTTGAATTCCCTGACGCACTTGTTCCCCAAAATCTTCATAATGGGCAGCAAAATCTAACAGGGGAATTTGAGCTTTTCCTAACCAGGAAGCAAACGCTGTTATGATAATATTACGCAGATGATCTTGGACTTCATCCACTTGGAATAAACCATCCGTACTCACCAAGGTTTTTAAGAAAATTCCCGGTTCATTAATCCGAATACTGTAGTTTCCATAGGCGCGAATTCGCACTGCCCCAAAGTCTGCATCTCTGACGAGAATTGGGTTAGAGGTTCCCCATTTTAAGTTGGTAAAGGTTTTTGTACTGACAAAATAAACTTCAGCTTTATAGGGAGAATTAAACCCATAGGGCCATGCTTGTAGGGTACTTAAAATCGGTAAATTTTGAGTATAAAGTTCGTAGGTTCCGGGTTGAAAAATATCAGCAATTTGCCCTTCATTGACAAAAATTGCTTGTTGTCCCGGTCGAACAATCAGTTTAGCTCCCTGTTTGATTTCGTTATTGTGACGCTGAAAACGGTAAACTATTGTATCATTTGTGGAGTCAAGCCATTCGATAACGTCAATGAATTGACCCAAAATATTATCAAACAATCCCATTGATTTGCCTCGAATTCGTCAGTGCAAACTTCTGATAATTCTATGATAGCTTGACCTTCAAAAATTTGTTAGATCTCTAGTCCATCAATTCTTAATACTTTATTTAGGAATTTATACTCTTCAAATATGGTAAAAAAGAATCATTGTTCACTAAGTTTTAGCAAGAAAAGCAGAGATCAATGCTTGATGTCTATATCGTTTCAGCAGTCCGCACGCCCCTCGGTCGTTTTGGTGGTTCCTTAGCAGGTTTTTCTCCCGCCGATCTCGGTGCCCACGTGATGAAAGCCGCACTAGAACGTGGGGGAGTTCCCGGCGATGCCTTAGACCTCTACATTTTTGGAAACGTTCTCCGCGCCGGACACGGACAACTCATTCCTCGCCAAGCAGCCTTGAAAGCCGGAATTCCCGCTCATGTTGATGGCTATGCGGTGGATATGGTTTGTTCCTCCGGTATGATCAGCATGATGAATGCGGCAAACGCGATTCGCGCTGGAGAAGCCGATTTGGTCTTAGCTGGGGGCATAGAATCGATGTCCCAAACCGGGTTTTATCTCTCTCAACGGGCTAGATGGGGATATAAATTCCTCATGGGTGCGCCGGAACAGTTAATCGATGTTCTGGTGCATGACGGTTTAACTGACCCCACGACCGGAGAGGGAATGGGGGATGAAACGGAACGGGTCGCTGCTGAACATGGGTTCACGCGGCAAAATTTAGATGAAGTGGCGTTTTATTCCCACAAACGAGCGGCGGAAGCCACTCAACGGGGAACCTTTAAAGCGGAAATTGCCCCGATTGAAATTGTCAGTAAAAAAGGGACTCAAATTCTCGATCAAGATGAGGGAATTCGCCCGGAAACCACATTAGAAAGTTTAGCCAAACTCCGTCCGGCTTTTAGCAAAGATGGCGTATTAACAGCCGGAAATAGTAGTCAACTTTCCGATGGGGCGGCATCTGTGATTTTAGCCAGTGCTCAAGCGGTGGAAAAATACGGACTCACACCCTTAGCTAAACTGATTTCAGGAACTTGGGCTGGAGGTGAAACCTGGCGATTTACTGAATTTCCAGTAATAGCAACCCAGAAACTTCTCGATAAACTGAATCTGACGATTACTGATTTTGATTTAGTTGAAAATAATGAAGCCTTTGCCGTCAGTAGTTGCTTATTCCATCAAATGTTAGGCGTTCCTTTTGAGAAAATGAATGTTAATGGCGGTGCGATCGCCCTGGGACACCCCATTGGCGCATCAGGAACCCGAATTATTGTCACCTTACTCAATGCCTTAAAAGAGCAGGATAAAACATTAGGATTAGCTGCCTTATGTCATGGAACCGGAGGCGGAACAGCTTTAGCCATTGAGCGAGTTTAACAGCACTGATCATTCAGACCAATAACTTGAATAGGAGTTGAAATTATGATTTCTTTAGGTTTAGAAGATAAAGTCATTTTTGTGACAGGTGGCGGTCGAGGAATTGGGGCAACTATTGTCTCTTTGTTAACAGAATTAGGGGCAAAAGTCGCTTTTGTAGATATCAATATTCCCGATGATCATCCGGCTGCCTTTGCTGCTAAAGCCGATGTCACTAACTTAGAAGAAATGGAAGCCGTTGGCAAAGAAATTGCAGAACAATTAGGGCCTGTTTATGGGGTCGTTGCTAACGCTGGTATTACCCGGGATAACTTTTTTACTAAACTGTCTCCGGCTGATTGGGATGCGGTGATTAATGTTAATTTAAAAGGGGTTGTGAATACTATTAAACCCTTTGTTGACGGAATGTATAAACAAAAATCCGGGTCAATTGTTGCCATTAGTTCAATTTCGGGTGATCGCGGAAATGCAGGTCAAACGAACTATGCCGCCACCAAAGCTGCTGTGATTGGTTTAGTAAAATCTTTAGCAAGAGAAGCAGCGCGTTATAATGTTCGAGCAAATGCGATCGCCCCTGGATTTATTAATACAGAAATGACCAAGGTGATCGCCGATAATATCAAAGAAAAAATTATTGCAGAAATCCCATTCCGTCGCTTTGGAGAACCCGAAGATATTGCTTGGGCTTGTGCTTTTCTACTCTCTCCCGTTGCCAGTAGTTATGTAACTGGAGAAGTTTTACGGGTGAATGGTGCCCATCATACTTAAGTATTACAAGAAGAGGCAATAGTTAATAGTTAATAGGCATCTTTTACCTCTTGCCTCTTGCCTTTTAAAGTTCTGATTTAACTATTGAGTTCATGGTGAAAAAGATGGATAAAGAAACGGCAACTTGGAATGATTTAACCGGAAATTGGGTGAATGCTTGGACAGATGCAGGAACTCAAATTTGGAAAGCCTGGTTTAATCAAATGGGCGTAGCAACAGCTAACGGGAACGCCGAAAATCAACCCGATATGACCGCTTTAACAGAAAGGTTTACGCAAAATCAACAATTATTAATGCGTTTTCTAAAGCTGTCTTTTGAAGCTTGGCAAGATATTTTACCAAAAGTTCAAGCGGGGGATGATTGGCAGAAAACCTTAACGAATTATACCGTACAAATTCGCAAGCAATTAGATGATTTTTCCCTGGGAAATCAAAAAATTAATCAAGATACGACTCAACTCTGGCAATTATATTCTCAACAAATCCAAAAATTTAATCAAGTTTGGATGGCTTATATGGAGTCTTCCCTTGGCCCATTAAACCAAACTTGGACAGGAAATAGTCAACCTTGGATCGAACTCAATAACCTCTATTGGGAGATGTTCTATCAACCCACCTTTGGGAATTTTTTGCAAAGTCCGACTCTCGGAATTACACGAGAGTTTAACAATAAAATCCTCAAAGGATTTGATCAATGGACGAATCTTTATCGCGCCAGTAACAATTATCAAATTTTATTATCCGATATTCAAGTTAAATCCTTTGAAGCCTTAATTCAAAAGTTAGTTGAATTAGCCGAAAAAGGCGAACCCGTTACCGACTGGCGAAAATTCCAAGACCTCTGGAGTATCGTTTCTGATGATATTTTTGAGAAGACTTTTGTTTCCGAAGAAAACCTCAAAGTTCATGGGGATTTTCTCAATGCTTTAAATGCCTATCGCATTCAACAACAAGAATTAATGGAATCTTGGATGAAAGCGATGAATATGCCATCCCGCAGAGAAGTTGATGAAATTCATAAAACCGTCTATGAACTGCGAAAAGAAGTTAAACGCTTGAAAAAAACTGTGGCAAAGTATGAACAAGGGGTTGAAAGTTGATAGTTGACTGTGAAAACTTCTGAAATGGTTCATTTTCTTAACAGGTTATACACATCCTAATTAACAGGCAAGATGCCTGTTCCACAATTATGTTACCTTTTCTGACTCAATTAAGCTTAGAAGATACGACCCACGAATATGTGGAATTAACGCAAAAACTCGTAAAAGGCATGGAAAATTTAAGCCGTTTACGCGAAGAAGATATTGAAGTGGGATTTTCTCCCAAGGAAGTAGTTTATAAGGAAGATAAAGTGATTTTATATCGCTTTAAATCCCAGGTAGAAAAACCCTTTCCAATTCCGGTTTTAATTGTTTATGCCTTAGTTAACCGTCCGTTTATGGTTGACTTACAGGAAGATCGATCCTTAGTTGCCAATTTGTTAAAATTGGGGTTAGATGTTTATCTACTTGATTGGGGATATCCCACTCGCGCGGATCGTTGGTTAACCTTAGATGACTACTTAAATGGTTATCTCGATACCTGTGTAGATTTTATTGCCAAAACCCATGAATTAGACCAGATTAATCTGTTAGGAATTTGTCAAGGAGGAACCTTTAGCCTCTGTTATAGTTCCATGCACCCCGATAAGGTGAAGAACTTAATTGTGATGGTGACTCCCGTTGATTTTAAGATGAAAAATACCCTGCTAAATATGCGGGGAGGTTGTACCCTCGGTTCAGATGCTTTGGATGTGGATTTAATGATTGATGCAATGGGGAATGTTCCAGGGGATTTCCTCAATCTTGAATTCTTGATGCTTAAACCTTTGCAACTGGGATATCAAAAATATTTGGATTTACCGGATATTATGAGCAGTAAAGATAAATTACTCAATTTTATGCGGATGGAAAAATGGATTTTTGATAGCCCAGATCAAGCCGGGGAAGCCTATCGACAATTTCTGAAAGATTTCTACCAAGGCAATAAATTAATTAAGGGTGAAGTCTTTATTGGTGAACAACAGGTGAATTTAAAAGAGGTAAAAATGCCTGTTTTAAACTTGTATGCGGAGAAAGATCATTTAGTTGATCCTTCATCTTCTTTAGCCTTAAAACAGTATGTCGGAAGTAAGGATTATACTGAACAAGGCTTTCCCGTCGGACATATTGGAATGTATGTCAGTGGCAAAGTTCAACGGGATTTACCTCCCACCATTGCTAATTGGTTGAAAGCGAGAATCTAGCGATCATCTGCTACTCTTAAAGCCCAAGATTAACGATTTATAAGGTTTTGGGCAACAAATTTTAAAGAAAATTCCCAGGGGATACTGACAAAAGTTTAAGTTCAGTTTCCCTTTTTAAATATATTTTTCAAAATATTAAGATCTATCGATGATCAAGACTTTATTGAATCGCCAGGAAGAAAGCATAAGAAATTCTAATCTTAAAAGTTCATCAGTAACTTTTTTTTAATTGAAGCGAGGTTAGACTAAATTTATGGTAAAAGTAGCAACTTTAGACACAGGATGCTAATCAAAGCGGAATTGGGAATCTGCGATTTTACCGAAAAGCCAGTGGAAAGCCCCCGACTTTAGGCGTGGGGAGTATGTCAATGTTGTGAATTTTAACGGCTCGGTTTAAATGTGACCTCAAAAGAAGGCTTGTATGCGAACCCTTTCTGCTCAATCTTTATCCCATTTTCCTGGGCATCATGATCATCATCTTCCGATGAGAATTGTTGCCCTCGGAGATAGTCTGATTTATGGGTTTGGTGATCCCGTTGGTGGTGGCTGGGTAGAACGCTTACGTCGTCAGTGGATGTCTCCAGGTTATACAGGTCATGCCCTTTATAATCTAGGGGTGCGAGGAAACGGTGTGGCTCAGGTTGCACAACGACTGGAAAAAGAATGGAGTCACCGAGGAGAATTGCGAAATCGCCAGCCTGAATTAATGATTCTTTCCGTTGGGGTTAATGACTCTCCCCGGTTAGGACGAGCAAATGGACGGGGTTTTACAGAATTTGCACAATTTCAAACCCAACTCAATCATTTATTAGATCTGGCGGTGAATTTGTGTCCGGTTTTATTTATAGGAATGGTACCTGTAGATGAAAGTAAAATGCCATTTCTCGACTGTTTTTATTATAATCACGCGGATCAATATCGTTACAAACAAGCCACAAAGTTAGCTTGTGAGCAACGTCAGATTCCCTATCTGGATATTTTTGATCTGTGGTTAAGACGAGGGGAACATTGGCGTTTGTTACACTTAAGCGCCGATGGTCTTCATCCCAATGTCCGAGGCTATCAAGCCCTATTACATGATATTCTCAACTGGGAACCCATGTCTCATAAAAAAATGGATGGGAGTGTGGAAACTCAGTGTCTTCAGACCTGAGAGGAAACACGACACAGGGGAATTTATTCCCCTTGAAATATTAGTTTGCTGGTTGATTAGCATAAAGAGGTCAACAAAGTCGTGATGGTCGAATCAATGGCTAAATCCAATAAGACAATGGGAGTACAGCAAGTTTTACTTCGTCCAAATAAGGAAACCCATGCGTTACTAGAATATCTCTGTCAACAATCAGGTAAATTATACAACACAGGAATTTATTTTGCCCGTCAAATACTTTTTAAGACAGGTAAATTGTTGACAGGAAAGTTTGACTTAGCATCTGAACCATCGGTGTCAAAGTCTTTATTGGCACAGTCAATGCCATCAACACCGATGCAACAAACCTTGATGTCGGTAACAGAATCCTTCAAATCTTTTAAGAATCTAAGGGACTTGTATAGTAAAGAGCAACTACATTTTCGACCTAAACCTCCCGGCTATCTCAAGGGTTCTAAATTGTTCAAAGTTGCCTATCCCAATTCAGGAGGGCAAAGACCAACACTAATCAATGGTCAACTTAGATTCGCTCTCGGAACAACAGTTAAAAGATGGTTTGGTGTATCTGAATTTTTCTTGCCCATGCCATCAAACATTGACTATTCCAAGGTTAAAGAGTTTACTATTCTCCCTAAGAATGGTGTCTTTTACCTAGAAATGTCCTACGAGGCAGAAAAACAAAAACATGAATTAGATATTAATCAAGCCTTGTCTATTGATTTAGGGACTGCGGACAATTTAGCGGCTTGTGTTGATACTTTAGGAAATTCCTTTCTAATTGATGCCAGGGCAATGAAAGCCATGAATCAACTTTGGAATAAAAAAGTATCAACTAATATTTTGAGAAAAGTATCGGGAAGATTGGGCATATCGCTTGATCAACTCAGTAGACGATCTTTGGCAGTCGTAGCGAGAATTAAGTTAAACTAATTCTGTCCGCAGAATCTCAGCGTCTTCAGACCTGAGAGTGTCAACTTCACGCCTCTATGCCCGTTTTGGAAACCAGCGCTTGATACGGATTAAAAAAACTAATCAGAAAATGGCAAACCCTGGAAAAACTTAAGGTTCAGACCCGAAAAATCTATATAAAATAGAAGAATGCAAGCGCAGATTTCTGATTTCAAAGATAGCAGAGATGGCGATCGCTATTGCCAACTTTAGGATTTGTTCGCAGATAATCGTGAACCCAATCACAAGCGCGATCAATCAGGTTATCCAAATCGAGATTCCACATAATTAAGGTTTTATCCCGACTCGCTGAAACCAAAACCTGACCATCGGGGCTAAAACTAAGAGCCATGATGCTATCCCGATGACCGACTAAGGTTTTCAGTAAAGTTCCATCGTGGCAACTCCAGAGTTTAACTGTACCATCGTAACTAGCGGAAGCAACTAATTGACTATCGGGACTAAACACCACACTGGTTACACTATCACTCGATCCCTTTAACAAGGAATTGAGATAATTTCCTTTGCTATCCCACAATTTAACAGTATTGTCATATCCCGCCGAAGCAATCATTTGACCATCGGGACTAAAACTGACACTGAGAATATAACCCTGATGGGCCGGAATGGTTTTTAATAATTTTCCTTGATTATCCCACAGTTTCATCATCCCGTCATCGCTAGAGGTGACAATAACTTGACCATTCGGGCTAAACACAACACTATTAACCCATGAACGATGTCCGATTAAAGTGTGTAATAATTGACCATTTCGGCTCCACAATTTAACGGTTTTATCCTTACTAGCCGTAGCAATTTGTTCCCCATCAGGACTGAAATTAATACTCATAATGCTGTTATTATGAGCACTCCAACTTTTAAACAGTTGAATAGACTCAACGGAAACCCGTTTCTTCAGCAGTGGTAAGGATTCTTTGACCTGAGAAACAGACCCAGAAAAACCAGGATAGGGTAATCTGAACCAAGCACCCTGACGGTTTTGTAGGTTTTCTAAGTCGGCACTCAGTTTCCATAATTTCACCGTGCGGTCATAGCCAGCCGTCGCTAAAAGTTCACCATCAGGACTAAAACTTACCGTCGTCACCCGATCTTGATGCCCCGTTAACGTCGTCAGTAACGCTCCTGTACGGCTCCACAATTTCACCGTCTTATCCTGACTGGCGGAGGCAAACATCTCCCCATTGGGGCTAAAACTCACCCCTAAGACGCGATGTTGATGTCCGGTGAGGGTTTTCAGAGGAATTCGATCTAAACTCCACAACTTCACCGTTTTGTCATAGCTGGAAGAAGCTAAAATCTTGCCATCGGGGGAAAATTGAACATTCGTAACTTTATCCCCATGTCCTTGCCATTGTTTTAATAGAGTTCCTTCCACCGTCCATAAATAAATATGCTTATCGTCACTAGACGTAGCTAATAATTTGCTATCGGGAGAAAAACTCAACCCATACACTCGGTCGCTATCTCCCTTTAAGGTGTTCAACAGTTGACCTTGACGAGTCCATAGTTTCAGCGTTTGATCTTCTCCTACCGTTGCGATCAGTTTGCCATTCGGAGAAAAACGCACCTTATAGACGGTTTGATCGGGGTTATTGGTATGGTCTAAAGTGTAGAGAACCGTTCCATCTAATTCTATAAGTTTTACTGTTCCATCCGAAATTGCGATCGCTATTTCTTGACCATCGGGACTAAAAGCCACGGAAGTTAAAGCAGCCGAAGTCAGATAGAGAGTTCGTAATAATTTCCCCCCTCGACTCCATAATTTCAGTCGATGATCTTCAGACACCGAAGCGATCAAACGGCCATCCGGTGAAAAGGTGACAGAGGAAACGGTTTTACGATGACCTGAAAGCGTTAGAGGCGTTATGGGCACCGAGGCTTCTACAGGCCAGAGTTTAATCGTCCCATCTTGGGATGCGGAAGCCAACAATTGACTATCGGGACTGAAACTAACACTGGTAACATTCCCGCTATGACCCACTAACGTCCGTAGCAGTTGACCATCGGGTGTCCACAATTTCACGGTTTTATCTACACTGGCTGAAGCCAGATAATTTCCGTCGGGACTAAAAGAGACATCCCAAACCACATTCTGATGTCCTTCTAAACGGTTGTGTTCTCCAATTCCATATACAGACTGTTGCAATGTGGCGGCAATGCGCGTTTCCATTGTTTTCAATTCGGGACTGAGGGAAGTTGTCGCTTTTAAGTGTTGAAATTGTCGAGCCGCCCTTAAACTTTCCATTAAAGCATCGAATTTATATTCTGAGAAAAATAAGGCATCGGAAGAAGCAGTTAAGGTGGCTAAATCTGCGAGTTGCTTTTGTTGATCAGCCCGTCGTTCTTGATGAATCGCTACTTTTGTTGTAAAACCCAATAATAGGGCAACAACTATCGATACTCCTAACAACTGTTGTAACCATCGATTCCGTTGTAACAGTTGCTCTCGACTCATTTTTTCTAAAGCCGCTTCTGCTTTCCCTTTTTCAGATTGAGCTTGATGCAACCATTGTTGAATCTCCTGCTGGTGCTGTTGTTCTTGTATTGCATATCGTTGTCGAATCGGTAATACTAAATAATCATGTAACAGTTGATATCGATCTTCAGGTTCCTCCCGCCTCCTTAATAGCAAACCCGATTCTAAGATCACATCAATAAAAGCTTCCGGCTCCTCCCTCTCTAGGGTGTTGACTGTTGACCGTTGACCGTTGACCGTTGCCTGTTGACCGTTAACTGTTGACCATTGACCATTGACAATTCCCAATTCGTAATTCGTAATTCGTAATTCGTAATTCGTAATTCCCTGTTCCCTTCTAATTACTGTAATTAATTCCGCTTTTGTTTTAATCGGACGAGTAAATTTTTCATCCGTTAGTGCAAATAAAACTTCCCAAGCTGCGTCTTCATTTTCTGGCCCACAGTCTTGAATAACTTGTTCAATAGAATGTTTAATTAATTCGGCTTTGGGGTTAATTCCTAATTGTTGATAACTCGCTAACGTGGTAATTCCATGTTCTCCTTCTTCCTGAAGTTGAGCGCCGACAACTTGTAATTCTATGGGTCGTACTTCTTGACGTTCATCGGCTAAATCTGTCACCAAGGCATTAATTAAAGCTGGCTCTAGTTTTAATTTAGCCCGTTGCGTTAAGCGTTCAATTACCGTTTTTGCTTCCGCTAAGGTAAAATCTCGCAAATGATAGCGGATTTTTTTATCCAAAATGTTATTATTAATAGCTTCTAAATTCAGTAAATGATCCCATTCCAAGAGATGATGTAAATAATCTTCTCTCAGAGAGAAAATTATTTTCACAAAAGGCAAATCCAAGCAAATTTTCAAGAAATCATAGAATATTCTTCTTTTTTCTTGCTGTTGAGAAACAAAGAAAAATTCTTCAAATTGGTCAAAAATCAAAACTGTTAGTAAATTTCGTTCTGCATTTTGATGGAGTTGATTTAACATAAAAGCAGAAGGATTGAGAATAAAATCATCCGCAATTTCTTCTATTTCTCTTGGAGAATTACAAGGTTTAATTGAAGATTGAGATATCACCGTATACCAGAGTTTTTTTAAAGATTCATGGGGATATTTGAAGGAGTTATAATTCAGTAAGGCATTGGCTAAATTCCGTTCTAATTCTCTAGCCCAGTCCGTATAACTTTGAATCACAACGGGTAAACAATCTCTGGCACTAATCGCCGTATTTCTCAACGCCGGAACTAAACCCGCATTCACTAACGAACTTTTACCCACGCCAGAACGCCCATGAATAATAATCAATTTGTGATCATCACGACTTAATCGATGCAGCAAATTCTGAATATCATATTGCCGACAAGATGCCATCATTTCTTCTGCAATGGTGACGATATTTTCCCCTTGAATACTAGAGGGATTAATTGCTTGTTTAGGAGGTTGTAGTTGGGCAGCCCCAATAAACGCTCGGAACCCATATTGATGTTCGAGTTCCCGTTGTTTTTTCTTGGTTCTAAAGGCTTGGCGATACTGACCTTGTTGATAGTAAATATGGCGTAATTCCGCTAAAATATCCAGATACAACTGCGGATTATATTGAGGTTCTGTCTGAGAAAGAGCTAATTCTAATTCCTGCTTCGCCTGTTGCCATTCTCCCTGATATTGATAACAACGTGCTAATAATAATAATAATTGCCCTCGACTGGTTGTTCGTTTTAACTCCGGTAAAATCGTTAAAGCCAATTGTGCTAAAGCCAGAGCGCGATTCCATTCTGACCTTCTTAACGCGACCTCCGCCAGAAACCCATAGTCTTGAGCCAATTGGCTAGGGGTTCCATAAATCAGGTGCATTTTTAACCCGGAGAGGGCTAATTCTTGTAACAGTTCCCACAATTGTAAACGTTGTAATACTTCACCCAAATGGGACATAACTCCCGCTACTAAATCAGGTCGTCCAGCTTGTTGAAAAATTTGCTGACTCTGCTCAAAATAGGTTTTGGCTTCCTCTAATAAAGCATTCCCTATCGCCGGATTTCGAGTGGCTTGAATACAATAGGTTAAGGCAATATGAAACAGAACAATTCCTTGACGGTTGATGCTTAACCAACACCCCGCTTGTTTCTGAAGACTGACCTGTTGCAAGAAAGCTAAACTTTGTTGATAATGTTGGCGGGCGATTTCGCTTTGGTCATTCCCATCGCAATCTTGACCGAAAATAAACTGACGAAAGGCTTCTAAAGCAGGGTCTAATTCATAATCTCGATTAAGTAAATCTTGCCAATGCAGTTCCAGTTCTCGCCGTCGGTTTGAACTGATAGCAAAATCAGAAGGATAACTGCGAGAAACTGAAGATTTAAACGCCTGTTGGGTTTCTGGTTCCCCATCTTTAATTTTTAGTTCTGCAAGGGTAAAGAGGGTATTAGCTTGTAGTTTTAAATAATCTAATAATTCACCCGTTGCTAATTGAAATTTAATGGTGGCTGCGGCCCAACTTTTAAAGTCGGGTGCTAAACGAATTAACTGTGTGGTAATATCATCAGTAATCCATAAAATAATCGGGAAATCAAATTGTTTGCGAAATTCATCCCGAACCTGATTGGTTGAACTGAGAAGCGTATCGAGATTTTCAACGGTTTCCAAACCTAAAATCATCAGTGCTGAGGGGGAATTTGTCTTAACGTATTCTGATAATGTTGTATACAGCGTTTGGGTATGGGGAGATAGAATTAGAGGTTCAATGGTAATTTCAGAATCAACTTGTACAGCGTGAAGAACTTGTTGTCTGAGTTGACTGGAATTGCATCGAACTAATACTAAGGAAAATTGTCCTTGAGACAAGGACACGGAACGCACCAATCGATTTAAACCTCTTTCATTAATTGAGGCTACGGTTTGGGAATCAAATAGTTTATCCATAGCTAGATTGCACACCGAAGGTGAATAAATTATAGCACATTTCAATAAATTGCACAAAAAATAATCGATTTGAGCTACTATATATCATTCTGAAATATAAGATCATATTGTTGACAGGGGAAGAAGGGTGTCGGGTGTTGGGTTTCTAATTATTTACCCATCTCCTTGTCTCCCCCTCCCCTTGTCCCGAAAGTCCCATTTCAAGTGGTTTTACTCAGGGAATTTATTAACAACTTGTATTGACTACTTTCAGTTAAAGCGGGATTAATTCCAAACCAACGACCCTCTTGATCTCGATATTCAAAAACGAACATACTTCGCAGTAAGGTTTGACATTCATCTTCTCCAGTCACTTTTTGAGTTTTCACTACCCTTAACAATAACTCCCATTCTTCAGGGTTAATTGCCCCTAAAAGATCATCTCGATATTCTTGAATTACCTGCTCTAAACAAGAACGGGTGAAGGGGGGATCTTCTTGTTGTAAACAACTATACATCAACATTAATAAACGTCGAATATGACCCCCACTAATAGAACACAAACGATCTAGGGTTTCAGGACTATCAAATAAAACAGAAATTCGAGATAAACGATCTTCCGGTGGAATATCAGGAAACGCTCGCGCCAAAACCATTTGTTGTAATTTAATCATTCCACTGGGGTTATTTGTACCATCCCGCAGACGTACCGGAACCATCGGTAACACTTTAGGTTTGACCCCAAACCGACTGGAGAGTCGATCATAGTCATTAGAAAACATTAAAGTCAAGGGAATAGTAAAAACAACATGACAATTCAGACGTTTGAGTTGTTCACCCCGATCAACAAACAGATATTCGGGTTGAGTTCTTCCCCAAGGTTTAGGAGAATTATCAATCCGATCTAAATTATCGATAATGACAACAATCCCTTTTTTACCTTTAGCCTGTAAAGCAATATTAGCCCGTCCTAAAAGTTCATCATTAATCGCATCTAGGATACTACTGGTACGAGGTTCTAAATATTGCCGTAACTGAGAACGTAATTTAGGGGAATCTTTGGTTTTTGCCGTAATTTTAGCAATTCCAACGGACAATTCGGCTTCGGCTGAAAGTTGAATTGGCGTTTGCATCAACTCGGAAATTTCTATAAATAAATTAGCAAAATATCCGGGTTTGAGGCGAATTTGTTCCCCTTCCAAACTTTCACTCACCTGACGAGCAATCATTAATAAAACATCGCTGATATCCACATCCGCCATATCGAGATTTTGAGAAGATTCAAAATAAACGACATGATATCCCTGATTCTCTAACAGATCCTTAAGACGAAACAATTCTGTGGATTTCCCACATCCAATATGACCGCTAAACAATTGACAGGTGGGTTGATCATGGGAAAGTAGGGTAATGGTTCGACTCAGTTCTCGAATAATATCGCTACCCCGAAGGGATGAAAAATCGATATAATATTTTCGATCTTCGGGATTCGCCATGTCGATGGTCTTACTAGGATTACAGGCTTTATAGAATCTGCTTAAATCAAGCTTGCTCACTATTAGACTTTTGACCTCTGTATCAATTCAATGGACAACTATCAATCTTAGTTTAGTGATGTCATCGGTGTTTTAGGATGAGGGGGATCAGGGATAGGGGGCATTAGTAATCAGTAATCAGTAATCAGTAATCAGTAATCAGTAAAAAAGTGAACTGTTAAGCTGTTAAACGTTCACACTGTATTAAGGAGCAGGGTGTCAGATATCACTTAAGGAGTGTCGAGGATTTGTAATGACCAATCTGGGATCTGTTTCGACGAATGAGTTAGGACGACGCCGCCAGCAGTTACGACGTCAACGGCGCTTAAAATTAGTTCAAGTCCTATACCAAGCGATGGCTGTCAGTAGCTTGGCGGGAGGTTTATTTTGGCTGATTAATCAACCGCTCTGGTTTATTCGCCAACCGGAACAAGTCAAAGTTGAAGGCAATCAACTATTATCAGATCAAGCTGTTCGCTCTTTATTACCCCTGTCCTATCCTCAATCCCTGTGGAAAATTCAACCCCAGGTCTTAGCAAAAACCTTGGAATCACGCGGTCAAATTGCTTCTGCTCATGTCACTCGTCAGTTATTTCCGCCCAGTTTAACGATTAATATTCAAGAGCGACAACCCGTTGCTGTGGCTCATCCCTCCTCAAAAAGTTCTCAGACTGGGGGAAATGACCAAATTGGCTGGTTAGATGCCACCGGGGATTGGATGCCTTTAGAGAACTATACGGAATTAGAAAAAACGAAACAATTACCCACCCTGAAAGTGATGGGAAATGTTAGTCAATATCATGCTTACTGGCCGCAAGTTTATCAAGCTATTAGTCGCAGTCCTGTCAAAATCTTGGAAATTAATTGGGAAGATCCCAATAATCTGATTCTTCAGACCGAAATGGGTATCGTTCATCTTGGCCCCTATAGTTCTAAATTCCCAGAACAGTTACGGGTGATTGATCGGATCAGAAATGTCCCTCAGCAATTAGATGCCAGTCAGATGATGTATTTTGATCTGAAAAATCCCAGCCAACCTCTGGTACAGATGCGACCGGAAACTACCGCCAAACGTACCTCTTCCGAAGAGGAGTCTACCTCTAACTAACAAACGGCCTCCGGTGTAATTAATAACTGTCCCAAAAGACTTGGTTTCTCGACCAACTTACCCTATAGTAGTTGTGTTTCTTTGGTTTAAAGTTATCGAACCGTTATTCATCTACTCCCCCTATTAAAGTCAACAACCCACCGTTAAATCGGAGTACCGATTATAACGGGGGCTTGTAAAAGCTCTAGTTGACCAGACTCAGGTAGAGATACCTACGTTAGTGGAAAGCGTTAAAGTTCTTACCTACAGATGCGTAGCTAGTCTGTAGCTCTAAAACTCAAAAGTTAAACAGGCTTAGAGGGTTAAGCGAGTGCTTTTGAGATAGTACCGATCACTAACATTGTCGAAGCTAACGTTACCCCGCAAGGGAGGACTGAAAATGTCTAATTTTGTTTTTGTACTTGATACCCAAAAACGACCGCTCAATCCAGTTCAACCAGGAATGGCTCGTAAGTTATTAACTTCAGGTAAAGCGGCAGTTTTCAGACAGTATCCATTCACGATAATTCTCAAGGTAGAAGTAACGGCAATTCCCGATCCAATTACATTAAAAATCGACCCCGGTTCTAAAACAACTGGCATCGCCTTAGTACAAGGAGAAAAAGTCGTTTTTGGTGCTGAACTAACCCATCGGGGTCAAGCGATAAAAGCTAGTTTGGAATCCCGTCGCTCACTACGTCGATCTCGGAGGAATCGTCATACTCGTTATCGTCAGGCAAGGTTTTTAAATCGCACCCGACATCAAGGATGGTTAGCTCCTAGTCTTCAACATCGAGTAGAAACGACATTGACTTGGGTAAACAAACTGATTAAGTTTGTACCAATTAAAGGTATTTATCAGGAGTTAGTAAGATTTGACTTACAACAACTTGAAAATCCTGAAATCTCAGGCGTTGAATATCAACAAGGGGAATTAGCTGGGTATGAAGTTCGGGAATATCTACTGAATAAATGGGAGAGAAAATGTGCTTATTGTGGGATTGAAAACCTTCCCCTTCAGGTGGAACATATTCAACCCAAAGCTAAAAGAGGTTCTAACCGAATTAGTAATTTATGTTTAGCTTGTGAAAAATGTAACCTCAAGAAAGGGACTCAAGATATTGAAAAGTTTCTCGCCAAAAAACCTGATGTTTTGAAGCGGATTCTTTCTCAAGCTAAACGTCAACTCCAAGATGCTACAGCAGTTAATTCAACGCGATGGACATTGTTTAATCGACTCAAAGAAACTGGCTTACCTGTTTCTACTAGCAGTGGTGGTTTAACTAAGTTTAATCGCACTCGGTTAAATCTTTCTAAAACCCACTGGTTAGATGCTGCCTGTGTTGGACAAGTTAATTGTTTGCAGGTATTAACAAATCAACCCTTGTTAATTAAAGCTATTGGACATGGGACTCGTCAAATGTGCCGTACTGATAAATTTGGATTTCCATCTCGATATGTCCCCAGACTGAAATTTGTTAAAGGTTTTCAAACAGGCGATATTGTTAAAGCTGTTGTTACTTCTGGTAAGAAAATTGGAACTTATATTGGTCGTGTGGCAGTTCGCACAACAGGCAGTTTCAATATCTCAGCAGCTAGTGGATTAATACAAGGTATTGGTAACAAATATTGTTCACTTATTCACAGAAAAGATGGTTATTTGTATGCAACATAGCCCCTGCCCCCCTTTTCCTCTCACCACTGACCTGATTACTGGTTCAGTGGGAGTCTCCAAGGGGGAAGAAAGATGACAGTTAAGAATAATCTGGGGTCTACCCAAGGCAATTCTGATGCGGTCGAAAAAGCGAATCCCTGGTTGACAGCAGATTCAGCTAATCCATTCCGTAGAAATGAACAAATAATAGTTAACCCTAATAACGATTCTAAAGATATGCCCCGTGAAGACTCTTGGAGTGGCGATATTATTCCGAGCAATGCTGCAAGGATCAAGGTGATTGGTGTTGGTGGCAGTGGCGGTAACGCAGTTAACCGAATGATTGACAGCCAGGTAACGGGTGTTGAGTTTTGGTCAGTGAATACCGATGCTCAGGCTTTAACACTATCGAAAGCCCAAAAACGTCTACAAGTTGGTCAGAAATTAACCAGAGGGTTAGGAGCAGGTGGAAACCCCGCCATTGGTCAAAAAGCGGCGGAAGAGTCACGGGATGAAATTCACAAAGCTTTAGAAGGGGCTGATTTAGTCTTTATTACTGCCGGGTTAGGAGGCGGAACTGGCACCGGAGGGGCTCCCGTGGTTGCGGAAGTGGCAAAAGAGATCGGGGCTTTAACCATTGGGGTGGTCACTCGTCCATTTACTTTTGAAGGCAAACGACGAAATTCTCAAGCAGATGAAGGCATCGCGGCCTTACAATCCCGTGTTGATACGTTAATTGTGATTCCGAATAATAAGTTATTAGACGTGATTAACGAGCAAATGCCTGTACAAGAAGCCTTTCGTTATGCGGATGATGTCTTACGTCAAGGGGTACAGGGAATCTCGGATATTATTACGATTCCGGGATTAGTTAACGTGGATTTTGCTGATGTCCGGGCAGTCATGGCTGATGCTGGGTCGGCATTATTGGGTATTGGCATTGGTTCGGGGAAATCACGGGCCAGAGAAGCTGCTGTTGCGGCGATCGCCTCTCCCTTATTAGAATCCTCTATTGATGGGGCAAAGGGCGTGGTATTTAATATTACTGGCGGTACGGATTTAACCTTACATGAGGTGAATGCGGCGGCTGAAACTATCTATGAAGTGGTTGATCCCAATGCCAATATTATCTTTGGGGCTGTGATCGATGAACGGATGCAGGGAGAAGTGAAAATTACTGTCATTGCCACCGGGTTCTCTGGAGACAATAAACAGGGTATTCCCGTAACCCGCTCAGTGAATGTACCCCAGGGGAATATTCCGGTAATTCCGGCTCCAACCCACCCCAACCCACCCCCAACCCCGACTAACCCACCCCAACCAGGATTAGATATTCCTGACTTCCTGCGGCGACGACGTCCTCCTAATCGTTAAAACGTTAAGGGACAAGCAGATCACGAGCCGGGGGGGAAGATAGCCATCCTAAATCGGTTGTCAGATTTTATCGTAGGGGTGATGTCCCTCCCCACCACTACAGTTTTTTTCACCCCATCCATCCATCTCGAATAGAACCTTCTTTGCGCGAGTAATTATCCGCATAAGAACGGTGACGCTGCGCGACTTTCTGATCCAGTTTGGATGCGGGGATCTCATCGGGTTCATAGGAATGCCGGGGTACAATTTGTTCTGGAGTCTCCTGTTTCTGGATTTCCTCATTCACTTGTTCGGCTTCTTCTGGAGATAATGGCGTTGAGTGTCGTAGCAAGTCCCGTTGAACAGCGGCTATCGCTTGTCGCACTGCGGTTTTGATAGGGGCATAAAATTCCTCACGTCCTCGTTTCAGTTGTTGTATCCAACCTTCTTTACTGGAAGCATAAAGGGGGGGTAAACGGTTGAGGGCATAAGTTTCGACTTCAACCCGCTTAATATATTGGGAGAGTCGGGGGGAGAGGGAAGCTAGTTGACGCTTTACTTCCTCAGCTACTAAGTCTTCCATCACATTATGATATCTGCGATTAGAACCTATAACCATAGTATTTACCGAGCCAGATTCGGTATTCATTGTTGTCACGGAGATTCTCCTCTAGTTTCTAGTTTAACAATTTTGGACGTCTGTGAGATCCCACTAGGAAATCTAGGGGAAGGAAGAAAAAGGCATCTGAGTGAAGTTATCGTCACCTGCGATCACTGATCAGTTGTAGGGGTTGATTCTCCCCTCCCCCGAAACTCTTACCTCTAAGGTTTATTTTGTTTCGAGGTTTTGGACGTGGGTGAGGGTGATTAAATCTTCAATCTGTTTGAGATTGGGATCACCCGCTAAATAACCAATTCCTCGATGCAGGTGTAAGCGAAACTGGGTAGCGAGGGTTTCTGGATCAGTTCCTAGATGATCACTATGGCAACGTTGCTTGAGGGCAAGAAGTAACAAATCACACATATCTCCCCCAAAGACTTGCCACGTCATTTCCACGTTACTATCTGAGGGGATGGGAACAGGAGAGGGTATTGTTGGCTCCGCTAGGGAACGGCACAACGCCCAACGACACAGGATATTCCAATTCTCTATTTTGGTGACTCGCTTGAGTTTTGTTAGTTGCTCCTTCGCAGTTAGGGATAGGCGAATTCGCTCTAAGGGTGGTTCCATCGTGATTCAATAGAGGATTCAGGAAATCCACAGATTTCCAATCTATATATATATAATTTTATACATAAATACTGAGGAATTGTTACCTAGTATGGGGATTTTTTTACAAAATCTTCATTTAACCGGAACTTTTATGAAGTTTTGGTAAAGAAACATTACAAGATTCATGCAGCAAAACTAGAGGATGAAATCTTTTCCTCCCCATTCCCCATTCCCCATTCGTAATTCGTAATTCGTAATTCGTAATTCGTAATTCGTAATTCGTAATTCGTAATTCGTAATTCGTAATTCGTAATTCGTAATTCGTAATTCGTAATTCGTAATTCGTA